>QZIK01000027.1 GCA_003599015.1 Desulfobacteraceae bacterium | reverse complement strand
CCGAATAGTACCATCCGGCGTGGGGAACAATGCCTCCGACCGCCTTCCCGCCGACATCCGGACAGGAAAGGGCAGAACGTTCAAGTTCCTCAATAGCCCTGAGACAATCGGTTCTCCTCCCAGGGTACCAGGAACCTGCAAATTCTGCCCTTCTTGTCTCCATGGAGAGGCCCCCTCGCTACATCATATCCTTGTCGCTCTGCTCTATTACCTTATCTATCTCTGCCTTTAGCTGGGGCGGAAGCCCGGGGATGTCCACGTTGAGAAAACCTCTCACTATTGTGGATGCGGCCTCATCGGCTGTAAGGCCTCTTGACATAAGATAAGAAATCTCCTCCTGTGCAATCTTTCCAACTGCAGCCTCGTGGGACATCTCCACCCCTTCCACATGGCCTTCAAGCTCAGGTATGGCATGTATCACCCCGCCTTTAAGTATCAGTCCCTTGCACTCAAGGTGGGCCCTTATCTCAGGCACCTCGCCTATGAGATGACCCCTTGCAATGATCTTGGCCCCGTTGCTTATCGTCCTTGCCACAATCTCCGCCCTGGTTCCGGGTTTTTTGAGAAAGATTCTTCCTCCCACATCAAACTCAGATCCAGGGCTACCCACTATGATAGAGTAAAACCTTGCAACAGCGCCCTCTCCCACAAGATGCGTAACCGGATACATCTGCAGGGTTTTTACCGGTTTCATGCATACATAGTTATTGATAAACAGGCCGCCTTCTTCCACCCTGGCCGCGGATCTGGGCCTTACGACCATATCCTCTGCCCAGTTGTGAATCATGGTAAAGCTCAACTTCGCGTTTTTCTTAACAAAGAACTCTGATATGCCCACATGTGCCCCCTTTTTAAGATGAGGGGAAGTGGCACAGCCGGTTATGATGTGAAGCTCGCTGTCCTCCTCTGCTATGATGATATTATGGACATTCTGCTGGAGGCTGTCCTTGTCAAGATAAAGGCATGCCTGGATCGGATATATACTTTTGGCTCCGGGAAGAGAGCGTATTACATACCCGTCATGCAGATTCAGCTCAGCGGCAGCCGTGTACTTGTCCGTATCAACCGCCACAAGCTTCCAATAATAATCTCGAACCCAATCCTTCTGCTCAAGTGCTCTCCTGATGGGAAGCACTTCAATGCCTTCCTGCCTGCTGTCGCAATGGATGACGGATGTGTCCTTCTGGAAGTAAGTGCCTCCCCTGTCCTTCTGGGTTACGTCAAGGCCCGCCATGAGCAGGTGCTTCTGCTCTTCTTCGGGCAGTTCACACAGTTCTTCATCAGCCAGGTACTTATGGGGCACAGGGGCACTCTCAAACATTCCGAGGTCCACATCAGGTCCTATGGCTGCCTTCTTGTCCGCGACCCTTGCAGCCTTCCGTCTCAGTTCTTCACTATACATCTGACACACTCCGCATACCCTGACTCACCTATGCAGGTGAGGATTTCCCGGGGATTACTCACACAACTGAGCATACCGTCAAAAAGGACCTGGCCCTTGTCTGCATTCACATAATCGAGGATGTATCCCGTATGGGTTATTATAAGGCCCATCTTGGTCCTCTCACGTTTGAGCTGCATCTTGGATTTGCTCACCTCGGGGATGCCTTCATGATCCCTCTGGAGGAGAGTGGCAATGGTCCTTCCAACCAGTGATATGTTCTCAAGATCGACCCCTGATTCAGGCTCATCAAAAAGCATCAGGTCCGGATCCTGGGCAAGCAGCTGAAGGAGCTCCGATCTTTTGATTTCACCGCCGCTAAATCCTGCATTAACATCCCTGTCGAGAAAATCCTGGAAGTTGACCCTCATCGCCAGGTCCTCCACCTTTGCCTCGCCTCTGGAGCAGATATCCACCATCTGCCTTGTTTTAAGTCCGTGGATGGTAGGAGGCCGCTGATATGACATCCCTATGCCGAGTCTTGCCCTCTCGTTTATAGGCGAGTTTGTTATGTCAACACCCTTGAAAAGGATTTTCCCTTTCAAAATCCTGTACTGGGGATATCCCATAATGGTCATGAGCAGTGAAGTCTTACCTGAACCGTTAGGACCGAAGAGCACATGAGTCTCCCCCTGCCTTATCTCAAGATCAATATGATCCAGAATAATCTTGCCCCCAAGCTCAACCTGAAGGTCCTCAATAAACAACATTTCACATCTCCTTGTTAAGTGCTAAACCGCTTGCCAAGCTCCTTCGATGATAGTAAGCTAAAAATAATTCCCAGGTCAATAGCCATACTGGGGGCAAAAAAAAGGATATAAGCCTTCCCGCCATGGGGAATGACAGGGTATATATCGGAACGGGAGTGTCTTATGCACGAAATAATAAGGATTGAGATCCCTCGTGACAAAAAATCAAAGATGGTAAGTATGGCAAGGGAGGCCATAGACAAGAGTCTTACTCAGATCCGTCCACTTTTTAACGAAGCAAAGGATATCCTTAAACTGAGGACCCTCTCCGATGAGTCAGAGCAGATCAAGCTGGCATATGAAGTCCTTCGGGATGCCAGGCGTTCAACTGCCGAGCAGGCCAAGTCGCCTTACAGGGAAAACGGCTTCGTCATGCGGGGAGGATAAGGGAAAAAGGGATTTCTGGAGAAGATCACCTGCCGCCGGCCACCTTTCTTATGATAAACCTGGATACCTCCCCCACGAAGGAGAGCTCCGGGCTCCTGACAAGACGGGCAATCAAAAGGTAAATGAACGCTCCGGTTCCAACAAGACCGCCGAGGAGGATTATTCCCTTCAACCCTCCGGGACCTGAGCTTCCTTCCCAGGTAAAACACAACAACATCCAAAGGACAGCCCCCATAACCGCAGAGGCAAAAAATGCCTTGCCTACAGAAACAGCTATGATTTTCATATATCCCCTGCCTATCTTCTCTTTCAGGTAATATCCCAGGAGGAGAAACTGTACACATGAGGCAAGAGAAAGCGACAGGGCCAGGCCTCCGTGCTTAAGGGGATTCATGAGGAGAAGGCTAAAGGCGACATTGAGGACCAGGGCCAGGGTGGCCACTCTAACCGGAGTCCTTGTATCCTGGAGGGCATAAAAGGCCGAGACCATGACCCTTATACCTGAAAACGCCCACAGCCCGACTGCATAAAAAAAGAGCGCCTTTGCAGTCATTATTGTGGAGTGAGAGTCAAAGGCTCCTCTTTGAAAAAAAAGAGCGATCAGGGGATCACCCAGAACCATCAGGCCTGCCATTGAAGGAAGCGTAATAAAAAAGACCAGCCTCAGGGCGTGGGCAAAGGTTGACCTGAAACGCTCAAGGTCTTTTTCCGCTGCGTGGGTCGCAAGGGATGGAAGGGCGGCGGTGCTTATTGCGATGGCGAATACTCCCAGAGGGAACTGGATGAGGCGATCGGCATAATAGAGCCATGATACACTCCCTTCCTCAAGAAGAGACGCAAGCAGAGTTCCTACAAACTGGTTCACCTGGTAAACAGCCGACCCGTAAATGGCCGGCAGCATAAGGGAACCTATCCTCATTACAGCGGGGTGAAGAGGCTCCCAGAGAGGCCGAAACATGAACCCACCCTTGATCAACCATGGGATCTGGAGCATTACCTGCAGTATCCCTCCTATGAGCACTGCTATGGCAAGGCCCGCTATAGGCTCTTCAAGCATAGGCGATATGAGATAGGCTCCTGCAATTATTGCAGCATTAAGCAGGATGGGAGCGGCAGCCGGCGCGGCAAAATGCCTTAGGGAATTGAGGATCCCCATAAATAGGGCTACAAGGCTTACAAGCATTATGTATGGGAACATAATTCTGGTAAGTAGAACCGTCAGCTCGTATTTATAGCCCGACCCACCGAACCCGAAGGCCTGCACCCTAACCAACCATGGTGAGACAAGAATCCCCACGACAGTGACAATGGCAAGAATCAGGGAAAGGAGAGTGGTTACCACAGATGCCACCTCCATGGCATCCCTCTTTCCCTTAAGGGCAAGATACTCCGTGAATACCGGAATGAATGCGATTGTCAATGATCCTTCAGCAAAAAGGCGCCGCAGCAGGTTCGGTATGCGGAATGCCACAAAGAACGCATCGGCAGCCGTTCCGGACCCAAAAAATCTGGCTATCACCATATCTCTTACAAGCCCTAGTATACGGCTCATGAGGGTAAAAAAACCCACAACGCCTGCGGCTTTGTTGACCTCCCTGGATCCCTTGTCAGTGCCCATAGAAAAACCTTGACCTATAAAAAAATCTATCCTAAAATTTTAATTTAAACTTAATTACCTAAGGAGGTTTCCCTTGGCAAATCATAAGTCAGCCCTCAAGAGGGCGCGCCAGAACGATGTAAAAAGAGTCAGAAACAAGGCAGCGAAGACCAGAGTAAGATCCGCTGTCAAAGAGATAAGATCCGCCGTAGCAGAGAATCAAGTAGAAAAGGTCGCTCAGGCCTTTCCATCGGTTGTTTCCACAATTCAAAGGACTGCATCCAAGGGCACCATTCATAAGAGAAACGCAGCCAGAAAGGTCTCGCGTCTCGCTCGGCAGATTAATAAGGCGACCGCCCCTCGCTAGGATCGGCCGCATAGCGTTACCAAAAGATAGTCCATCACAAGATTGGAGGGCGATCCGGATTTCAGGAGGCCATCGGCGGCATAAAGCTGAACAAGGGCGCGTTTAAGGTCGCCGGTGGTCCACTTTGAGGCCTGCCGGGAAAGTTTCTGAATCTGAAATGGTCGAAGTCCCGTAAGCCGCGCAATTTCCTGGTCGGACATGCCGTTTCGCATCAATTCATTTACTCTAAAGATCAGTTTAACCTGGCGGTTGAGCATACCAAGAAGCCTCAGGTCCCATGACCTGTTCCCGCCCTCCTCTTCAATGTATCTCTCAAGTATTGGCAGTGCCGTCCCTCGATCCCTCGCCGAAAAAGCATCCATCAATTCAAAGACATTATAGATCCGGCTGTTGAGAGCAAGGTTTCTAATGTCCTCAATCCCGACAGCCGAAGAGCCGTGTCGCAAAGAAATCTTTTCCAGCTCTGAATAGAGATCAATAAGGCGGTTGCCTACATATTGATATAGATATTCGCAGGCATCCTCCCCGATGATAATACCCAATTCCTTTGCACGGTTCCTGATCCAGGGGACGACTTCCCTCTCCTTTAATTCCCTGAAGTGCACCGAACCGCCCATGGCGCGGATGCTTTTGTAAAAACCCATCCTGAAGTCAGGCTTTGCGTTTAAACATATCAGGCAGGTTGACTTAACGGGAGCCCTGGCATAGGAGGCAAGAACCTCCAGCTTATCAGCAGAAAGTTTTTCAAGGCGTCTCACCAGCACAAGCCGTCTTTCTGCCATGAACGGAACAGACCGCGCCGCATCAATAATGCCTCCTACCTCCTTATCGGGATTGTCGTCACAGTAAAATAGGTGGCTGTTGAATTCCCTTACCGTCTCAGGCAAGAGTTTTTCCCTGATTCTTGAAATGACAAGTTCGCGGTAAAACTCGTCCGGACCGTAAAAGAGATAAACAGGGGCCAGAGATCCCTGTTGAAGGCTTTTGAGCACAGTCTCAGGACTGAGATCCTGATCCATCAGAAACGCTCCATGGTCTTGAGGTACATCTTTTCGGCCAGATCCTTTGCTATGGTCCGGACTGCTCTTGTCTGGTTAAATCTTGTAGTCATGGGATCAGAGCTGACCGAATAGCTTGCCTTCCCTTCCATGGCTTTTTCCTCCCACACAGGCTCACCTGTCTTCCGGTCCACGAGTTTGGCCCTCAATTTAAGCCTAAGGGTCCTTGCTGATGTTACCTCGTAGTAGAGAGTCTCGCCCTGAAAGATTGATTTGGTTGATTTATACGACAAAGGCTCCGTAGTGATATCGTAAACCTCTCCGGTCAGCAAAAAGGCCGCATCTTCGGGAGACACAAGGGGTACCCTGGCATGACTCACAAACTCCTGCCTTATGACACTGGTGAAATCGGCCTCAAAACCCAGGGCGGAGGATGTGCTTCCCATCATGGGAATTGAAAGGCTGGGTATGGTTATGCCTATGGGTTGGCCTTTTTCTCTGAGAGAGTAGGCACAACCACCAATAAAAAAAAAACAGAGAACGATTACTCCAAAAAATGATTTAGACCACCACATTGACCAGCTTTTTCTGCACGACTACTGTTTTTTTGACAGATTTTTCGCCTATAAACTGTCTAATCCTCGGATCGGCAAGGGCTATTTCCTTTATCTCATCATCGCCAAGTAAGGCCGGCACCTCTATTCTGCTTCTCACCCTGCCGTTTACCTGCAACACCACGAGCCTCTTTTCCTCCACAAGCGCAGCGGGATCGTACGAAGGCCAGGGCACCGTAAGAAGGCTCTCTCTGTGACCAAGGATCTCCCACAGCTCATCGCATATGTGTGGAACCACAGGAGAAAGAAGCACCACTGCTGTTTCTACCGCCTCCTTCACGATTGACCAATCCGGTTCGTCAAGAGAGTTTCTGTTCTCAATTGCCTTGTTGGTTTCGTTGACCAGTTCCATTACAGAGGCTATAGCGGTGTTAAAATGAAATCGGTTTTCTATATCCTCGCTTACCTTTTTTATAGTCTGATGAGTTTTTCTGTGTAAAACAGAAAGGACTTCAGACACTTGAACACCACCACGTGAATCAGCTCTTACGAGCTGACCGGCATTATCCAACACCAGCCTCCATATGCGGTTCAGGAATCTTGATGCACCCTCTACACCCTTGTCATTCCATTCAAGATCTCTTTCCGGCGGAGAGGCGAAAAGGCAGAACATGCGTACGGTGTCAGCCCCATATTTGTCTATAAGATCCTGGGGATCAACAACATTTTTCTTTGATTTAGACATCTTAAGGCTTCCACCCAGAATCACCGAGGAACCGCACTTGACACACCTTCCATCTTTTACCTCATGTGGGTAGAGGTATCCGTGGGTGGGACATGATTCTATCTCCTTACAGACCATTCCCTGAGTGAGCAGGTTTGTAAATGGTTCCCTTACCTTGAGATAACCCATATCATTTAATGCCCGCGTAAAGAACCTTGAATAAAGCAGGTGAAGAATAGCATGTTCTATTCCTCCTATGTACTGATCAACAGGCATCCAGTATGAAACCCGCTCCAGATCCAACGGCCCATGGCTGTAGTCAGAGCATGCATAACGGTCAAAATACCAGGACGACTCAACAAAGGTGTCCATGGTATCTGTCTCCCGTCTGGCCTTGCCGCCGCATCCAGGGCAGGAGGTCTCATAAAATGAGGGTTCAAACGGAAGAGGAGATCCGCCGTTCGGCCTCATCTGGAATTGCAGCGGCAGCACGACAGGCAACTGGTCGGCAGGCACTGGAACTGTGCCGCACTTGTTGCAGTATACTATCGGGATAGGAGCGCCCCAGTAACGCTGTCGGGATATACCCCAGTCCCTCAGTCTGTAGTTTATGGTTTTACAACCATGACCCTTGGTCTTCAGGTAATCTGCTATAGACTCCATGGCTTCCCTGTTGCTCATGCCATTAAAAGGGCCTGAGTTGACCAACTTTCCATCACCGACATAAGCCTCTTCCATGGCCGCCTCTTTGAGAAGGGCTCCTTCAGGCTGTATGACCACCCTTAAGGGAAGGCCGTATTTCCTTGCAAACTCAAAGTCCCTCTGGTCGTGGGTGGGGACGGCCATGATGGCTCCGGTCCCGTAGTCAAAAAGAACAAAGTTGGCAACAAAAATAGGGATCTTCTCCCCTGTAAGGGGGTTAATACAGTATCTTCCCGAAAAAATACCCTCCTTTTCCGTGAACTCGGCTGTTCTCAAAAAACGGTCCATTTTAAGGGTGCGTTCAATAAAAGCAATGACTTCTGATTCCTGCGGAAGTCCCTTGATCATATCCTTAACCATGGGGTGTTCCGGCGCAAAACATAGGAATGTGGCCCCGAAGACCGTATCCTGCCTCGTGGTGAAGACCTCTATGGTTTCATGCGAATCAACCATTGGAAAACGGATAACGGCGCCATAGCTCTTTCCTATCCAGTTTTTCTGCATTGTAAGCACCCGCTCCGGCCAACCCGGCAGCCGCTCGCAGTGTTCAAGCATTTCCTCTGCGTAATGGGTGATGCGCAGGAACCAACTGTCCATCTCTTTGATGGTGACTTCCTGATCTGAATGCCGCCAGCATCTTCCATCCTCAACCTGCTCGTTGGCCAAAACCGTCTGGCACTTCTCGCACCAGTTTACATGGGTGCGTTTTTTATAGGCCAGCCCTCTCTCATACATCTGAAGAAAAAAGAGCTGCTCCCAGCGATAATATGATGGATCACAGGTTGCCAGTTCCCTGTCCCAGTCATAGCTGAAACCCATTCGTTTAAGCTGGGTTTTCATGGCGGAGATATTGTCATAGGTCCATTTTGCGGGGTGTGTTCCGTGTTCAATAGCAGCATTCTCGGCAGGAAGGCCAAAGGCATCCCACCCCATTGGATGAAGGACATTTTTTCCCTGCATCCTTTTGTACCGCGCTACAACGTCTCCAATGGTGTAGTTTCTGACATGCCCCATGTGAATCTTTCCAGAGGGGTAGGGAAACATCTCCAGCAGATAGTATTTCTCCTTGGAACTATCTTCGTTAACCTTGAAAAGGCCTTGAGCCTCCCATCGCGCCTGCCATTTCAGTTCTACCTTTTCAGGCTCGTACCTAGACTGTTTCATCGCTTTCACCTTTCTCAGGGACTTTTCCACTTCCCGCCTCCCTGAGAACCTCCTTGTATACAAAGTCCAAGATTCCATTAATGAATCTGCTTGATTCAGATCCTCCGAATTTCTTTCCGAGCTCCAGGGCCTCATCTATTGAGACCTTTGGAGGCACATCCTCGACAAACAGCATCTCATAAACGGCAAGCCTCAGGATGGTCCTGTCAACCCTGGCCATTCTATCAACCCGCCAGTGCTCCGAGGCCTTTCCAATAACATTGTCCAGATGCGATTTCCGCTCCCATACACCTCCTACCAACACCTTGGCGTAGGGTCTGATTTCTTCCGGATTTTCAAAATTATCACATATGAGGCCAAATGCCTCATTGGGATCATCCGGACTGAATTCCAGATGGAAAAGGACCTGAACTGCAAGTTCCCTCGCCCTTCTTCTCGTTCCCATTTCTTTACTGTTTGGCTCTTAAGCCAGGAAAAAAATCAGCAGCCAAAAAGAAGAGCCCTCACGGGCTCTGCAAGGGCATGTCAAACTATCACGCCCGCCAAATGACTCGGTCTCAACCCACCTTCGTGGCGCTGCTTTAAAATATCTAAGTCAGCATTTCCCGATAAGCAGGAGGGCACCACCCTTATCAGGCCAGTTGCCTCAGGACATTCACGGTCTCAATGGCCGCCGCTGCAGCTTCGGCCCCCTTGTTTCCAGCCTTGGAGCCCGATCTTTCAATGGCCTGTTCAAGATTGTCGGTCGTCAACACACCAAAGGTTACAGGAACCCCCGTATCCAGCGAAACTGAGGCTATCCCCTTCGATACCTCCGCCGCCACATAGTCAAAATGGGGTGTGCCCCCACGTATGACGGCTCCTGTGCAGATGACCGCGTCAAAATGCCCTGATCTGGCAAGTTTCTTTGCTATCATGGGTATTTCAAAGGCTCCAGGAACCTTCACCAGCACAATGTCATCCGCAGCAGCGCCATGCCTGATGAGGGTATCCACAGCCCCATCCACCAATTTTGAACTCACGAAGTCATTGAACCTGCTGACCACAACAGCAAAATGCAGGCCGTCAGCCTTTAGATTCCCTTCTACTAACCTCGGCATCTTTTAGCCTCCCTAAAAGGTCTTTGTGATAGGTTTAGTCCTCAAGGATCTTCATGAGGTGTCCAAGCTTTTGACATTTGGTCGTAAGATACCTCCTGTTCTCAGGCCTGGGCTCTATCTCAATGGGGACCCTGTTCGTCACCTGCAGGCCATAGCCTTCAAGTCCAATTATCTTTTTAGGATTATTAGTCATCAGGCGCATCTTGCGAACCCCAATGGCAGCCAGTATCTGCGCTCCCACTCCGTAGTTTCTCAGATCAGCATCAAACCCGAGCTGCTCATTAGCCTCAACCGTATCAAATCCTTTGTCCTGGAGGGCATAGGCCTTGAGCTTGTTTGCCAGTCCGATCCCTCTGCCCTCCTGTTGAAGATAGAGCAGAACGCCAGGCTCCTCCTTCTGGATCCTTTCCATGGCCTTATCCAGTTGCTCTCCGCAATCGCACCTGTAAGAACCAAATACATCCCCCGTAAGACATTCAGAATGGACGCGCACCAATACATCCTTTTCCGGGTCAATGATTCCCCTGACAAGGGCCAGATGCTCGAAGGCATCTATATCATTTACAAAGGCCATTGCCTTGAACTCGCCGTACTTGGTTGGGAGAACCGTTTCTGCGACCTTATGGACAAATGATTCGGTTCTCATTCTGTAGGCAATAATGTCAGCCACTGTGGCTATCTTGAGATCGAACTCCTCTGCGAACTTTTCAAGGTCCGGCAGCCTGGCCATCGTTCCGTCGTCCTTCATCACCTCGCAGATGACAGCCGCAGGCCTTAGACCCGCAAGGCGGGCCAGATCCACCGACCCCTCAGTCTGCCCCGTCCTGAAAAGGACCCCCCCTCTCCTTGCCCGCAAAGGGAATACGTGCCCAGGCTGAACCAGATCCTCCGGCTTTGCATCCTCTGCCGCAGCCGTAAGGATCGTATGGGCCCTGTCCGCAGCTGAAATGCCTGTGGTAACTCCGCATCTGGCCTCTATGGAGACAGTGAACGCGGTTTTGTATGGAGATTTATTGTCATATACCATTGGATTAAGCTTAAGTGTCTCAACTATCTCAGGACTCAAGGCAAGGCATATAAGTCCTCTCCCATACCGGGCCATGAAATTAATGGCCTCAGGCGTAACCTTCTCAGCGGCTATAGTAAGATCACCCTCATTTTCTCTGCTTTCATCATCAATAAGGATGATCATTTTACCTTGTTTCAAATCATCTAAAACTTCTTCAATTTTTGCAATCGGCATACTATTCACCATATCCGTGTCTTAAAAGAAACTCCCTGTCAATTCCACCCGTTCCCGGATCACCTTCAGGCCGACCTGGGTCTTTAAGGAGTTTCTCGACATACTTGCCTATCATATCGGTTTCTATATTTACCAAATCGCCTGGTCTTTTTCTCAGGAGTTTGGTTTCCCTTCCCGTCTGAGGTATTATATTAACCTCAAAAAAATTCCTTTCGCAGCGATTGACGGTAAGGCTTATTCCATCAACAGCTATTGATCCCTTTTCAATAATATACCTGGCAAGGCCTGTGTCAATCATTACTCTTATAAGCCATGATCTGCCCTTTGGCTCCACCTTCTGTATCTTGCCAGTGCCATCCACATGGCCCAGGACAAGATGTCCGCCCATTCTGTCCGTCAATCTGACAGCCCTTTCAAGGTTGACCGGATCCCCAATCGCAAGCGAGCCCAGGGTTGACCTTAAAAGTGTCTCCTGGGAGACATCAACCATGAAGGCAGAGGTGCTGAGGTCTGTTACCGTTAGGCATACACCGTCAACGCATATGCTGTCGCCTACACGGCACTCGTTCAAAAGAAACGGGGCTTTAATTGTAAGGACCATGTCTCTGCCTGTCGCATGGACTCCTTCTACAGTTCCGACTCCCTCTACAAGACCTGTAAACAAATCAATTCTCCCCGTCCGCAGGGTCAAAGGTGCCTTTACAGTCGGCATGCAACAAAGAGCACCGGGTGCCCCGATAATCAGGATACCCGGTTATCATAATGTCCCCTGCCATTTTTTTTACCTTAACCTTACTAAGATTTATACATTCACCCATGTTCTGAGCTCCCGGACCTTCAGCCATCGGAATGCCGTCTCCCCCACCAAGAAGCTTTGGGGCAAGAAAAACGCATAGTTTATCCACCAGTCCTTCTCTGAGAAATGATCCGGCTATCTGAGCTCCCCCTTCAACCAAAAGACTCGTTACAGAGATTCCACCCAGAAGATCCATCAGGGCAGGCAGATCAATCCTTCCGCCTCTCAAGGGACAAATCAGGATTTCAACTCCATGGGCCTTTAATTTTTCCACCTTCTTCTCATCCACACCGCTTCCAACCGCTATGATCGTACGGGCCTTTGATAGATCCATTACAATCTTTGACGCAAGAGAGGTGCGCAGTGAGCTGTCGGCTATTATTCTCACCGGATTTTTATTGCTGCGACCCTCTGTTCGAACGGTGAGCATGGGATCATCGGCAATAACAGTGCCTACACCAACCAGCACACCGTCCACCATCGCCCTCAACTTGTGGACATAGCTCCTTGACCGTTCGTTGGTGACCCATCTGGCATGGCCGGTTGAGGAAGCAGTCCATCCGTCCAACGTTAATGCTGACTTAAGGATTACAAATGGACGTCTGGTGAGGGAATACTTAATGAATACCTCGTTAAGTTCTCTGGCTTCATCCCCCAGCACACCTTCCGTAACCTCTACGCCGCGGCTTTCGAGATATTCGCAGCCCTTCCCTTTGACATCCGGATTGGGGTCCCGCATCCCCACAACAACACGTTTTAAGCCTGCCGCCAAAATCGCCTCCGTACAGGGAGGCGTTCGCCCGTGATGATTGCAGGGCTCAAGGTTTACGTAAAGAGTTGAACCCTTCGCTCTTCCCTCAACCTTGGAAAGAGCATCCACCTCGGCATGGGGTTCTCCTGCCCGCTTGTGATATCCCCTGGAAAGGATCATTCCATCACGTACTATAACGGCCCCCACCATGGGATTGGGCGATGTAAACCCTATTCCTTTGCGAGCTTCCCTGAGAGCCTCCTTCATAAAAACGATATCATTTTCATCAGGACGGACAGGCATCACATCAAATCCGGAGATCATTCAGAAGGTGATTCCCTTCTGGACTTAAGGATCTCTTCAAGCTCCGCCATAAATTCGGCTATATCACGGAACTGTCTGTAAACAGAAGCAAATCTTACATAGGCAACTTCGTCCCATTCCCGCAGCTTGCTCATGACCTTCTCCCCTATCTCGGAGCTGTAAATCTCTTTTTTACCCAGTTCCTGGAAATAGGATTCGAGTCCTTCTACAAATTCCTCTATTTTGGAACTCTCAATGGGCCTTTTCTGGCAGGCCTTTCTTATCCCTGAAATAATCTTTTCCCTGTCGAACGCCTCTCTTCTCCCATCTTTTTTTACAACCATGGGAAGCATGTCTTCCAGCCTCTCATATGTTGTAAAGCGGCGTCGGCACTCCAGACACTCCCGACGGCGCCTTATCAGCCTGCCGTCCTTGCTCAATCTCGAATCAATTACCTTATTGTTGATCTTTGTGCAAAATGGACATCTCATAGAGCAAGCCTCACTATTTCGACGCCAGCCTCATCAAGGAGCTGATCTGCAAGATCGTCGCAGTAACCTTCTTCGTAGTAGATGGTCCTTATACCGGCATTGATAAGCATCTTAGAACATATTACACATGGTTTATTGGTGCAGTAAAGACTTGCTCCCGAAATAGAAATTCCGTGATAAGCTGATTGAATGATGGCGTTTTGTTCAGCGTGAAGCCCCCGGCAAAGCTCATGCCTCATCCCTGAGGGAACAGAGGCATCCTCCCTGACGCACCCAACCTCTTCACAGTGCCGGAGTCCTGCCGGGGCCCCATTATACCCTGTTGCCAATATCCTTTTATCCTTTACTATCAGAGCGCCCACATGTCTCCTGATGCACGTGGAGCGCATTGCCACCATTCTGGTGATGGAGAGGAAGTATTCGTGCCAGGAAGGACGCGACACCTACGGATTTCCTTCCAGATAACCGTATATGGGAAACCGGGCGCAGAGTCTTGACACCTCTAACCTCACCTCACGGGCATTTTCCTCAGAAGACGGACGGTCAACTATCCTTGAAATAAGCTCAGCTATAAGCGCCATCTCCTTTTCTTTCATTCCCCTAGTTGTTATGGCAGGGCTTCCAAGCCTTATGCCGCTGGTAACCCTGGGTCCCTTTGAATCGAACGGTATGGCGTTTTTATTGACCACTATATTTGCCCTTCCAAGGGCCTTCTCGGCTTCAGCACCGGTGATTTTTTTTCTTGTAAGATCTACAAGTATAAGGTGATTGTCCGTCCCGCCTGAGACAAGGTCAAAACCGTTTTCAGCCAAGGCGACGGACAATGCCCGGGCATTAATAAGGATCTGTTTCTGATAATGGGCGAAAGAAGGCTGCAAAGCCTCTCCGAATGCAACCGCCTTTGCAGCGATAATGTGCATAAGGGGACCACCTTGGATCCCGGGAAAGACTCCCTTGTCAAGACGTGATCCGAACTGCTCTCGACCAAGGATCAAACCTCCTCTTGGCCCCCTCAAGGTCTTGTGGGTCGTTGTGGTTATGAAATCGGCATATCCCACGGGACTCGGATGAAGTCCTGCAGCCACAGGACCGGCTATGTGCGCCATGTCCACCATGAGATAAGCCCCGCAGGAATCAGCTATCTCCCGGAATCTGTGGAAATCAATTGTCCTGGGATAAGCGCTCGCCCCGGCTATTATGATCTTAGGCCTGTTAACGCAGGCAAGTTCCTCCAGTCTTTTGTAATCAATTAGATGGGTCTTGCGATCAACTCCATAGGATATTGATTTAAACAGGTATCCCGAGAAGCTTACAGGACTTCCGTGGGTGAGGTGGCCGCCATGCGCCAGATCCATTCCCATAATGAGATCACCAGGCGCCAGAAAGGAGAAGTAAACAGCCATGTTTGCCTGGGAGCCCGAATGAGGCTGAACATTTATGTATTCTGCCCTGAAAAGCCTCCTTCCCCTCTCTATCGCCAGCCGTTCAATTTGATCTACAAACTCACATCCGCCATAATAACGTGAGCCCGGGTACCCCTCAGCGTACTTATTGGTCATGACACTAGCCTGGGCCTCCATAACAGCCCGGCTGGCGTAGTTTTCCGAGGCGATGAGTACAAGGTTATCTCTTTCCCTCGTGACCTCAGCCTTTATTGCCCCGAATACCTCCGGGTCTGCCGCTTGAAGCGGCCTGTTCAAAAGCTCCATGACCTGAATATCCCGCCATACCGGGGCATCCACGGCCCGCTGCACAAGCCGGCCCCGTTGCATCACCCTCAAAGCCCTTTCATGGTTCAAAGGCCTTGAAGATCAAAGTGGCATTTGTCCCTCCGAAACCAAAGGAATTTGAGAGCGCATATCTGATATTCCTCTTTCGTGCTTCATTGGGGATGTAATCCAGATCGCACTCAGGGTCCGGGGTTTCGTAGTTAATGGTGGGGGGAAGAATCCCATGCTTTAACGCCAGAACCGTGAAGATTGCCTCTACCCCCCCTGCGCCCCCAAGGAGATGACCCGTCATTGATTTGGTGGAACTTATCGCCAGTCTGTATGCATGTTCTCCGAACAAGGCCTTTATCGCCTTGTTCTCTGACAGGTCATTCAGCTTGGTAGATGTGCCGTGCGCATTTATGTAATCAACGTCTTCGGGTTTGATTCGGGCATCGCTCAACGCCGCCTTCATGCAAGTAACAGCGCCAAGGCCTTCAGGTTCAGGCGCAGATATGTGATAAGCATCCGCGCTCGATCCATAACCGACAACCTCTGCATAAATAGGTGCATTTCTCTGAACAGCACGGCCGAGCTCTTCCAGTATCAATATGCCAGAGCCTTCGCCCATAACAAAACCGTCACGGTTAAGCTCAAATGGGCGGGATGCCTTTTGAGGTTCATCGTTCCTTGTGGAAAGTGCCCTCATACTGCAAAATCCACCCAGGGCCAGAGGGGTAATTACCGCCTCGGCCCCTCCTGTAACCATAACATCGGCAATACCTTCCCTGATATAGCGAAACGCCTCTCCAATGGCATGAGAACTTGCAGCGCAGGCGGTTTCGACCGAAAGGTTAGGTCCCTTTACCCCGAATTCAATTGCAATCATCCCGGGAGCCATGTTGGCAATGATGCCCGGTATAAAAAACGGACTGACCCTGCTGGGGCCTCTCTCCAGGAGAACCCTGTGATACTGCTCAAGCATGGTAAGCCCACCAAGGCCCGAGCCTGTAATGCATCCGGCCCTGTGTCCGTCAGAGGGATCTATCTTGAGCTTAGAATCATCAAAGGCCATTCTGGCAGACGCCAGGGCAAAGTGGATGAAGATATCAAGGCGCCGGAGTTGCTGCTTGTCAACGTATTCTTCGGCCTTGAAATCTTTTACCTCCCCGCCTATGCGAGTCGGAAAATCAGAGACATCGAATTTGGTGATTGGGCCTATACCCGAAACCCCATCACATATAGCCTTCCAGTTACGTTCCACTCCGGTACCCAGAGGGGAAACCATGCCCATCCCAGTTACAACTACCCTTCTGGCCATCGCAGTGCTCCTTGGTCGATAAAAAATTAAATCATTAAACCGCCGGTCGGCAAAGGTCCTTCTACTCACCCTTTCCGGCCAGGGCCTTAACTATGTAATCTATTGCATCCTGAACAGCGCCTATCTTTTCAGCATCCTCATCAGGGATGGATATCCCGAACTCCTCTTCCATTGCCATGATAAGCTCAACCTGATCCAGCGAATCGGCCCCAAGATCATCAACGAATGATGCCTTTGGAACTACGTCCTTCTCCTCCACATCCAGCTGTTCACATATAATCTTCTTAACCCTCTCCTCTATGGATGCCATTTATTCTTAACCTCCCGAAAACTATTTTTTTGCGCCTTATTCCTTCAGGCGTCTATGCGATAGTTAACCTCACAATCAAGATCTACTCCACAACTACATGTACATCCCGCCGTTCACGTGTATGACTTGACCTGTGATGTAGGCTGCTGCCTCTGAACATAGCCAGTAAACGGCCTCCGCAACATCCTCCGGTGTTCCCATCCTGCCGAGGGGTATCTGTTCTACGAATTTCTGTTTTACCTTCTCCGGCAGCACCGCTGTCATTTCAGTGTCAATGAAGCCGGGGGCAACGGCATTCACTGTTATTGACCTGGAGGCAACCTCCCTTGCAATCGTTTTGGTAAAACCCATAATACCAGCCTTTGAAGCGGCATAGTTCGCCTGTCCCACATTACCGATCTGACCGCTGACAGAGGCTATATTGACTATCCTGCCCGACCTCTGCCTTATCATTTCCCTGACAACCGCCTGAGAGCAATTGAAGACACTCTTCAAGTTGACAGCCAGCACTGCATCCCAGTCCGCCTCTGACATCCGCATGAGCAGTCTATCCCTGGTGATGCCCGCATTGTTTACAAGTACGTCAATCCGTTGCCATCGCTTGATTAAATCTTCAAAAAAAGTCCCAACTGCTGAAAAGGAAGAAACGTCAATCCTGTGTATCTCACCCAGCGATCCCTTTGCCTCAATCATTGCCAGGGTCTGCCCGGCAGCTTCATCGTCCGGATCATAGTGAACGATGATGATTGCCGTTTTTTCTGATGCAAACCTTGCGGCTACGGACCTTCCTATGCCCTTTGATCCGCCTGTAACCACTACAACCCGCGAAAACTTCTCGCTCATCAAAAGCACCCCTTTCGGTCCATTTCAGTGAAGGGAGTCATCACTCCATCTCTTCAACCTCTACGATGGTCTTACCTTTGTAAGTACCGCATTTTGAACATACCCTGTGTGTCAATGTCGGCTCATGACACTGGGGACACATAACGACATTGGGCATCTTGGCCCTGTCGTGGCTTCTCCGAGTGTCCCTTCTGGCCCGCGATGTCTTTTTCTTTGGTACAGCCATGTTATTCTCCTTGTACTATCTTCAAATTCTTAAGTTTTGACAAACCTGCCGCTTCAAGCTGATCCGAACAGCCGCATTTACCCTTATTCAGATTGGATCCGCAGGCTGCACACAGCCCCAGGCAGTCCTCTCTGCATAGGGATTTCATGGGAAGAGATAGAAAAACCTGTTCTCTGACGGTTTCTGACAAATCTAGCTCCTCACCTGTCACAAAGTGGTTCTCCAAATCATCATCCGAGTCCAGCTCTCGCTCCCCTTCTGCGTCCGTCTGGGCGTGACGGGTCAAAAAAAGCCTGAAATCACTCTGCAGCTCACGGCAATAATGTTCGAGGCAACGGTCACAGATCATCAAGAACCGTCCCTCAATGTATCCTCGCAGTATAAACTTGCTTCCAGCTCTCTCTATGGATATCCTGGCTGTAAGCGGCCCATCCAGTGCAGGGATCTCACCTTCTATCTCAGGATCCTCCCACCATTCGGCATCCAGCGAAAGCTCGAAATGCCGGGGAAGATCTGTGATAGGCCTGAGATCTACTATCATTGATTCCATCTTCATATTAAAGGTGCGACAGTCAAACCCCCGGCAAAATGGTAAAACTTGAGTATATTGGTAGCCTTTTCTTTGTCAAGATAATTATCCGTGAATTGTCTTTTACAAACATCCCTAACTCATTGGCGACTAGTGCCTCCCTTATAAGGAAGCATATTGAAAAGCGACCAGGGAGATACAGGCTGAGGGCCACATTTGACTTTACCCTGAGCCGTCAATATAGTGGATCAACAAGGAGGTTGCCAAATGGATAGACAAACAGGTCCTGGACTTTTTCTTGCAATGCTAATCTGCTCCCTCGTTCTATTGTTACTGATTTTCTGGACCTATCTGTCTGCCATAGTGCTGGGAATGATTCTGGCAAGCGTTTTTCATCCTCTTCATCAGAGCTTAAAAAGAGTATTAGGGAACAGAGAAAGACTTGCAGCTACCATTGTGACCCTTTTCCTGCTTGTCATTCTGGTAATACCGGTGGGATGGTTTGTGGAAACGTTATCCAAAGAGGCATTTGACTTCTATAACAGAACAAGGACTTATGTATCCCAGACGGAGATCCAGCAGTTCATGGACAGCAGTAATGTCTGGGCAGTAAGAATAAGGAACCTTGCAAAGGTATTCGGAGTCCAGGTTAACAATGAAATTCTGAACCAGCTGGCCACGTTCCTCGGCAAGGATGTGGGTCTTTTTGTTTATAAGCAGCTGACGTCTGTGGCATCAAACCTCCTTAGCTTTGTTGTGCATTTCTTTCTTATGATGGTTACTATATATTTCCTATTCAGGGACGGCGAAAAGCTCAAGGAGTACATCATGCAGCTTATTCCTGTCCCAGGTCCTCAGATGGAGAAAGTCGCCGGGAAGTTCCATGAGATGGCAAGGGCAATCATCATGGGAAACGGACTTTCCGGATTCATTCAGGGAATCCTGGGCGGATTGGGATTCTTTCTCTTTGGAATGCCGTCTCCTTTTTTATGGGGAACGATAATAGCCGTCATGGCTTTTCTCCCTATCCTGGGGGCAAGCATTGTATTTGTGCCGGCCAGCGTTGTCCTCCTTATTCAGGAAAACACCGGCACGGCTATCGGCTACCTGGGATACAACATGCTTTACAGCGCCACCATTGAATACATCCTTAAACCTAGGTTTATAGGAAAAGGTATGAGCATGAATCCGCTCCTTGTTTTTCTCGGAATCCTTGGGGGAATCAAACTGTTCGGAATCATGGGCATCGTTTACGGACCTTTGATAATAACGATCTTTCTAACCATGGCAGAGATATACAGGCTTGAATACAGATATAAGAAGGGCCTGAATGAAGGAAATTAGACCCTGCTCAAGAAAAATTAAAGCTCTAAACGTTTTTCTCGAAGGAGGAACTACGTATGGAAAAGAAACAAGGCGTCGGAATCACAATCACCCAGCACATACTGAACCAGCAAAGGGGTAATCCCGATGCGACCGGGGCATTCACCACGCTCCTGAATGAACTCATCGTGGCTGCAAAGGTAATCTCAAGGGAGGTGAACAAGGCCGGCCTTGTGGATATCCTGGGTTCCACAGGGAGGATCAACGTTCAAAATGAGAGGGTTCAAAAGCTGGATGTCTTTGCCAACCAGATCATTATTGAAAGGATGCAGCATATAGGACAGCTCTGCTGCATGGTATCGGAGGAAAACGCGGATCTCATAGAAATACCTTCCAGATTCCCGAAAGGCAACTATGTGCTGCTTTTTGATCCTCTTGATGGCTCGAGCAATATAGATGTAAACGTAAGCATAGGAACAATATTCAGCATATATCGAAGGAAAACTTCCGGATCAGACAATGAGGTGCCTTTAAGCGAAGTATTGCAACCCGGGAAAAATCAGGTTGCGGCCGGTTATTTCCTTTACGGCTCAAGTACGATGATGGTCTATACAACAGGCAACGGAGCAGGAGTTCACGGTTTCACGCTTTATCCCAGCCTCGGGGAATTTTTGCTGTCCCACGAATTAATCAAAATTCCTGAAAAGGCAAAAACCTATAGTGTCAACGAGGGCAACTACCATTACTGGGATGATAAAACAAAGGCGCTGGTGGACTTTTTCAAGGCCAGGGACAAGGAAACCGGAAGACCCTACACGTCAAGATATGTGGGAAGTCTTGTTGCTGATTTTCATCGAAATCTCCTTAAGGGCGGAATCTTCCTTTATCCGTCAGACAACAAAGACCCAAAGAAGCCTACAGGAAAACTGAGATTGATGGTTGAGGCAAATCCCCTTGCCCTGGTGGTCAAAGAAGCAGGAGGATACGCAAGCGATGGCCATGGACCTATCCTTGAGATCGAACCCACTGAGCTTCACCAGAGGACACCTCTCTTTATAGGAAGCAAAAAAGACGTGGAGCTTGCCGAGGCGGTTATGAAAGGGCAAACACGCCTGTAGGAGGCGGGGGTCTATGGTCTTACCACCATTTTCATGCCCGGGATGATAGTAGTGGCAGGGGTAATATTGTTCAACCTGCAGAGTTCCTCGACAGACAGTCCATACTTTACGGCGATCCTGTAAAGGCTTTCCCCTTTTTTCACCTCATGCTGGAGTCTGCCTCCCTCCGATATGGAAAGGGGGCTGCCAGTCTCTCCCTTCTTTGGCTCCGGTAGGGCTGTCTGTCTCGTCTCCTGAGGGGGGTCCTTCTTTGCAAGTGCCGCCATTAAAGACTTTGACTCCTCCGCAGCCTTGTCTAACTGCTGTTTGAGGACAAGACCAAATCTCTCGGTCTCATTAAGTGCCTGCCGAATCTGTTTCTGCTCTTTTTCCAAGGCAGAAATCCGGCCGTCCAGTCCCTGAGTACGGGAAAACTTTTCCTCCAGCTGCTGTATCCTTAACAATACGGCAGATGTATCCGGATCCGGTGGCGATCCCTTGCGCCCTATAACTCCAAATCCCGCAACCGTAACAGCCACCAGGGCTGCAGCTCCAAATATAAGATAGTAGATCTTTCTGGTATTGAAGGCGGAAGAGTCTCTATCGGTTCCACCTTTTTTTCCGTCATCAGTTTCTGTTATGGATTCAGCCATGTCCTCAACAAAATCCCCTAATTCAAGATCCTGCTTCCCCACCATTTTTACATCATCAGACTTCATGACGCCCTCCCACCCCTTAAAGATGACTTCTGAAATCACCAGTAGCCAAGCAGACAAGCTCTCAATACGCCTCATTTTATGCGCAAGGAAGCATGCTCAATGAAAACCCACCTTATAAAAAAAAACCATCATTGGCAAGATCTCGGCGAGGGATCTTTTTAATCTATTCTACTCTTTTCATAGTCCCTTAAATGCTGTATAGTTATCCGATAAGTTTCGGCCTTAAAAATGCGTTTAAGCGGATTCAAAAGAAAATCTTTTCCCATCGGAAGCCGGACCCTTATAATGACCCGAGATAGTAAAATCAGCGAATCAAATGCGAAATAAGGGGGATAGATTATTTGCAACCTATGGAAAAACAAGAACAACCAGAGAAAGGACCCAAGAGGCGCCTAAAGCTGGGTGACTACCTTATAAAGGCTGGGCTGATAGACGAAAAGGCGCTTGCCAACGCCCTTGAGATCCAAAAGGTCCAGAAAAAACGCATTGGAAAGATTCTCATTGATATGGGGGTTGCGGACGACGAAAGCATTGCAAGGGCGCTGGCGGCCCAATTAAATATCCCTTTTGCCAGACTGACAGATGTACAGATCCCGCAAGAAATTATAGCCCTGGTTCCTGCAGAACTTGCCGAAAACTACCTCCTTCTTCCGGTAAGAGAACTGAACAGGTGCCTCGTGGTGGCCATGGCTAATCCGCTGGAGATATACGCCATTGACGATCTGAGGTTCGTAACGAGGATGCCCATCAGCATAGTTGTTTCTCCTGAGAGAGATATTATTGCAGCCTTGCACAAGTATTATCCCAAAAAGGATCTGGAGGCTGACTTTTCCCTGCGTCCAGGTATAGACGAAGGATTGGAAATAGTTCAACCCAAGGAGGATGAGGATAAAGATGTGCATGACCTCATGCAACTTACATCCCTTCCTCCCATAGTACGCTTTACCAATTCCATCCTTGCAGATGCCATAAGGCTTAAGGCAAGCGATATACATATAGAACCTCAGAAAAACAGTATAGTGGTACGCTATCGTGTTGACGGCATAATGCGGGAGATAATGGAAACAGACAAGCAAGTTCACGCATCTGTTGTCTCAAGGATAAAGATTATCTCTGATATGGATATCTCTGTGAGAAGAAAGCCGCAGGACGGGCGATCCCAGATAAGGTATTCAGGCAAAGTATATGACTTGCGGGTTTCAACTATTCCGACTGCTTATGGAGAAAAAGTAACAATAAGGATCCTGGATCAACATAAGGGCGGCATGACCCTTGACACCCTTGGTTTTTCACCCCCTGATCTCAAGCGTCTGGTGGATGCCATATCCAGACCCCAGGGCATGGTTCTGGTGACAGGTCCCACAGGAAGCGGAAAATCCTCAACTCTTTACGCATGCCTCAATAAACTAAATTCCCAGGAAGTCAACATAATAACAGTGGAAGATCCCATAGAATACGAGATTCAGGGAATAAACCAGGTCCAGATCAACCCATCTGCAGGGATTACATTTGCGACGGGCCTTAGATCCATTCTGAGGCAGGATCCAGATATCGTAATGGTGGGTGAAATACGGGATTATGAAACTGCCGAGATAGCATTCCAGGCTGCTCAGACAGGTCATCTGGTTCTCTCGACACTTCACACAAATGATGCTCCATCTGCTATAACAAGACTGATGGACCTTGGAATACAACCATTTCTGATCTCTTCAGCCCTACTAGCCGTAGTTGGTCAAAGACTTGTAAGGAAGATATGCCCCAAATGCAAGGCCATCGATCCTCTAGCCCCTAAGCTTCTGGAGAAGCTTCCAGTCCGAATGGTCAAAGACATGAAACAGGAACTTTGGAAAGGCACCGGATGCGAGTTTTGCCAGTATACAGGCTACAGCGGCCGCATGGGAATCTTTCAGGTCATGAGCATGACCCCTTATCTCAGGGACTTAGTAGTTCCCAATGTCGCCGCCCACACACTTGCAAAGGCCGCAACAAGGGATGGTTTTACAACGATAAGCCAGGATGGAATTGATAAGGTATTCAAGGGCATAACTACAGTTGACGAAGTACTGAGGGTAGCTCCTCCGGAGGAAGAACCTGCCCAGTCCTCCTTTGTCGCTTCAACAGAAGAGGCGGACAATGAAACGGAGGCCGCTGTCGAGTCACGGCCTTCTGTAGGCTCAGTCAAACCGGTCAAGATACTCGTAGCCGACGACAGCGAGCTGGTTTTGAGGCTTATCAGCAATGTGTTGGAATCGGAGGGCTATCTTGTAATGACCGCAAGAGACGGAGAAGAGGCACTCAAGGTTGCCACCCAGGAAAAGCCGGATCTGATAGTCACGGACGTCATGATGCCGATCATGGATGGAATATCGCTTACCAAGAAACTTAAGGCAAATTTGACCACTCGCTATATACCAGTTATTATTCTGACAGCAAGAGAAGAGGTGGAATCAGAAGTAGCTGGAATTGAGGCCGGGGCGGATGATTATCTCACAAAGCCTGTAAATCCAAAAAGACTTGTAGCAAGGATAAGGAGGCTTCTGAACCGCCCCTCCATTGCCAGGATTTAATGATGAAAAATTTAAAATGAAATGCTCCGTTCATCCTGAAAAAGACGCCATTACTGCCTGTTCTGCTTGCAGAACGCCACTCTGCTCGGATTGCGTAATGCATATGAGCGGAGGGTTGAGGATTTGCAGCAGATGCGCTGCCATCCAATCAGCAAAAGAGGCTTCAAAGGACCTGACAGGAAAGGAAGCAGAAAAAGAAATCAAGGTGCTCACAGCCTCAAAGAGGAGAAGGCTTTCCCCTTATCTGAAAATTCTCTTTTTTTCAACTCTGCTCCTTGGAGGCTGCTTAGCAGGAGTCTGGATCTATTTCGCCGCCGAGATCCGGTTGTCAAAACATCCCGTTTATGTGAATCATCCGCTTGTTAAGGCCATAAATCTGGACAAGGCCATTCAGGACTATTCCTTTGACCACGGAGGTATGTTTCCTGAAAACCTCAATTCTCTCGTGGAAAAATACATAACAGTCGAGGAACTCCCTGGAGCCGATGCGGAATCTATTAACTATAAAAGGCAATCCCCTTTCTCTTATGAACTAACTTTAACAGATGGAAAAGAAAAGATAATTTTCACTGAAAAAGGTATCCGATGAGGAAGGAGACTCAGACATATCTCCCGCGCCACCTGTGCCGGATCCAAGGGTTCACTTTTATCGAGCTGTTGGTGACCACCACCCTCATCGCGGCACTCAGCACCATAGCCGTCCCAACCTTCAAAGCTTACAGGCTCAGTGCGGAGTATACGCTCCTTAACTCCCAGATAAGGGCGGTAATGGATGCCCAAGATCTCTACTTTCTTGACCACAACGCCTTTTTTCCAAATTCCGGAACCATCAACATCCCTGCCGGCACAGCCCATACAATCCCTGAGCTGGGCATAGGCTTTAATAAAGGACACAGGCACAGGTTCATCATCTTCGGCAGAAATATAAAACAGAGAAATCAGGATATACACCAGTACTATGTGGAAGTTAGAGCTGATTTTGACTTCGATGGAAACGGACTTAAGGATAGATTTCGATACACCACCCTTTGGAGAAACGGTGCACTTGTAACAAACAGAGCCCTTCAAAGCTTCCAGTAGACTTAAGGCATCCTGCAAGGCCTATAAAAAAAGCTGCATGCCCGGACGTTATCCTTAACAGCGTGCTGAAAAATATTCTACAATTATGTTTCTTTTTTTTATCTGCTTGACAAAAAAGTGGCATGCCTACTTATCCTTTCTCAGGATCATCAACGTAACAATTTAATTTAAATACAATTATTTGTATCTGCCTGCCTGGCACAAAGGTTGCTTTCACTTTCGGAAAACATCTTTAAGGAGGAAAACGACAATGAACGCAGGAGACACCGTATTTGTTCTTTTATCTGCAGCGCTTGTGATGATAATGACCCCCGGGCTTTCTCTTTTCTATGGGGGGCTCGTAAGAGGAAAGAACGTCCTGGGGACGATCATGCAAAGTTTCATTATTCTTGCAATTATAAGTCTTGAGTGGATACTCTGGGGTTATTCAATGGCCTTTGGCCCGGATCGCTGGGGAATCATAGGGGGTTTTGAATGGTTTGGTCTTGCCGGGGTAGGCATGGAACCCAGTACTAGCTACGGAACCACCGTGCCTCATCTTGCCTTCATGATCTTTCAATGTATGTTTGCAGTAATAACGCCCGCCCTTATAACAGGGGCATTTGCAGAACGTATGAAGTTCAGTGCCTTTCTAATCTTCACTATCTTGTGGGCAACCCTTGTCTACAACCCTCTGGCCCACTGGGTCTGGGGTGCGGGCGGATGGATGGCAAAAATGGGTGCACTTGATTTTGCAGGAGGGACGGTCGTCCATATAAGCTCCGGCGTCTCCGCACTTGCAGCCGCATTAATAATAGGTAAGAGAGCAGGATTCGGAACCGTTCCGTTTATTCCGCACAATATACCCATGACCGTTACAGGAGCAGCGCTCCTGTGGTTTGGATGGTTTGGTTTCAACGCAGGAAGCGCCCTTGCCTGCAACGGACTTGCTGCAAACGCCTTTGTGGTTACCCATGCGGCTTCAGCCGTCGCGGCTCTTTCCTGGATTTTTCTGGAGTGGCTTCACAGGGGAAAGCCTACTACCCTTGGTGCTGCCAGCGGAGCAGTGGCAGGTCTCGTTGCCATAACCCCTGCTTCAGGATTTGTTGGCCCTGTTGCAGCCATCGTTATAGGAGGAGTTGCGGGAGCCTTATGTTACGGTGGAATACTGCTTAAAGTAAGGCTTGGGTACGATGACTCGCTCGATGTTGTTGGAATACACGGACTTGGAGGGATCTGGGGCGCGCTGGCAACAGGACTTTTCGCCGCCAAGTCAATCAACCCGGCAGGAGCGGACGGTCTTTTTTTAGGAAATCCAGCCCAGTTTGGGATACAGGTTGTCTCGGTGATTGTGACCATGGCCTTTGCCTTTATCATGACGTCCTTGATCCTTACTTTCCTTAAAAGTACCATTGGACTGAGGGTCGATCACGAAGAAGAAATAAGAGGGCTTGACATCAGCCTTCATAATGAGACCGGTTACAGCATTTAGGCTTATAACGCCGAAAGGAAAGGAGAACAGGCATGAAAAAGATAGAGGCAATCATAAAGCCCTTTAAGCTTGATGAAGTGAAAGAGGGTCTTTCCTCCCTTGGAGTCAAGGGACTTACGGTAAGCGAAGTGAAGGGATTCGGCAGGCAGAGAGGGCACAAGGAGGTC
>QZIK01000060.1 GCA_003599015.1 Desulfobacteraceae bacterium | reverse complement strand
TGGAAGAGATGGGTCAGGTACCGCTTCCTCGGTACATAAGAAGGGATAAAGACGATCCCGGCAGAGAGCTCGACCGGGATCGCTACCAAACAGTTTATGCAAGGGTTCCAGGGGCTGTTGCGGCTCCTACAGCAGGACTTCATTTTACCGGAGAACTCCTTGGAAGGATAAAAGAAAAGGGGATTCTGGTCTGTCCTATTACCCTTCATGTGGGATATGGGACATTTCAGCCGGTGCGTGTAAATGATATAAGGCTCCATCGCTTGGCCACTGAGCGGTATCGTATTGAGAAAGATAGCGCGGAAAAGATTACTGAAGCCAGAAAACAGGGAAGGAGGGTGGTTGCAGTGGGGACAACTGTAGTAAGAGCCCTTGAAAGCTCTGCCCTCAGGACGGGCGAGGTGACTGCGGGCGAAGGGGAAACGGACCTGCTTATATTTCCGGGCTTTTCCTTTTCAGTGGTGGATAGCCTTGTAACTAATTTTCATCTGCCAAGAAGCTCACTCCTTTTCCTGGTGGCGGCATTCGCCGGATTTGATTTCATAATGGAGGCCTATCGCTATGCTGTGCGGCAAAGATTTCGTTTCTTTAGTTACGGCGATGCCATGCTCATTATTTAAGGTTTTTCCGTGCTCAGACGGATATTCAGGGAGACTGTTTTTTGAAATTTGAGATCACATCCAGAAGTGCCTGGTTTCCGGCCAGAACGGGCATACTTTCAACAGCTCACGGAGATTTTGAGACCCCGGTCTTCATGCCGGTGGGGACCAACGCTACGGTTAAGGCCGTTGCTCCAAGGGACTTGGAATCCCTGGGTGTGAGCATCGTGTTGGCAAACTCATACCATTTGTACCTCAGACCAGGCCATAAACTGGTTGAAGAGCTTGGAGGGTTGCATTGTTTTATGGGATGGTCGAGGCCTATACTAACCGACAGCGGGGGGTTTCAGGTTTACAGCCTGGCACGTCTCCGGGACATTTCCGAGGAAGGTGTAACCTTTCGCTCCCATCTGGACGGATCACTTCACTTTATAGGCCCCAAGGAGGCCATGGAGATTCAGATGTCCCTTGGAGCGGATATGGCAATGGCCTTTGATGAGTGTGTACCATACCCTGCATCTCACGATTATGTCATGAGGTCTGTGGGACTTACTACCAGATGGGCTCAAAGATGCCTTGATGCCTGGAAGGGAGTCAACCAGAGTCTTTTTGCCATCGTACAGGGCGGCATGTATCCGGACCTGAGGGAACTCAGCGCCAGGGCTCTGGTAAGGCTCGGTTTTGATGGCTATGCCATTGGAGGTCTTTCGGTGGGTGAAGACAGGGCCGTTAGGCTTGCGATGATTGAAGCAACAAAAAGATGCCTTCCCGAGGATAGGCCTGTGTATCTCATGGGGGTAGGGACGCCTGAAGATCTTGTAGAAGGATCCATGAGGGGGATTGACATGTTTGACTGTGTCATGCCCACTAGAAATGCAAGAAACGGTATGCTTTTTACGGAGAAGGGGAGGCTTTCCATAAAAAATCTCCGTTACCGTAACGATCTCCTTCCGCCTGATGAGGAATGCGGATGTTACACCTGCTCCAATTTTTCAAGGGCCTACCTGAGGCATTTGTTTCTGAGCGGAGAAATACTAGCTTATCAGTTGAATACTATTCACAATCTAAGCTATTATATGCATCTGATGTGTGGGATTAGAGAAGCAATAAGGCAAAACAGACTGGACAAGTTTAGAGAAAAGTTCTATGAGAGACAAACCCTACTGAAGGAGGAGGTCACCTAATGGATTTTTTGGCATATGCGATGGGAACCGGAGGCACTGGAAACGGAGGCACGGGGAGTGGTTTTGGGGCATTTATACCCCTGATCCTGATGTTTGCAATTTTTTATTTTCTCCTTATCAGACCCCAGCAAAAAAAGGCAAAGCAGCATAAACAGGTGCTTGCCTCACTTAAAAGAGGCGACCGAATTGTAACTACTGGTGGTCTTCATGGTGTAATAACCGGAATAGGGGATGATGTGGTTACCATGGAGATTGCTCCCAAGGTACGGGTCAGGATATCCAGGGGTTCGGTTGCCGGAGTATTGGGCAGCGAACCTGTGAAGGAGTCCCAGTAATCATTTTCAGGATGAGAGTGAATCTTTAAATTTAATAGCATAAGCTCTCCATGATTACAGATCTGCAGGAGAGCGGTCAACAACTGGTGGGGAGTGCGACGTGTCTAGAAGTTTGATGTGGAGATCTTTAATAGCGCTTGTGGCTATCCTGCTGGGGCTTTTGTATCTGATGCCCAGTATCGGTGGAAAGCTTCCCGGATGGTGGTCTCATGTTCTTCCAAGTGAAAAAATCAAGCTTGGGCTGGACCTTCAGGGGGGAATCCATCTTATCCTTGAGGTGGAGAGTATAAAGGCAGTTGAAAGCCATCTGGAGAGGGTTTCTGAGGAGATCAAACACGATATGAGAAAGGCGAAACTCCGGTACGGCGATCTTAAGCGGGCCGGAAAAGACCAGATCTTCATTGCCTTGATGAGGGTCGAAGATTCCACCGCCTTTAATGATCTCGTCGCAGCCACTTATCCGGATTTCCGGCTTGAGTCTGTTCCTGGGACAGATGGGAGGCCCGGCTTTCATATGCGCCTCGATCCCAAGGCAAAGGAACGGATAATGAAGATGGCTGTTGATCAGGCACTTGAGACCATTAGAAACAGGATAGACCAGTTCGGAGTCAGCGAGCCGGATATACGACCTCAGGAAGAGGATAGGATTCTGGTTCAATTGCCGGGCATAAAGGATCCCAAACGTGCTGTGGAGCTTATCGGAAAGACAGCAATACTAGAGTTTAAACTGATGGATGAAGAGGGGAACCTGGAGGAAGCTATTAAAGGGAACGTACCGCCCGGAGATGAGATTCTCTATGAGGTCGCTACCGACCCGAACACGGGTGCAAAGAGAAAGATTCCATTTTTACTTAAGAAAAGGACCCTGTTGACAGGCGAGTACATAACTGATGCGAGGGTAGCCATAGACAGCAGATATAATGAACCTTACGTATCGCTGTCCTTTGATGCTCGGGGCGCCAGGTTATTTGAACAGATAACCGGTGAAAACATAAAGAAAAGACTTGCAATCGTGCTCGATAACAATGTGTATTCTGCCCCCGTTATCCAGGACAAAATATCAGGCGGCAAGGCACAGATCACGGGCCGTTTCACGATGGAGGAGGCCAAGGACCTTGCCATTGTATTGAGAGCAGGCGCACTGCCTGCGCCCGTAAAGATCCTGGAGGAGCGCAGCGTGGGGCCTTCCCTGGGAAAGGATTCCATCAACAAGGGACTGAATTCCATGCTTATCGGAGGAGTCATAGTGGTGCTTTTTATGGCCTTTTATTATCGACTCTCCGGGGTAATAGCGAATTTAGCCCTGATGCTGAACATTCTTTTTATAATGGGTGGCCTGGCCTTTTTCGGCGCCACCTTGACCCTCCCAGGCATTGCCGGAATCATACTTACCATAGGCATGGCCGTGGATGCCAATGTGCTCATCTTTGAAAGAATACGGGAAGAGCTCAGACTGGGAAAACCGGTCAGGACGGCCATTGAAACAGGTTACAGCAAGGCATTTGTGACCATATTGGATTCCAATGTGACTACAATCATTACTGCGCTTGTTCTTTTTCAGTTTGGGACAGGCCCGGTGCGGGGCTTTGCCGTCACCCTCAGCATAGGCATACTGGCGAGTTTTTTTACGGCCATATTTATTACAAGGATAATTTTTGACTATCTATATGTCATCAAGCGAATGAATAAGATAAGCATATAACGTTGGCGCCCAGCGGAGAAATATTATATGTATTTAATCAAACCCGGTATATCAGTTGACTTCATAGGAAAGAAAAATCTGGCCTTTTTTGTATCTGGTGCTCTCATACTTTTGACTATATTTACGCTAATATGGCGGGGAGGCCCTAATTACGGCGTTGATTTTTCAGGCGGAGTTCTCATTCAGATCAAACTTCCTGAGAAAAAGTCACCATCAGATATCAAGGCAGCCCTTAAGGCAGTGGATCTGGAAGACAGCATAGTTCAGGAATTTGGAGGGGAAGAGGAACTGGAGTACCTCATCCGCGTCCGAAAAACCGATTTTGAGCTTACGGGTGTAGGGGACAAGACTGCTGCTGCCATGAAGGCATCATTCGGAGAAGGGATTGAGGTGAGGCGTGTTGAAATGGTGGGGCCCAAGGTAGGTAAGGATCTCACTGATAAGGCCCTTTTTGCGATCTTTTACTCTATTCTTTTTATGGCAATATATATCTCAGGCCGTTTTGAACTCAAATGGCTGATGAGCCTCGTTATGGCATTGTCTCTCGCCATTGTTGTTTATATGATTTCCCTGTTCGAGGCTGGTATAACATTGCTGATAATAGCAGCATTGGTTGTTACCATAGGACTTTGCTGGTTACTGAGTCTGAAATTTGCACTGGGGGCTATTATTGCTCTTGTACATGATGTTATTATAACTGTTGGCGCCTTTGCCATTACAAACAAGGAAATTGACCTGTCGGTGATAGCAGCCATACTGACGATTGTTGGTTACTCAATGAACGATACAATTATCGTCTTCGACCGTATCAGGGAAAATACAAGGAGATATCGAAGAAAACCACTAACCGAGATCATTAACGAAAGCATAAATCAGACCCTAAGCAGGACTATTCTAACAGCAGGAACGACTCTTATTGTTGTGGTGGCTTTATTTTTTCTGGGGGGCGGTGTTATCCATGACTTTGCATACGCCCTTCTTGTGGGAATCATAGTGGGGACTTACTCCTCCATCTATGTGGCTTCTCCTTTGCTTCTGTTGTTTGAAAAGGCGGGTCGGCCCGTAGCAGGAGAAGAGAAAGGCTCCTCCAAGTGAGTGCCTTGATTGCTGATATCTAATAAGAAAAGAACCATATTAAGTACGCGCTTCTTTTTATTGCTGTGCCTTTTTTTGATGGGTGCCGGGGTTGTAATCTGGGTTTGGATTACAAGATACAGCGGTCCGCCAAGACTTAATTTCCTGGCCCTGACGGTCAATCGGGAGATTATAAAAATACTGCCCGGGGAGAGGATTTCTTTACATCCCTCCGACCGGGTAAAAGTTTCCGGCATCTCCACCAATATCCCTTTAAGTCTAGGGGTCCGACTTTTTTCTGATAACCTTGATGTCGCGGGGTTGCTGGATTCCGAGCTTTCCATCTCAGAACTTCTTGAAGGCCGCGAAATATTCGATCACTATTCCTTTCATGTCGAAGTAAAATACAAAAACATCGTTCTTGGTTATTTTGATCTTCAGGTAAGGCCTTATGTTGAAGAGTGGCTAGAAAGAGCCAACAGAATTATTAACGATGATCAGAGAATATCCTTTCTGGAAAGGGCGTCGGCCCTTCTTCCTTCCGAGAAGACCATAAGGGATAGGTTGCTGAATGAGTACAAAAGCCGGGGCTATTTTCACAAGGCGCTGCCCATATTGGAAAAATCAGTTTCAGATGAAGAAGATAGAGGGAAAATAAGAGAACTTGCTGATCTGTATGGAAAAGCCGGAAATGCCAAAGGGCTTATTTCAGCCCTGGAGAGGCTTCTAGAAATGGCTCCGGATGACGCCAGGGCAAGGCTGGAGCTGGCTGAGGCATTTGAAAAATCTGAGAATTGGGAAGCAGCCGCAGCTAATTATGAGGCCCTGCTGGTTAGAACAAGTGAAGAAGCGAGCGTTCCGATTCATAAGCGCCTCGGCTATGTGTATATGAAATCCGGAAAGATTGAAAAGGCAATCTCAGCCTTCCTTGCAGCTGCCAAGTGGGATCAAAAAGACGCTAATCTGTTTTACAATCTTGCCTATCTGTACGAAAAGATTGATGACAGGGAAAAGGCAGCATTTTACCTTCGTAACGCCGTCACCCTCAACCCTGAAGACAGGGCCGGAAGACTCAGACTTGCTGAAAGGTTCCTCGATGCCGGGGAATGGAAGAGGGCAGAACAGATTCTTCTGGAGGTATTGGATAAGGATCCGGGAGCCAGGGAGGCCCTAGTGATGCTCGCCAGGGCCCTCGACGGCATGAAAGACATGGAACGTCTGGCGGCGGTTTATTACAGGATTCTTGAAAAAGAACCGGCTAACGAGATCGTATTATACAACCTGGCCGTTGCGGAATATGAAATGGGAAGATTTGACAATGCCATGTCAAATCTTAACAAATATGTCGGCATGAATCCAGGTGATGAATCTGCACACAGGGTCATCTTTGATATTCACAGAAAACGCAACGACACTTATTCGGCGGCCAAGGAGGCGGAGATATTAATTTCGATAAATCCAACGTATACAACTCCTTACGGATTTCTTTTCTCATACCTTCTGGACAAGGGCCTTTATGATGAGATAATCCGTATAATGAAGTCAGGCGTATCGGCAAATCCAACTGCCGAGGAGCTTTTGGAGTACCTGCTGGATGCTTATTTGAGGACTGGAAGAGAAATTGAGGCCATGGACACAATGGAATCCATTCTCAAGTTAAGGCCGAGGGGGACAACCTTCCTTATGCGGCTGGCTGCGCTGAGAGAAAAACACGGACAAACGGATAGGGCCATGGATATATACAGGCGCATCCTGGAGATCGAGCCCGACCACAGGGAGGCTGAAAGTGCTTATCTTCGCCTGAGATTGAAAGGAATAGGCATTGAAGGAGAATAAAAGGGAACATTTTGTAAGCGTTGCTGCCGGCCTTATCTGGGAGAAGGGGAAGGTCTTGATAGCAAAGAGACCCGGCGGCTCGTTCATGGCGGGGTACTGGGAATTTCCGGGAGGAAAAAAGGAGGCCGGTGAGACCCTCGATCAGTGCCTTAAGAGGGAACTTTTTGAGGAGCTACGGATCACGGTAAGGGTAGGGGACGTTTTCATGGAGGCTGCTCACGAGTATCCAAGCGAGGCGGTTTATCTCACCACAATGTTTTGTACTATTGTATCGGGAGAACCAATGCCTGTGGGTTCCGAGGAGATAAAATGGGTAACCCCTGATGAGCTGAGGCATTATAAAATGTGCCCTCCTGACCTGGAAACTGTTAATGCTATTTTATCTAATTCTGGAGGATTAAAAAATGCTTTATAAAAAGAGCGGCAACGGCAAAGGGTATTTGCAACCAGTCGAGGGCATCGGGATTAGGACGATGGTTTACGGAGAAAAAACCCACATGTGCGAATTCAAGCTAAAGAAAGGGGCTTTGCTGCCCAGACATAGTCATCCTCACGAGCAGACCGGCTTTGTCTTTTCAGGCCATATTATAATAAATATTGCCGGCGAGGATTTTGATGCTGGTCCAGGAGATGCCTGGTGTATAGCCGGAGGCGTTGAACATAAGGCCGATGTGTTAGAGGATTCCGTGATAGTAGAGGTTTTCTCTCCTCCGAGGGATGACTATATCAAATGAAACCCTGTTTGGCTCTGGATTGAATAAGCGTGTTCATTGAGTCTGTTATCATTCACAACAGGCAGTTTCCGAAAGTGGGATGTTATCCTTTTAACCTGCCGGTTTTTTGCCTTACCGATTACCTCGAGTTTCGAGGATCGGTGACCTTTTTTGTGGGTGAAAACGGTACGGGAAAATCCACACTCCTTGAGGCTATTGCCAGAAAATATGGTCTGGCTATGTGGGGAGGTGAAAAAACCCATATAGTGCATAATAATCCCTACGAAAACAGACTCAACGACTTAATATCACTCAAGGAGACAATGCCCCGTCTTGGGATAGAAAGAGGGTGCCTGTTCAGAGCGGAGACCTTCTTTAACTATGCTTCCCATATTGATGATTTTATCATGAACGACCCGGGACTTCTGGAGTTTTATGGAGGCCTTTCCCTGAATCAGCAGTCTCACGGCCAGGCATTCATGGCCTTCTTTGAAAATCGCTGCTCAAGGGAGGGGCTGTATCTCATAGATGAGCCTGAAGCCGCTCTTTCTCCCTCAAAACAGATTGCATTTCTGGAGTGCCTTAAAAAAGCAGTTTCCAGGAACGGAAGCCAGTTCATAATATCAACCCATTCCCCTATTGTCTTGAGTTATCCTGATGCACAGATCCTGAGCTTTGATGTCATACCGATTGGAGAAGTTAACTACGAAGAGACGAACAGCTTCCGCATTTATAAGAGCTTTCTGGAAATGAGGAATTTTAAGGCGGAGGATTCTAAAAAACTGTCCAAAGCATAGGAGGAGACATGCCGGAGGGAAACTGCGATTTCAGCGGCAGAGGCAGGGATTACTTCCTGACAGTAATTATACACCTGGTTCTTCTGACTGCTCTAACAGCGGGTATCTACGGCCCTTGGGCCATGGTGAGGATTTTCAAGCTGAAGGCCTCCCATACGCGCGTTAGAGGAAGAACTGTAAGGTTTACTGGAAAGGGGAAGGATCTTCTGGTGAGTTCCCTCTTGTGGGGCCTCCTTATAGTGGTGACCATCGGCATTTACACGCCCTGGGCAGCATGTTCGTTCCTGAGATGGAAGGCTGCAAATACCTGGGTGGAGGAAAGACCAAGCGAATTCACGGGTTCAGGGGTAGATCTTTTTTTTCTCGGACTTGTTCATCTTCTGCTTTTTCCCCTTCTGACATTAGGGCTGTATCTGTTCTGGGGTCTTTACCGCATTTACGCCTGGAAGGAGGAGCACACCAGATATGGAGGTGAGCGCACTTCATTTGGGGCAGGGGTGAAGGATTTTATAAAGGTGTCCCTGTTAAGCGGGGTTCTCAATGTGCTGACCCTTAACATCTTCAGTCCATGGGCATTGTGCATGCTTTACAGGTGGCAGATTAGAGGGCTTATGGTGGGTCAGGGCGAAGGTATGGTTCATTTCCCACCTGTTAAGACTCCCCGGGTGCTTCTTTTGCTTCCTCCGGCTATTGGATTTCTTTTTGCATGGTGGCTCTCTACCACGCTGACACATTACTTGGAAACTGGAAAAGAACTTTTTCAGGGACAGTTGATAAAAGGGTCAGCTCCGGGCGGGTCGGGCGGGAAAGATGCCCAGCGTGTCAGGATTACAATGTCCGGCAAACAGTCAGAAGAACAAAAGACCCCGGCAGCGGCTAAGGATATGGGCCAGGGAAGAAGAACCTTGGGTATTTTTGCGCCTCCGAGACCCAGGGATGAAGAGGAATCAAAGGGGGCAAGTCTCGAGTTGCGGCTCGGTAGAATCGAATCGTTTCTCCTTAAAAACCCCGCAAGTCCGGATGGGTTTTACAGCAGGGGATGGGTCCATCAAATGAAAGGCGACCTGGATAAAGCCCTTTCTGATTACAATCAGGCGCTGAGGCTCAACCCGGTTTTTGTGGACGCATTTTTTAACCGCGGGGTTATATATGTTCAGACAGGCAAGTATGAGCTTGCAGTGGAGGATTTTTCATCTGCCCTGAAGCATGAAAAGGGAAGTGCCGACGCTTTTTCCAACAGGGGAAGCGTCTATTTCCAACAGGGAAAATTTGAACTGGCCATACAGGATTATACCAGCGCTCTGAAGATCGTTTCTGATGACCCAGATATACTCTATAACAGGGGCAACGCCTATGTTGAAAACGGAGAGATTCAGAAAGGAAAAGTTGATCTCATCCGCGCAGAAGCACTTGGGCAGAAATCTGCTTCAGAGCCGCTAAAGCGGCTCCCGTGATCGGATAACGTCTTATACAAATCCTTTATTCAATCTTCGGGGCATCCATCCAAAGCCCCTCAAGATCGTAAAACTCTCTGGCCGGTTCATAGAATATGTGAACGATGACATCCCCATAGTCCATGAGCACCCACTGAAAGCCCTGCTCTCCTTCAACCCCCAATGGTTTGACGCCGGCCTCGCGCATCCTCTTTTCAAGGTGTCTGGTGATTGCCTGCACCTGCCTGGTTGAGCTCCCGCTTGCTATGAGAAAATAATCAGCAATTGTGGTTAGTCCTCCTACCTCCAGCAGAACAGGGTCAATGGCCTTTCTTTCATTAATGAACTTTAGCAGAAGTTTTGCCTTTTCAACGGGTTCCATGGGATATGTAGAGCCCCTCTCTGAGGATATAATCGCAGACGGCCTCAGGCACAAGGAATCTTATTGATCTTCCCATTGACCTGAGCTCCCTTATTCGTGTCGAAGAGATATCCATGTGGGTCACGGAGAGGAGAGTGATACTCCTCCCCGTGGGCAGGATAAAGGCTGGTTGCCCGGTTTGAGGTGATGCACCTATCCCAAGATCCGAAAGCATGAAAGGAACCTGTGTGAGCGGAAATCCAGGCCTTTCAACCAACACAAAATCAGCGTACTTGAACAGGTCTTTATAGCTCTTCCATGTCTTGATCTCAAAAAAAGCATCCGTTCCAACTATGAAATAAATCTTGGCGCTACTGGAGAAAAGGGAATTGAGTTCCCTGAGTGTCTCTATGGAATAAGAGAGTCCGGGACGTCTGCCTTCAAGATCCAGGACATCCAACCGCGGGGAATTGTTGGCGGCCATCCTGGTCATGGCCATCCTTCGGCTGAAATCGCTTACAGGATCAGCAGTTTTATGGGGCGGCTGGGCTGACGGAATAAGATACACCTTGTCGAGTCCAAGATGTTCTGCTATTTCCTCGGCAGAACGGAGATGCCCGAGGTGTATTGGATCAAAGGTTCCACCCAGGAAACCCAGCTTCAAAAGTATCCTCCTATGTTCTGAGCTGACCCTGTCCGAAGACTATGAATTTGGTGGCGGTCATCTCTTCGGGACCCATGGGACCAAAGGAGTGTAGTTTGGAGGTATTTATACCTATTTCCGCTCCCAGGCCCAACTGGTTGCCGTCATTAAACCTGGTTGAGGCGTTCACAAGGACTACGGAGGAATCAACTTCTGCCAAAAACCTCTGGGAGTTGTTATAATCCCTTGTTATTATGGCTTCCGTATGGTTTGAACCATATCTTTCTATGTGATCCATCGCCTCGTCCATATTTTCCACGACCTTTACAGCCAGAATAAGATCAAGGAACTCTGCAGGCCAATCCGCTTCAACTGCTTCTACAGCCTCGGGAAATATAGCCAGCGTTCTGGGACAGCCACGGATCTCGACACCCGCCTCAGTGAACCGCCTGAGCATCTGGGGCAGGAATTCAGATGCGATACCCCTGTGTACAAGAAGGGTTTCCATGGCATTACATACGCCGGGTCTCTGCACCTTGGCATTAAAGCATACATCGAGGGCCAATGAAAGGTCCGCATCCTCATCCACATAGATATGGCAAACCCCCTTGTAGTGCTTGAGGACAGGAACCTTTGCATTATTGCTTACAAACCTTATGAGCTCTTCGCCTCCTCTTGGTATTATCACATCCAGATAATCACTCAATCCGACCAGCAGTCCAACCGCCTCCCTTTGAGTAGTGGGTATTACCTGGATTGCATCCGGAGAGATCCCGGTATCCTTTAGCGCCTCCGAGCAGATTTGGCCCAGTACTATATTGGAACGATGAGCCTCTGAGCCTCCTTTTAGGATCACGGCATTACCTGATTTGAGGCACAGGGCGGCTGCATCCATTGTAACGTTCGGACGTGATTCGTATATGAAGCCAATAACGCCGAGCGGTATTCTCATTCTTCCAACAAGCAAGCCATTAGGCCTTCTCAGCAGACCCAGTATCCGTCCTACGGGGTCTGGAAGCGAAGCTACCTCCACTACGGCATCTGCCATTTCTTTGATGCGACTATCGTTGAGAATGAGCCTGTCGACCATCGCTGGAGAAAGGCCTGCATTACTTGCTGAGGCAACATCCAGGGCGTTTTCCCCAAGAATCTGGTCTTTTTTTTCCATAAGGCCTTCAGCCATTCTCTGAAGAGCTCTGTTTTTAGTTCCTGAATCCAGCCTGCGCAACTGCCTGGCGGCCTGCCTGGCGGCTTCAGCCATCTTAAGGATCACTGTCTCGAGCGACATGCTTCATCTCCCTGCTCAAGTTCCTTTATCAATACCAGATTGTCTCTGTGGATAACCTCATCGTCGTGCCTGAACCCAAGCCGAGCCTCAATCTCCGAGCTCTTGGCACCCATTATCTTTTTTATGTCTCCGGAATGGTAGTTTACCATCCCTATGGCAATGGTCTCCCTTAAAGGATTGAGAACATTGACGGCATCACCCTGGCTGAATCTGCCGCTGACCTCCCTTATACCCGAGGGCAGTAAGCTTTTCCCTTTTTCAACGATCGCCACGGAAGCCCCTTCGTCTATGATGATATCTCCCTTGCATGATTTGGTGAAAGCGATCCAGTGTTTGCGACCGCATAGAGGGGTTTCCCTGGGAAGAAACAGGGTGCCTTCTTCCTCTCCCTGAAAGATTCGCCTTATTATCCCGTCTTTGATTCCACTGGCAATGATGGTAGGTACTCCTGCCAGGGCAACCTTTTGTGCAGCCTTCACCTTGCTTGCCATTCCCCCTGTTCCCAGATTGCCGGGAACAGCGCTGGCATACTGGTCAACCCCTCTGTCCAAACCTTGAACCAGCGGTATAAGCCTGGCATCTTTATGAAGGGTCGGATCCTTGTCATAAAGCCCATTGGTGCTGGTAAGGCACAGAAGCATGTCGGCATCAGTAAGGTTTGCAACCATTGCACTCAGGTTGTCGTTGTCTCCGAATTTTATTTCGTCCACTGCAACTGTGTCGTTTTCATTGATAATCGGAACTATCTTCCAGTCCAGCAGGGTAAGAAGGGTATTTCGGGCGTTCAGATACCGTCTTCTATGTGCAAGATCGTCACGGGTTATAAGGACCTGTGCCACCTTCTGCCCATATTGTCCAAATGCCTCCTCATAGGCCATCATCAGGATGCTCTGACCTATGGCGGCCAGTGCCTGCTGTTGACTGACGGACTTGGGTTTTTTTGTCAACCCCATCTTTCTCAGACCGGAAGATATTGCTCCCGATGTAACAAGAAGCACCTGATGTCTGTTTGCCACAAGCCGGCAGATATCCGCTGCAATTCCTTCGACCACATCCTTACTAAGACCGTGGGTTGAGGTAATAACCGCGCTTCCCACCTTTATGACTACTCGTCTGGCTCTTGAAAGAAGGCTTTTTCTCAGAGGACTGCTCAAAAGAGGCTCCTTACCTGCGAGCTGCGTTGCTTCCCCTCCCTTAGGCCCTCATGTCAAATTTCAGGGCCTCGGGGAGCGTTCTTTTCTTGAAGTTCACATGGGTAGATCTTCGCTGGGGTGGGACCTTGTGTCTCACTTCCGAAACGGAGCATTATCATTGGAGGAAAATCAGGCTGCTGCTTCCTGGGCAGAGGCATCAATCGGATAAACACTCACCCTGGTGCGCTTCTTTCCCCAAGGCTCATAAGTAACTAAGCCGTCAATAGTTGCGAAAAGAGTATAGTCCCTCCCAATACCCACATTTTTTCCGGCGTGAATCCTGGTTCCCTTTTGTCTGACCAATATATTGCCTGCGCGGACGATCTGTCCTCCGTAGCGTTTTACACCGAATCTCTGTCCGGCACTGTCCCTTCCGTTGCGTGAACTGCCACCAGCTTTCTTGTGCGCCATTTGTCAATTACCTCACCAAACTCTGGATTGAACTCAGCCCAATCCCTGTTTCTAATTGCCCTGTTGCGTCTCTATGTTATCTATCTTGATCAGGCTGAAGTCCTGTCTGTGCCCCTTGGTCCTTCTATAACCTTTTCTTCTCTTATACTTAAAAACAACGATCTTCCTGGTCCTGGCCTGACGCGTTATTCGTCCCAGCACCCTTGCGCCTTGAATGTAGGGTTTGCCGACAGAGATCTTCTCTCCATCAGAGGCTAAAAGGACCTGATCAAAGGACACCGAATCTCCCGGCACTCCGGGTACTTTTCCCACCCGTATCTCATCGCCGGGCATCACCCGATATTGATTCCCGCCAGTTTGAATGACCGCATACATATCTTATTGCTCCTATTCTGGAATAAACTGTCATACTAAAAACATTTATTTTTTTCGTCAAGAAAAAACTACCATTTTCTTGCATACGGTATTGATCATGCTGGCAATGCTGTCTAACTTATTAAAACAAGGCGAACAGGAGGCAGATCCATATGGTACCAGAATACTTTTATGTGGAATGTAAAAGATGCGGAGCGAAAAACAGAGTCCCTGAGACGAAAAAGAAAGACCGCCCAGTATGTGGTAAGTGCAGGTCACCACTTCCTATTCAAACCGTTTACGAAGGGCCGGTTCAGATTACTGACGGGAACTTCGGGAAAGAAATCATTTTATATGGAGGGGCTGTAATGCTTGACTGCTGGGCTCCATGGTGCGGTCCATGTCGGACCATCGGGCCTGTTATAGACCGGTTGGCTCAAGAATATTCCGGGAAGATCAAGGTGGGGAAGCTTAATGTAGATGAGAATCCTCAGGTCGCTTCCCGCTACGGTATTCAAAGCATACCGACTGTGTTGTATTTTCGAGGCGGCAGGGAAATAGACAGAGTTGTTGGTGCTGTGCCTAGGAATGAGCTCGAAAGGCGCATGCTTTCATTGATCGGCTGAAGCAAGGCCGGGACGCTTCAATTCCTGTCTGAAAATAAGGAAGGCATGGAGTATAGTCTGTTAGACTACCCTGGCAATTTACTGAAAACAATCAGAGTTTCTCCGGCTTCAACTGTCTGACCGCTTTTAACAACCACATCTTCTATTAATCCGTCAAGTGGTGACGCTACGCCGCTTTCCATTTTCATTGACTCCAGGATCACAAGGGTCTGACCGCGGAAAACCACATCATTCCGTTTGACAAGTACCTGCACCACCTGGCCGGGCATGGGGCATGAAAGTATATTCTCAGGGGTCTTCTGGATCTTTCTGGGCATGTATTTGAGCAGGGCCCATTCCTTGGGAGTATAAATCTCGTAAGTTCTTGTAATTCCGCTAAATGCAACAAATATGAAGGATTGCTCAACCCTTAACCGAAAGCGATGAACCCTTCCGTCTATGTTGAGTCTCAATCTTCGTCTGTAGAACTCGAAACCAGGTGTTTCAACCGCGTGTTTGCGCCCGTTTACGGTCGCAGTCCATAGACGGCCCTGAAGAGAACCCTGGAGGGAGACCCCAAAGTCTTCATCCTCTGTTCTAACCATGTAACTATGAGTGGTAACCTGATTTCTACTGAGGCCTATCCTGGAAACCATCTCCTGGACCGATTCCCTGATCGCAACCGTGCGTACGTGATATATCAGGGTTGCTGCTAGGGCAGCCAGCTCTACTTTTCGGCCGTCAGCCCTGATAAGGGGGTTTCCCCTTTGAAAGTTGTTTCCTATAAATCCTGTCGACAGTCTTGCTTCTACGAAATCAGGGTGGCAAAGAACAGTGTTTATAAAATCTATATTGGTAGCAATTCCCTCAATATGATACCCGTTTAATGCCTCAACAAGACCGATTCGTGCTGATTCCCTGTCTTTTCCATGGGAGATCACCTTGGCCATCATGGAGTCATAATGCACGCCTATCTTGCTTCCGCTTCTTACCCCGCTGTCCACTCTGATGTTTTTCCCCCTGGGCTCGGCATAGCGTGTGATCATACCTGTTGATGGTATGAAGTCTCTTGCAGGGTCCTCGGCACAGACGCGAACCTCCATGGCCCAGCCTTCAAATCTAATCTGATTCTGAGCAAAAGGCAGGGGTTCTCCTGCAGCTATTCTCAGTTGCAGTTCTACAAGATCCAGCCCCGTAACCATCTCCGTAACAGGGTGCTCCACCTGCAATCTGGTATTCATCTCAAGGAAATAAAATCCGCCTTGAGGAGCCATAATAAATTCAACGGTTCCGGCATTAACGTACCCTGCCTTTCTTGCAAGTTCACAGGCAGCCCTTCCCATTGACTGCCTCAGGGAATCTGACACAGCCGGGGATGGAGACTCTTCAATGAGCTTTTGATATCTTCTCTGGATAGAGCATTCCCTTTCCCCCAGATGTAGAATATTTCCCCGGCTGTCAGATAGTATCTGTATCTCTATATGTCGCGGGTTTTCAATATAGCGCTCCATGAAAATCCTGTTGTCTCCAAAGGCCTTGCGGGTTTCCTGGCGCGCTGCAGCCAGAGCTGCCTCCATATCATGTTGTCCGCAGACAATCCTCATGCCTTTGCCGCCGCCCCCTGCGGCTGGTTTAAGCAGGACGGGGTAGCCGATGCTTTCAGCGGCGGCTATTGCCTCTTCAACATCCCTTATGGAATCCACATGGCCTGGAATGACAGGAACTCCGGCCCGAACTGCAATTTCTTTGGAAGCAATTTTGTCCCCCATAATGGCTATCACCCCTGCGGGAGGGCCTATAAATGTTACACCGGAGGCCTCCGCCGCCTTTGCGAATCGGGGGTTTTCCGAAAGAAATCCATAACCGGGATGAACGGCCTCACACCCTTTTGTAACGGCTGCGGATATTATCCTTTCCATATGCAGATATGACTCATCTGCCCTCGAACCTCCTATGTATAAAGCCTCTTCAGCCTCCTCCACATATGGACTTCGGGTGTCCTCATCAGAGTATATGGCCACTGATTCTACGCCTAATCTTTTGCACGTGCGAATAATGCGCAATGCAATTTCGCCGCGGTTAGCTATCAGGATTCTTTTAAACATTTACCGCCTCACAGTGGAATATTCCCGTGTTTTCTATAAGGTCCCTTCACCTCTTTGCCCTCCAGAACCTGAAGGGTTCTTATCAGGCGGTGACGTGTATCGCGCGGAAAGATTACGTCATCAATGTACCCGCGCTTGGCTGCCAGGAATGGATTTGCAAAGGCCTCTCTGTACTTATTCATTTTTTCATTGAGGGCGGCATCCTGGTCAGAAGCCGATTGGATCTCTTTCTTAAACACAACCTCGGCTGCTCCTTTAGGTCCCATTACAGCTATTTCAGCCGTTGGCCATGCATAATTTACATCGCAATGTATGTGTTTGGAGTTCATGACAAGATAGGCTCCGCCGTAGGCCTTGCGCAATATTACTGATATTCGCGGTACGGTTGCTTCCGTAAATGCGTAAAGGAGTTTGGCCCCATGACGTATGATCCCACCGTGTTCCTGATCAGGTCCCGGCATGAAGCCGGGGACATCCACCAGAGCGACCAGGGGAATGTTGAATGCATCGCAGAACCTTACAAAACGGCCTGCCTTGAAAGATGCGTCATTGTCAAGCACACCTGCCAGAATAGAGGGTTGATTGGCCACAAGGCCTATGGTCTGACCTCCAAGCCTGCCGAATCCGCATATGATGTTGCGCGCAAATGCTGACTGGACCTCCATGAATTCTGCCCCGTCGAGCATGCTGTAAATCAACACATTCATATCATATGTCTGATTTGGGTTTTCAGGTATCAGATAATCAAGCGCCGGGTCGGTCCTGTCAGGCGGATCTCTCAGATCCAGCATTGGTGGTTTCTGCTTGTTATTGGACGGAAGATAATTTATTAGGCGCCTTATCTCTCTTAGGCAAAGTATGTCATTGGGTGCAACAAAATGGGCAACACCGCTCTTAGTGCAATGGACGTCAGCACCACCAAGTTTTTCGGCGGTTATTTCCTGGTGGGTTACCGTCTTTACAACGCTCGGACCAGTTACAAACATGTAAGATGACTCCTCGACCATGAAGACAAAATCGGTTATGGAAGGGCTGTAAACCGCTCCACCGGCGCATGGACCCATTATGCATGAAATCTGAGGGACCACGCCGCTCGCCCTTACATTCCTATGAAATATCTCGCCGTATGCAGCAAGTGCGTCGACCCCTTCCTGAATCCTTGCACCTCCGGAATCATTTATACCGATTATTGGCGCACCCACGCGCACTGCCAGATCCATTACCTTACATATCTTCTGTGCATGAGCCTCTCCAAGCGAACCTCCAACGATCGTGAAGTCCTGACTGAATATAAATACTTCTCTGCCGTCTATTGCGCCGTGACCAGTAACCACGCCATCGCCGGGATAAGTCCGACTTTCTCCAAAGGCGTCTCCCCTGCCTGTTTTGAGTACATCGAACTCCTCGAATGATCCGTCGTCCAGCAGAAGGTCAATCCTCTCCCTTGCACTTAGTTTGCCCCTTCGGTGCTGGTCTTCTATCTTTTTTGGTCCTCCTGCCTGTAGTGACTCCCCACGCAGCTTCTCAAGGGTCTCAATTGTGGTCTTACAGCGCCGATCCATATTTTCCGCCTTTCTGCGCAGATGAATTTCCTTGAGGAGTGAACAATGATCCCGTCTGCCCTGGGCTATCTGGCTGTCTTCATCAAGGACTGGTTATGAAGATATTGTTTTACCCTGGAGCGTTGCTCCAGATAATCATTTCTAAGCCTGTTTGCGGCCTCCAGCACATCCTTCATGTATTCATCCTCTCTTGAGGAAACAAGTCTCAGCCTCCCCACATCATGGCTGGATCGGATTACTGTTCCGGCAGGCACATAGGTGTGCTGGTCCAGAGTGGCTTTCATTATTATGGCTGCCATTCCTATCCAGACATTGGAGGCCAGTGTGGCCCTGTAAAGGGTGCTTCGCATGGACAGAAAGCAATCCTCTCCGATGGTGCATGGTCCATGGATGGTCACCCCGTGAGCAACTGAAGTTCTTGCTCCTATTGAAAGCGAGGCTCCTCCGTGACTGTGTATGATTACTCCATCCTGTATATTGACCTCTTCGCCTATGATGATCGGCTTTACAGAATCGTCGGGTCCACGCTCGTCGGCCCTGATCACAGCGAGCGGCCCTATAAAGACGTCTTTTTCGATTATTACATTTCCTATTATCTGCGCCGAAGGGTCAATGAGTGAATCCGGATGCACCTGGGGACGGTCGCCAGCTAGATTGGATCTGATGTTATCAAAGCTTTGCATAGTTTATGTCCTCCTCTTATAATTCTGTTATGTTAATTTTTTATACATAATACAAATACAAGCATTTTAAACTAAAAATAAAGAATAAAGAGCCGAAAACCTTAAAACAAAAAAGCCGCCGCCCGTTAACATAATACGAGCAGCGGCCCCATATTTTTTTCGCACCCTTCACCTCCGTGGAAAGGGTTCGTTAAAACTCTAAGGCTCAGAAAATAAAGACCCCGGAATACATCTCAGGATTTCGCCCGAGCTCCATCTCCAATGGATCTGGATTTCAGTATAAAGATTCTAACCTCTCCTTTGTCAAGTTAATTCTTGTGCCACGGTATCAAGAGTCCCTCTACTTTTTATCCCGGCATTGATCCGTTAGGGGAGGGGTCAGCAAAGAGAAGAGAACTACCCTTTCACCGGTCACTGTGCTTATGTCAGTGTGGAGGCTTTTAACCTTTACGCCGGTAATCTTTTCTACGGCCGCTTCAAGCAGGGGGCGTCCCTGTTCCATTAATGTGATTCTGATTCGCTTGATCAATTCCCTTCCGTCACGGCGGTCAGGTGTGTCTGCCAGCCTGAGTTCCGCGTGTGTGAGAACATTTTTGAGCCTTACCAGGATCATGTCGTCAATAATATATGCCTTGCTTTCCAGCGGGCCTCGACCCATGTAATCCTTCTCGAATCTGGTAATAGCATCGCAGATCTCTGCCTCAAGTTGTCCCTTTGTTTTTTCCATGGAAGCTCAATCGTCTCGGACCAACTGTGCCCTAATGTGTCATGGGTAAGATCCTTATACTTAATCCGTACCGGGCAGCTTTCCGGATCTTTTCTCTTTCGTTAAATTGCGGGTGTATCTGTCTTCGCCTGACGGTGTTTTTATGGCTTCTCCCTTGTTTTTATTTTATCCTTTTTGAGATTATCCTGAAAGGCTCTGAACCGGCCCTCTCGAGTAACTGGAAAAGCACTGTTTCTGTTCCTGTTATCACTGCGCCTGCTTCCCTCATGAACTCCAAGGCTATCTTGAAATCATCCTTTTTCCTGGAACAGACTGCATCCCTTACAACATGCACGACATATCCGTTTTTTAGAAGACCCAAGGCAGTCTGAAGGATACATATGTGAGTCTCCATTCCAGCAAGAAGGATCTTTGGCCGACCTTCCGCGGCTACCCTGTCCATGAACCCTTTTTCACTGCAGCAGTCAAAAGAGGTTTTTTCAAAGGGATCGTATTTTGAAAGGGCTTTCCTGATTTCATTAAGTGTCGTGCCCAATCCCTTTGGATACTGTTCGGTTAAAAGAATGGGCACATGCAGAAGTTTAGCCGCTTCTATAAGGTGAAGGCAATTTGTCAAAACCTGGTCCTTCATATTCATGGCGCCCGCCAGCTTCTCCTGGATGTCCACCAGGATAAAAATCACCTGAGCTCTGTTTAAGTAAAATTTATCCATTATCTTTCCTCAGCCGATAAAGTTAACTATTAATCTAATGATCAACTTATTAAAACAATAACTTATTCTAGTAGAATTAGAATTTCATTCAAGCCATATTTCTAAATGAACAACTCAAGACCAGTATCCCTTCTTGAGTAAATTTTTTTACCTTGTATGGTAAGGCCTCGAACAGCCTTATCATCCTTCGGTTATTTGGTAGGGTGTATGCCATAAAACCATCGGTGCCTCTCTTTATTGCCTCCGGAATCAATTTCCTTATGATTACTGAAGCTATTCTCTTCCCCTGCCATTGCCTGAGTACCGAAAAGGCGACCTCTGCTGTGTTTGTAGCAGGCTGGTAAAACGAGACACCAATTCCAACAACTTTTTCAAATCCAATCTCTCCAGCTAAGGCAAGTACGGCCATGTTTCGATCATAGTCAAGCCGGCACATACATGATACATCACGTTTTGGAAACAACGGCTTGTCATACATGAAACGCGCTATTATATCTTCCTTATCCATACTGTAGAAATGCTCCTGCATAAGGCGTTCGTCGGAAGGTCTGCAGGTCTGAAGAAAACCTGAGTGCCATCTATTTCTTTTATCTCTTCCAGATGCGAGGGATAGATGCCGGATAGCGCCTTGGTAAACGCGTGTTCATGAGCCAGGATTCCTTCGCTTTTGGCATGTTGCCATAACTCTTCCCTAAAATCAGGATGGGCCAGACCTATGATTGCTGTGGCCCTTTCATGAAGGTTTTTGCCGATGAGATTGACGCTTCCGAACTCGGTGGCCACAAACTGGACTTCACCACTGGGTATAGCAACGGCTTTATCGGCCAGGCGGGCGGGCGGCAGGGTTGCACACATATTCGGACGGCCTTAGTTCCACAAGAGGGTTTTGGTTTATAAAGTGGTAAAGATCACGGGAGCCGGCTGCTGCGCTCGCCACCATTTTTCCTGCATGCGATGTCTTTCTTTGGTTGTTGATGACGCCGATTCTTGTCAGATTCATTATGCTGTCGGTTAGAAAGGTTGTGTGAACGCCCAGGTCTTTTTTATCCTTAAGAGCTTCAATAATAGGTTTGTGTAATGGTCCGGGGTTGATATTTATGGTTGATCCATCTCGAACGAGTTTGGCCACATGAGCAGCTATGCCGTCGCCTGCAATGGATGCAGGGGGGGGTGAATGTCAGCAACATCTCATCCTTTTCTACGATTCTATTTACATTGCTTATGTGAACAAAACCTTGCCCGTAAGTCCTGGGCATTTGAGTGTTGACCTGAGCTATTACCAATCGTGCTGACCGGGCCGCTGTCATGGTGATGTCAACCGAAATCCCAAGGCTCATCATGCCTGAACTATCCGGAGGTGACATCTGTAAGAGCGCTACGTCTATGGGTATAAGATGGGTCTTTATAAGCCTTGATACAGTTGAAAGGCTTAAGGGTGTAAGAAAAGGCCTGTCTGCAATCAGATCCTTAGCCGGGGCCGACCCGAGGTAAAAGAAGCGGCCGGTCGCTGATTCCTCTCTGGATGCATTTGAGGCAATATCAGCTTGAGAACAATGAAGGGGATAAAGTCTTATTATCTCAAGATCACAGAGCCGTTTCATCCTGTTTTTTAATTCAGTTACCAGATGCTGGGGCTCCCCGCATCCTGACCCTATGAAGACCCTCTGGCAGTGATAAACACCCTCCAAGGCCTCTTTGGCGGAGGTCAGTTTTTCCCTGTATTCAGCAGCCCAATCATATTGTTTCATGCCATTACCATAACCGTGCTTGGATTAGGCTTCTTGGAGGCTTTTTAATTCAGTGGTAGTCTGCCTCAACCTCAGGGCCAGCGCTCCTGCAAGCTCCTCATAAAACATACTTGCAAGTCTTGGATGCTGTTCGGCCAGTCTGTCGAAATCCTTGCGGGACAGTACAAAAAGTGAAACATCTCCTTCAGCGACAGCGTTTGCCGATCGTTTGTGGTCCTCATGAAGAAGGACGGACCTGTATCTTTGTTTGCTACCAATAAAACACATGTCTCCAAAAAAGTCCCCGCGGCCGAATATTGCAAGCAAATGAGATCGCCCTTTTTCAAGGGGAAGCTCTATCCTTACGGTTCCATGCCTTATGAAAAAAATTTCATTGCCTTCATCTCCTTTTTTAAAAATTATATCTTTATTTTTAAAAATAATCGTTTTTAGATATAATGAAAAAAGTCTGAGAAAATCTTCTTTAATATTAGAAAAAAGGCTGATTTCTGTTATATCCAAAGGACTTTGATCGGATTCGCGTATCTGACCGCAGGAGCAAAGGATTTCCTCTTCCACCCACTCCAGTGCGGTTTCAATTTCCTGAAAGACCCTAATTCTGGTATTAGAACCTATAAACCCTATCTCTTCAAAATACTTCCTTATATTCTGTTTTCCTTCATCCGATTCATTAAGCGAAGCCAGTATTAGAAAGCCGTCCTTTTTGGAAACCTTCCTGGCCAATTGTTCCAGCCTGTGGATGGCAGTCAAGTCAATTGAAATGACTCTTTTCAGATCCATTATAATAAATTTGCATGTTTTTATAACAGGCTCTATTTCCGAATAAAGCTGATCGGTTGTACCAAAAAAAAGTGATCCCTGTAGCTCATAAATTACTGTATTATGTCCTTGCTTATAAAGTATAGCCATTTCATCGTCTAATCTTTTCCTTTTTGAAAAAATCTGGTTGCCATATATCTTCCTTGCAATCACCGGGCTTCTCACCTGGTCTCTTAGAAAAAGCATGATCGCAAAAGCTATTCCAACGCCCGAAGCTACAATCAGGTCGACAAAGATCGCGCTTATAACCACGGACAAGATCACAAGGAAATCAAAAAAAGTGGATTTCTGTAACAGCAGTCTGAGGCTCTGTTTATCTATTATACGGGCTGCGCCCACTATAAGGATGCCTGACAGCACAGGAACAGGCACCCATGAGACAAAAGGCTCGATTGCCAGGAATGCGATAAGCGCAAGGGTTCCTGCAAAAAATCCGGAAAGCTTTGTATTTGCCCCGCTGCTGATATTGAGCAGTGTAGGACCCATTGTTCCTGCACCGGGCATTCCAAAGACAAGTCCAGACACCATATTTGCCAATCCCTGACCTCGCAGCTCTTTATTGGAATCATGTCTGTCCCCGGCTATTGTATCAACTATTACAGAGGTCTTAAGTGTGTCTATGGACAGCAGTACGGCAAGTGTTCCTGCACTGAACAAGATTATTCGTAAATGGCTGTAATCTATCCTCGCAAGATCCGCCCATTTATTGATTATGTCTGAAAAAAAAGATGCTTCAATAGAAGAGCCCAGGTTTCCTATTACAAGCATGTTGCCTTTCAGTGTACACATCTCCGGGATGAATGATGCCATCATCCAGTAAGCTGCAAGTCCTGCAGAAAAAGATATTATTGCTGCGGGGATTTTTTTGATAAATCGCGGCACAATTATCATTGCAAGGACTGTTGTCATGCCTATGATAAATGATTTTACGCTCCAGAGGTTAATTTCAAGGATACCTATTCCGGAAGGAACTCCAAGCAGTTTTGGGAGCTGTCCTATTATTATGAGAATCCCCACTCCACTAAGGTATCCCGATATGACGGGATAGGGGACATACTTAATGAAGCTGCCTCCTTTAAGGAAGGATGTAATTAATTGCATCATTCCTGCAATCAGGGTTGTCAGTGCAATGTAGACAGGGATATCCGAGGCTCCTACCCCCGGCAGCTTTAACAGCTCTGCGGTAAAGGCTGCCAGCACGGCTGCGGCAGGTGCGCAAGGGGAAGAAACAAGGCGCGGAGTTCCTCCGAAAAGAGGTGCAACAATCCCCAGGGCTATCGCTCCAAAAATCCCCATTAGGGCGCCTTGTGATGCAAATTCATCTCCAAGCGGAGAATAGATTATCAGTCCAAAGGCAATTGATGTGGGAAGGGTTATAAGCATGGCTACAAACCCCCCGAGTAGATCAGAAGCCATGGATCTCATAAAGCTTTTGTCCATTCTTACCATGGAGATATTATCTCCTTAATTTGGTTTTTATGGAGCTAACTTTATCATAGTTTAAAAAGACTGTAACCGGGGCCCATCAAAAAAGAGAAAACCGTGCATCTACAGATCTATTATTGCAGCTCCCCTATCAATAAGCAATTGCCTAAGGATGGATCTGTGGCATTTACTCTCATCTTCGCAATAACAGCCCAGCGACATATCGGTATTATGAGAGAGAGCGGCAACCAGGTCCAATACCCTGCATGCTTCAGGCCTGGTCATCTCCTTGCGGAATTTTCTGCTGAAAAGTGACCATGAGGCCTTATCCTTTGACATCCTTCCTTCTTTCATCAGCTCCTCACTGGGTGAAAGATTTGGAAGCCATACATCGTAAAAGCCCCTGGCTGCATATTCTGATTTTGGAATCCCCCGTGGCGGGCGGCGCACGGTTCCAATCCGTATTCCTTCTTCCTTGATTCTTGGAGATCCTAATCTAACTATTCTAATTGCCATTTAATTCTCCTTATTATTTGCTATGAAATTAGTGGTTGTGGAAAATATATTCCGGATCTTTTGATTTCTCCTGCATTTCCGTTTTTCATTAGATTAGAATTGAAAACCATATCGGGCAAGCCTGCAAGAAAATTTTTAACAATGAGCTTAATAATTCCTCCTTGAAATAAAAAGACTAACTCTCTATATTAGTCCTGTCTAAGGCAAATCCCATAAAGGAGAAAACAGCATGGCCACAATAACCATATCAAGGCAATTCGGTGCCGGAGGGCGGACCCTTGGGGAGAAACTTTGCGAGCGATTCGGGTTGCAAATGGTGGATGAGTATGCGATTGATGAGCTGGCCAGAAAAGCCAAGCTATCCGGGGAATGGCTCAAGGCGATTGAAAAGGAGGCTTCCAGTACCATACTCGGTCTGATTTCAAATATTGTTTCATCAGGAATTTTTTTCAGGAGCGGTTCAGCTCCGGATGAGGAGTTCGAAAAGCAGAAATACATCGCTTTTCTGAGTCGGCTCATGACATCAATGGCAAATCAGGGGGGATATGTTTTTCTTGGGCGGGGTTCTCAGTTGGTTCTGAAAGGATATCCAAAGGTCTTCCACATCCTCCTTGTTGGAGAATACGAAGACAGATTGAAATTCATGATGGAGCACTACAAACTCAGCGAGGATGAGGCCAGGAAGACTATCAAGGAAAAGGAAAGACAGCGCGCCGCTGTGGCATGTAACATCTTCGGGTTTGATATTGACAATCCCAACCTTTATCACATAACGCTGAATACAAGTCTGGTGCCCTTTGAATGGGCGGTAGATACGGTTTCAGAGCTTTTTGCCCGTTTCCTGAAAAAATTCGGATAGCGATTACGGAATTGGTTGATGCCTGTGCCTAAAACCGGCGGCAGAGATTTGGATTTTTCAGTAAAGGCAACTCTCCATTTGACTTGAGAATCTGGTTCTTGATTGTCAGGCAATCCTTCGGCGTTTTTGCAGAGATGGGTGATGACGCCGAAAAAAATATTTTGATGTCTGATCCCTGCAATTATACGCTATTCAACCGAGCCGATCCTATGCGTAACTCTTCCCGAAAGAAAATTTACATATAACTGTCCGTGAAGCGGTAGTGTCGGCAGGATTATGCCGGATTTTTCCTTGATCGTTCTTTTAATGTAAAAATAGGAGGTTTTGCCTCTATGAAATTTATCCATGCGGCGGATATACATTTGGACAGCCCGATAACGGGGCTTGAGTCCTACGAGGGCGCTCCCGTTGAGGAGGCAAGGGAGGCGTCCAGAAAGGCTTTCATAAACCTTGTTGACCTGGCGGTATCAGAGAAGGTTGACTTTGTCTTGATTGCAGGTGATCTCTTTGACGGGGACTGGAAGGATTACAATACAGGCCTTTTTCTTGCTGCCCAGACGGCAAGACTCAAGGATGAAGGTGTCCCCGCTTTCATTGTCTCCGGAAACCACGATGCCGCAAGCCGGATAACCAAACATCTGAGAATGCCCGACAATGTCAAGTTTTTTTCATCCAGCGCTCCCGAGACGGTCATGCTTGAAGGCCTTGGTATTGCCCTCCACGGGCAGGGATACTCTTCAAGGGCCGTAAGCGATGATCTTTCGGCTGACTATCCGCAGGCACTGCCAAATTACTTCAATATAGGACTTCTCCACACAAGCCTGGACGGGAGGCCGGGCCACGAGCGATATGCCCCTTCAACTCCTGCAGGACTTTTATCCAAAGGATATGACTATTGGGCGTTGGGGCATGTCCATGCGTCTGAGGTGGTGCGGAAGGCTCCTTGGATAGTCTTTCCGGGCAACATCCAGGGGAGGAATATCCGTGAGACAGGACCAAAGGGATGCACCCTGGTAAAAGTTGATGATGACGGCGTGGTGGATGCCGGGCACAGGGATCTTGATGTTTTTCGATGGGCATTTCTGAATGTTGACGGATCAGAGGCAAAAGACTTTGATGACCTGTGCGACCTTATATCACGCAAACTTGCCGCTGCCTGGAGGGATAACAGCCGGATGCCGCTTGCTGTGCGGCTGGAGGTGGTAGGAGCGCCAGGAAAGGACGTCCCGGAGGACCCTGAGCGTCTGAGAAACGAGCTTCGCTCCCTTGCCTACCAGGCGGGCGAAGGCGGGATATGGCTTGAAAAGATTCACTTTTCAGGGGACGAACCCGCAGTCTTTACTTCATCGGGCGGCCAGGCAGTTTCTGTTCTCCTTGAAACCATAGAG
>QZIK01000043.1 GCA_003599015.1 Desulfobacteraceae bacterium | reverse complement strand
CTGAAAGACAGCTCTATCTGTTGCGGCACAAGGAATGACTGGGTGGGGATGCTGCTTGAGGAAAGATGTGACTTCAAGGTCTCGTAAATTATCCTCTCGTGGGCGGCATGCTGATCAATAAGCAGAAGGCCGTCCCTGCTCTCACAAAGAACATAGGTTCCATTTAGCTGGCCTATCACTACCGGCAGGTCATCGCAGTATCCTTCGTGCGGGACAGTCTGCCCTGAAATTGTCTGCGTCCCGGATGCAGGCAGATACTCGGCCCTATGCTCTGAAGCAGCGCTATATTTGTAGTCTTTGGGTTCAGTGTAAGGGCTGTGCTCCATAAACGAATCGGGAGGTGAAGAAGCCGGAAACATCTTTCTCGAAAGTGTCTTTGCTATACCACCTGCTATGAAGCCGAACATGGAATGGGCGTCTCGGAACCTGACCTCCTGTTTGGCAGGATGAACGTTAACGTCCACCTCTCCGGGAGGAGCATTCACGAATACAACACACTGAGGATAGTGCCCTTTTATAATCCGGCTGCTGTATCCCTCGAGAACTGCTCTGGTCAGAAGCCTGTCTCTTATGAACCGCCCGTTCAGATAAGTGTAAAGGTTGTCCGCCCTCGGTCTTGCCATTTCCCCGGCACCAAGATAAGCGGTCATGGAAAATTCACCGGCACTTATTTCCAGCGATTCCATTGTCTCCGCGACCTGTTTGCCAATAACAGCGGCTATTCTCGTGACAGGGTCATCAGAGGCAGAATATACCATGGATGAATCCTTTTCCTCGCTTTCCATTACAAAGCGTATTTGAGGATAAGGCAGTATAATTCTCTCAAAAACATCAAGGATATGGTCTGTCTCAACCCTGTCTCCCCGCAGGAACTTTTTTCTTGCAGGGACATTAAAAAACAAATCCCTGACCTCAATATTTGTTCCAGGGGGGCATCCAATTTCCTGGACTCCGAGAAATTTACAGCCTTCAACCGCTATGGCATGGCCTTCAATTCTATCGTGAAGGCGTGACTGGATCTTGAGTCTGGCAACAGACGCTATGCTTGAAAGCGCCTCTCCTCGGAATCCAAGGGTTCTGACTGAATAAAGATCGGCAAGAGAAAGTATTTTGCTGGTGGCGTGCCGCTCAACGCATAAAATAAGGTCATCACGGCTCATCCCCACGCCATTGTCAATGATCTTTATCCTCCTTTTCCCACCATTTGAAATCCTGACCTCTATATTGGTAGCGCCTGAATCAATGCTGTTTTCAAGGAGTTCCTTAACTACAGAAGAAGGTCTTTCAACCACCTCTCCGGCCGCAATCTGCGAGGCCAACTCCTCGGGGAGGATTCTTATTATGCTCATGAGGACCAAGTCTTGCTTATTTTTTTGATTTTGCTCAAAAATTGCCTTTTTTTTGGCCAAAAGGCTTTTGCATAGGTATGCATGTGATGGGGCTCACGACCAAGCGGATCACTCATGAGACAGCAAGAGTTGTATGGACTGGAGAGAAGATCCTTTACCACCTCACAGGAGAGGGCCACCATTGCGCCCGCCATCCCTTCAATTGCGTTATCTCTAACCCCCCTGCCCCGAAAAAATATATCCCTGGTGGTAAAAAAGAAATCTGAGAATTTTACTCCACCCGCGAACAATCGCTTTCGAATTTTCATATTCCTCTGACCCTCGGTGGCTATTGTCCTGATCAGTTGATCACATTCGGGCAGATTCTGAGAAAGCAGATCCCTGGCAAGTTTTACATAGCCGGATCCAACAAGATAATCTGCCATAATCTCAGCATACACATGGCCGCGCAAGGTCATCTCCCTTTGGTAATTCAAAATTTTTGGAATATAAAGGTTGTGTCCCACCACATCCGCCGCCAGATGGCTCAGGAACCCAAAGGCAAAGGATTTTTCTATTTCACTGGACGCTTCTCTCAGGAATGAAAACCCGCCTTCCCAGTTATGTGGATGGTCGAGACATTTCTTTCTGCCTTTCCCGACAAAAAAATCGGCTGCCAGGCAACCATAGATAAACTCCCTTGGGAAGGATCTGATAATATTTGCTATTGAAGGCAGAATCGAGGAAAGATCACTCAGAACGCTCAAGGCCGTAACAGTATGAACGCCGGGTCCCCATGCCCAGGAGCTCTTGGCAAACAGAACACTCCCCAGCAGCAACGCAGCGAGTACCCCTGTCCATTTCCTCCATTTCATAAAAACATGCTACCACACCTGCCGGCCAAATTCAATAATCAAGAGTTGTTACCATGCCCTTTCAGTCAATATCTTCCGGACCTTTTCGATGGTTTGTTTTTCTGCAAGAAGCATCCTCTTTGACTTGGCGTCATGGATCTTGGCAGTAAGGAGGTCAAGATCAGCAGGTTTTTCCAGGAAATCCATCGCCCCAAGTTTCATGGCTTCTACACTGTCCTGAACCTTTCCATATCCTGTAAGCATTATTATTTGAAGCTCAGGATGTTTCTTGCGCACTGTCTTGAGAAATTCAATTCCATTCATCTCGGGCATCCTGAGGTCCAGGACGATAGCATCGAAGGTCTCATCTTCTACTTTTTTAAGTGCCTCCTTGGCCGAACCCGCCGTGGAAACATTCATGTCCCTTAGACGCATCCGGTCAGCAAGCGCATCCACAAACTCTTTCTCATCATCCACCAGCAGCACCTTCTCAGACATGCGCATACTCCTTTCTCAAAACTAGAGATGTTTATTTTATTTTTAGAAGAACAGACACCTCGCCCTTTTCAGGATCAACTATTAAATCAGCATCCAGCGCCTCGGCCAGGCGTCGCTCCCTTTCACCGGGAAAAACGGAAGCATTTGGTGAGCCCCGAAATGGGGACAGCTTTATCCCAATCTGAAGCTTACCATCCAATTCCCCGGCACATAAGATAAGCCTGCGCTCACCCTCGCCAACCTGCATGGCGTATTCAATTAACAGCCATAAAAGGTTCTCCAGAAAAAAAGGGATCGTGGTTATCTCCGGTATCCCTTTATCACAACGCACATCAATCTCAAAGCCTTTAATAGAGGCAAGTCTTCGACTCAATGAGACCATCAGTGCCAGAAAATCAGCGGGAAGGATTTCACCCTTTTTATTGTCAGCGCTATGGGCAAAGAGGTTCATGGTCTTCACAATCTGATCCCCTCTTTGAACCTGTTGCCGCACCTTTGAGGCAAGCGCCTTGATCCTTCCCAGATCAAGGGGTCTTCCCTTTTCAGCCAGGGCTATCAAATCCTCTGTGAGACCTGCGTTTTCATTAATTATGGCAAGGACATTTTTTATCTCGTGGGAGATGGATGCACTCATCTTTCCAAAAAAGACAAGACCTGAATCCGCAGGCTCAGTTATTTTCATTTCCATTTGCGTCCCCTTTCCTGTTCACCACCTCTCTAAGCTTCTCGATAAGAGTCATTATCTCAACAGGTTTTACAAGGTAAAAATTGGTCCCGCTCTGCGCTGATACGATATTGAAATCCTCTTCTGAACCGTAACCTGTCAGAAAAATAAACTTCATTTTCGGCTGCATCTTTACAAGAACTTCCCTTAAGGCAAGCCCTCCCATCTTCGGCATTCGGAGATCCAGCACTGCTGCATCAAAGGAGCTTGTTTCAGCCTTTTTTATTGCCTCATAGCTTGAGGTAGCATATTCAGCATCAATCCCTCTAAGACTAAGCCTCTCAGTAAGGGTAACAACAAATTCCTCCTCATCGTCTACAAGCAATACACGCATGAGCATCATCTCCTGTCCTGTGGTGGTCGCAGCGGAAGAGTTACAAAAAAAGTAGTCCCCTTCCCAACCTCGCTTTGAACCTCTATGTTGCCGCCCAACTCCTGAACCAATCCATAAGTTATGGATAGCCCGAGCCCCGTACCTCCCTGTTTAACCCTGGTGGAAAAAAAAGGCTCAAATATATGGTCCAGATCTTCTTTCCTTATTCCGCACCCATCATCGGAGATATTTACAATGAGATGGTCCTTATCTTTTCTCCTTACGGAGATCTTCAAGTGTCCGCCGTCGGACATTGCTATAAAGGCATTATTAATTATATTCAAAAAGATCTGCTGTAGCTTCCCCCTGTCGCTTTCAACAGCCGGCGTCTCCAGAGGCACATCAACCGTTATGTTTATTGATCGATGTTCCGCATCCTTACGCATGAATCCAAGCACCTCTTCAACCACCTGCCCCAGATTCAGTGTCTCTACAGATGCATCAAAGTTTTTTGCAAAGGTCAAAAGCCTTTTGGTAATTGCTCCGGCACGGTTAACCGATTTAAGGACCGAATCTATAAGTCCCATCAACTTATCGTCGCCTGCATATTGCTTTCTGATTGTGAACAGATCCCTTATGAGTCCCGCTTTTTCATTTATAATAGCAAGAGGATTATTTATTTCATGCGCAACACCTGCTGCAAGGCGACCTATTGATGCCAATTTATTGGAATACTCCAATTTGTGAAAGCTCATAAGTCTCTGCTCATCAGCAATACGCATTTTTTTAACCATGTATGCTGCAGTGGCAGCTATAACTCCGAGTATTATAGATACGCTTGCTATAAGAAACCCTATCAAGAGCAATCTTGTACTAAACCATACCTCCATTAGATCCTTCTTGTTCTTAACAACCATCACAACAAATGGAGTATTCTCAATAAACCTGTAACCTACAAGAAGGTTTCTCCCTCTAGGGTCAACCACCTCCATTACCTCGGTCTTGGGTGAAAAAGCAGGGACAGCCAGAGGAATCTTTCCTAATATATCACCATAAATTCTTGAACTGGTTTGCAAGATGCCCTTGTGGTTGATGATAAAAGCATCACCCCCGCCGCCTACCTCCAGATGTCCAAGGAGGCTTTCAAAGGGATCCAGATAGATTGATGATCTCAAAACAAATGAGGGCCCTTCCTCCGAAGACCCTTTCACAGCTATTACTACATGAGGGGTCTGGCGATATCCCATAAATACATCGCTTATATACACCCCGTTGGCAACAACCCTTTCGTACCATTCCTGACCGCTATATCCCTTGCCCACGAGGTCCTCAGGCCCCACATAATTCACCTGCACCCCTTGCTCATTAATAATGCCCAGATCCACAAAACCGCCGCCGAAACTTCTCTTGAGATTTTCCAGGATAATCCCAAGACGCACAGGGTCCATGGCTTCGTCCGATCTGTCGTGGGCTATGAAGTCCAGCGCGGATCTTCGTTCCGAAATAAAAAATGCGATACTCCTTCCCATATTGGATACCAGACGGGCCGTCCTGAGCCGGAATTCCGATTCCATGGCGTTCTGTGTTACATGGTAATCAACCATTGTTATGAAAATGAGCGGAAGAAGAGAGACACTCCCGGTAAGGAATACAACCACCTTCCAGATCCTTCTATAGTTGAAAAGATGCCTTGAAGAGCGGGGACTGGTCTCTCTTTCAACCCAGAAGATCTCTGTGATCTTTTTCCTCAGGGACATATCAATTCACCTTGCCGTTACGGGGATCATTATCTAGTTACATACAATGCGGCAGCCTATTTCTGAGTATTTGAGGAATCCCTCTTCTGTCTTATCTTTTCATTGGCTCTCTTGATAGTGGCGCTCAGCATATCAATGTCCACTGGTTTTTGTATGTAATCAAAGGCACCCAGTTCCATACACATGCGCCGGTCGGCCTCAGATCCGTGTCCTGTAAGTATTATTACCTCAATGTCGGGCTGGGTCTCCTTGACACGCCTCAGCACCTCCACCCCGTCTATACCCGGCATCCTGAGATCCAGGATCATCACCTCAGGTTCATCTTCCTTGATCATCTCAAGGGCCGACTCTCCGTCATATGCCACGGCAGAGCCCATATCCCTCATGAGTAGACGCTCTGAAAGGGTCTGAACGAACTCCCTTTCGTCATCCACGAGTAGAACCTTTGAAGGCATCTCAAAATCAAATTTCCTGTAAATGTCCGCCTGGTGAAATCCGGGACCTACCTTGGTCTGCACTGCCTTCACCCCAGGAACCTTTTGGGCGATGGATTTAAGCTCCTCCTCAAGTCGGCTCAGCATCAGCACATTCTTATTAATGGTGAGTGTCACCTCTCCATTCTTTGCCCTCACCATAACGTTGTGTCCCTCGTTGACCAGCGCTACCTCAACTTCAGATGCAAGAGCAAAGTCAGTCACAGCATTCAATGATTTTTGACCGGACTTGAGCACATCCTTGTTTAGCGTATCGGTCACGAGTTTTTCAATATATGCAGGATCTGCCTTGTCAGTTGGTATAACCATGTCATAAAGCGATGAATCCCATGGATCCTTAATACCGTGAAGCAAATCAACCCATGCACCCCGACTTTCATCAAGACGCCTTAACAGTTTTATTGCTTCGTTCTCTGATATTCCGCTTTCCCGCATAACCGTCTGTAACCTTGCGGCCATGTCGGCTATAAGGCAAATCCGCAGGGCATGGGTTATCTCTTCAGGCACGAGCATGGCGGTAAATCCCTCTATAATGAGGTTTTCCCTGCGAAGAGAAGATGAAAGGGCCAGCCTTAGATAAGCCAGAGACCTCTCCCTTTCATGCGTAAAACGATTAAAAACAGAAGCCTTTGAAGAGAAAGCCTTTTCAATCTTTCCCTCTGACAGGCCTGAATGCCTTCCGGCTTCCCTGACAAAGTGACCATCCCTCAATATCTCATAACCTGTTACCTTCTGGAGTCTCTCCAGAACCGACTCTTCACCGCAGTATCTCCCACTGAACATCGTTATAATAGGCATTTTCTCCTCCCTCACGAGCAAAGGTTAGGCCGCAAGCCGACAGGCTCTCAAAAGCGGGCATACCTCTTCCTTCCCGCCTCTATGGCTTGTTTCATAAACACTCATTATGGCCTTTTCCATGGTCGGGTAAAGGTGGTCCTCCCCGATCTTTTCAGGAAAGTGAGTTCTTTTAAGAACCTTCATTACAGCCTCATTAACTCCGCTCATAGATATGTCCACCCCAGCGCTTCTTACCCTGTCTATAAGAAGAGAAAGGGTCTCTTCTCCGGATGCATCCATATCGTTTATACCGTTTGCTACAATTATTATGTGTCTAAGGTCCTTTTTCCGGGTAAGGATCTCCGTAATCTTATCCTCCAAAAAACTGGCGTTGGCAAAGAAAAGCGGACCATCAAACCTTACCATGGCAATATAGGCGCATTCCTTGAGTCCGTATGTCTCTGCACATCTTAGGGCTTCATCTTCAGCCCTGGCCAGGGAGGCCATCTTGGGTCTCATGTTCTTGTAAAGAAAAACGCCGATTGAAAGGGCAACCCCTATCATTATACCCTTGTCAAGATGAGGGGCAAATACAAGGGTAGCTATGAATGAGAGAACGGAGATAAGTCCGTCATACCATTGTGCTCTCCATGCATGGACAAATCCTGACACGTTTATGAGTCCTATGACTGCCATCATTATTACCGCTGCCAGAACCGACTGTGGAAGATGATAGAGCAGAGGCGTCAAAAACATAAGTACAATAACAACTGCCATGCTTGTGAAAACGCTTGACAGCCCCGTGACTGCCCCAGCCTGAAGATTAACTGCCGAGCGGCTGAAGGATCCGGAGACGGGGTAGCTTTTCCCCACTGCTCCGATCATATTGGAAAGGCCCTGGCCGATCAACTCCTGGTTTGGATCAAGGCGCTGGCCCGTCTTTGCGGCCATTGCTTTTGCGATGGAAATGGCCTCCATAAAACCCAAGAGCGCTATGATTGCTGCAAAAGGAAAAAGATGTGCCATCACCTTGAAATCCAGATTGGGGACTGTAAAGGACGGCAATCCTTTCGGGATCTCTCCCACCACAGCTCCACCTCCATTAAAAATAAGCTTTTCCTCATTAAGGGGTTTGTTACCAACCCTGAGTATCCATGTCCTACCGTCCGACTCCAAACCGGAGGGGACCTGATTCCTAGGATAAAAACGCATAACCCCGTCTGCTGCCTGAACTCCTTCAAACTTAAGGCGCCTCAGTGCTGCCCTGGCAATGGCAGCCTCTGCCTTGGCATGCTCTATCTCATGATTTAGGATTGTGACATCGTATTCAGCCTTCAGGGTTACTTTAGGATCACCCTTCATCTTTGCATCATCAAGTCTTTTGTATGCCTCTGTTCTTTGCCTGGCCAGCTCGTCTACCTGCGTTGTCTCGGAATTAAATTTCTTTATAAGGCCTTTTACTTCATTAGACTCCACGGAACTGATGGGTACAAAAGTTTTATGTTCAAAACCCGTCGCCCAGGAGATAAAGGTTGTAATCGCAACAGCTACAAGCACATTGGGTATTCTCGGGTTGAGCCAGCGCAAACCGTACATTACAGCGAAAGCTCCAAGTCCCATAATAAAAGTAGGCCAGTGGGTATAATTAAAAGCAGCATCCACAACTCGGAAAACCGTCTCATAATGATGCTCTGCATTATCCACATACACCCCGAACATCTTGGATAGCTGAGAGGTTGCTATTATTATGGCTGCAGCATTCGTGAAACCGTTTACCACAGGATGGGACAGAAAATTAACAACAACCCCAAGCCTCAGGACTCCTAGTCCAAACTGGAAAAGGCCTACCATCAAAGCCAGTAATATGGCATATGCTATATATCCTTCTCCGCCGGCAGTTGCCAGAGGCGCAAGGGAAGCAGATGTCATAAGAGAAACCACTGCAACCGGGCCTGTCGCCAGCTGCCGACTGGACCCAAACAATGCCGCTGTCATGGGAGGAAGGAATGAGGCGTAGAGTCCATAGTAGGGCGGCAGCCCGGCGAGCTGTGCATAGGCCATGGACTGAGGGATGAGGACCAGGGCCACTGTGAGCCCTGCAAGGGCGTCCGCTCGAAAGGCCTCTGCCGAGTAATTTCTGAACCATCCCAGAAAAGGAAATATTTTATCAAGCATAAGTACCCCCTAAGTATTTTTGATATCTTTTCTCAGGATTCTGCTGCATGACCTGAGGAGTTCACTGTAGAGACTCCCTGCGTCGTAAACTCTATAGGTGTTAAGCCTTGCCACTGAATCAACAAGAGCAAAAAGGATCATTGCCAACTTCCTGGCTGCAATTTCAGTTGTTATGGAACCGTCCTCCTGCCCTTTAATGATGGCTTTTTCAAAGACATCAACAAAACATGTGTAAATTGCCTCCATTTCGGATTTGAAGAGTAAATTCATTTCTGAGAGCTCATAGGCATCGTGTCTGTGCAGTAGCAGGAACCTTTCCTCCATTGAAGCCGAGAGAGATAGATAAAAAGATACAAGGTGCTCTGTCTTTTTAAGGCCGTTCCCAAAGTCTTCAGAATTTTCGTACCTGGAAAATTCATCAGTAACCAGGCAGCGGAATTCTTTAAGTATGGCTAGGAAAAGCTCCTCCTTGGTCTTGAAGTGATAAAAGATGGTTCCTTCAGCCGCTTCAGTTATTCTTGCTATCTCTGCAATATTGGTATTCTTGAACCCCTTGACAGCAAATAACTTAGCTGCAACCCCCAGGATTTTCTCCCTTTTCTTCAACCTAACACCTCTAGAAAATTAAACTGAGTGCTCAGTCAGTTTTTATATTACAACCTTAAGATTGAGTCAAGAGGAATTTTTAGTGCACCTCATTTCCCGCTTTGCTATATATGCCTTCAAGGCTATTGATTGCCTTTATGAGAAAGGCCGCGAGTGGAAGCCCCGGGGGCTGAGAAAGAATTTTCAGGAGTAATCTTATGGAAAAGGAGCAGTGGCAGAAAAGAGGGACAGGGCACCGAAATAGAATGAGAGAGAGATTTATGGAGGGGGGACTTGAAAGGTTTTCCGACGAAGAGGTTGTGGAATTTTTGCTGACCCTTGGCACACCCAGAGGAGACCTTAAGATTCCTGCCAGAGAGGCTATAGAACGCTTCGGAGGGCTTGCAGCAACGCTTTCCGCTCCCATCGAAAAACTCACTGAGATAAAGGGAATCGGCCAAAAAAATGCCCTGTATCTAAGCCTTGTCCACCAGATTGCCAGCAGGTACCTCAGGGACAGAGTGGAAGGAAAAAACTTCTTCACCTCATCCCGTGATGTTTTCGATTACCTTTTCCATGTCATGAGGGACCTCTCCAGGGAAACCTTCAAGGTTCTTTTGCTCTCAAGAAAAAACCAGCTCATAGCAGACAAGGATCTTTTTTCAGGAACCCTGACGGAAAGCGCTGTATACCCGAGAGAAATAATTGCAACTGCCCTGGAGCACAAGGCAGCCTCCCTCATCTTTGTTCACAACCACCCCTCAGGAGACCCCGCTCCATCCGCAGCCGACCACAGGATCACAAGGGATCTCACCTGGGCCTCCAGGCTCATGGGAATTCAGGTACTTGACCACATAATCATAGGGCGTAATACATATTACAGCTTTGCAGACACAGGGCATATCGGATCTTTTACAAAAGAGTTTGAAGAAAAGCTGCCGCAATTCTGAAAGCACACATGATCACAGGACCATTCTCAAAACTTAATACCTCATGACTCTCTTTAAGCCTGTACGGGCAATTCTTCCCTTTTTCGATATACCATACCGTTAAATTGGGCGACAAGTTCTCCTTTTTCGTTTGTAACCCTCACCTCATAGGCGCCCAGACGTCCAGGCTGGGCTAGCTCCCTGGCCTCAGCAATCAAAGTTCCTTTAGTCACGGACTTAAGAAAAGAGATATTAACGTTAACGGCCAGTGCAATCTTTCCATGACTGTTGGACGCTACGGCAAAAGCAAAGTCGGCAAGAGTAAAAATGGCTCCACCCTGTACCACGTTTGCAGCGTTAAGGTGATGCTCTCTAATCTCAAGCCTAGTCTTGCAATATCCTTGTCCTGCCTCAACCAACTCGGCTCCGGTCAAAGCCGCGAACCTGTCATTTGTGAAAAATTCGGCGAGTGCCTGTTTATCCATCAAAATACCCCCCTGTCAGACTAATAAGTTTTTGCCAGGCATCCCTTAAAGAATCCTCCCCAGCAGCTCTTAGTATAAATTCGGGCACCAAAGACATATCTCAATGCACATTGAAATCATACCTTCTATCCCGGATTTGGCAAGCGGGAACAGACCGAGACGAAGGATGAAGAAGCTATAGGATTCTGCCGTGGGTCTATTTTTTATCCTTGACCTGAAAGGATTTATTACGGCAGACTTAAGGCTTGTTAAGGGCCTGCCTTTCAGGCAGGGTAATTATGCATGCGAGAGTGGCGGAACTGGTAGACGCGCTGGACTTAGGATCCAGTGGCTAAACGCTGTGGGGGTTCGACTCCCCCCTCTCGCACCACCTAAGAAATCAACAAGTTAAGTCCTATACCTAAGAAAAAGTCTAGCCTACATATTTGTTGTTTCTTGCCTTTTTTCGGCTTCTGGAAGGCAATTTACGGCTCCGCAAGGCAAAAACATGGCAACAATCGGTGGGTAAGACAAAAGCACAAGTGCAATGCAGACGGTTGAATGGTAAGGATTACTGAACTTCAAGGCGGATTTTGGCTTTCCTTATATTGACTGGCGGAGAGAGAGGGATTCGAACCCTCGGTACCCCTTTACAGAGTACACTCGCTTAGCAGGCGAGCGCCTTCAGCCTACTCGGCCATCTCTCCGCGATTCCATGGAGTGGCGGAGGGAGTAGGATTCGAACCCACGGCCCCTTTCAGGGCTGCGGTTTTCAAGACCGCCGCCTTCGACCACTCGGCCATCCCTCCGGACGTGCCCAATTCACTGGTCTGTTTAATAGCATTCTACACCCTTCTAGTCAAAGGTTTTTAGCCGGTCAAGTGAGCTGAAGACAAAAAAAAGGCGCCCCGCCCCTGGTAACGGGATGCCTTTGCTTGGGATCTCAATTTTCTTAAAGCTTACTGACGTTCTTGGCTACAGGTCCGCGATCCCTCTGCTCAACATCAAAGCTTACCTTCTGTCCTTCTGCAAGTGTCTTGAAACCCTGTCCAACGATTGAGGAATAGTGGACAAACACATCAGGACCATCTTTTTGCGAAATAAAGCCGAAACCCTTTTTTTCACTAAACCACTTTACAATACCCTCTGCCAAAGCTCAGACCTCCTTTCAAAACATAATTACCCTCAATGTAACCTACCATCTCAGGTCGTCACTCTGCCAAAGGAAGTTCCTGTTGAGCATGATCGACCCGCGAATGTAGCCAGGCCATTACTATAGCTGGTACCTTAGACAAAGTTTTTTTAAAAGGTCAAGAGAAATTCTTGTTTTCAGCCTTCTCTTTCAAGACCCTTATGGTTTGCCCATAGTCATTGCTGTTGAAAATAGCTGATCCTGCCACAAACACATCTGCACCTGCTGAAGCTACCTCTGAAATAGTATCCGTATTAATGCCGCCATCCACCTCGATATCAACTGAGTAGCCTATGCTTATGATCATCTTCTTCAGAGCAATTACCTTTGGAACAACATCACGAATGAATTCCTGTCCACCAAATCCAGGATTCACGGTCATAAGAAGCACCATGGAAAGGTCCTTGAGTATGTATTCCAGACAGTGAAGGGGAGTTGCCGGGTTCAGCGATACACCGGGCTTAGCGCCTGAAGCCTTAATGTGTTGGATGGTCCTGTGCAGATGAGTAGCAGTCTCCGCATGAACTGTAATAAAGGTTGAACCTGCGTCTGCAAAATCATCTATATAGCGATCAGGCTCAGTTATCATGAGATGGACATCCAGCGGAAGGGATGTAATCTTTCTGACCGCCCTAACAATGGGAGGACCGGCAGTGATGTTGGGAACAAAGTGTCCATCCATAACATCAATGTGAATATAATCGGCTCCTGCCCTTTCAACCGCAGAAATCTCATCCCCAAGCCTGGCAAAATCAGCGGAAAGTATTGATGGAGCTATCTTGCCCATATTATATTCCTTTTTAGTTTTAGTATCCTTTTATTTTTTAACGAAAAGAGCGGCGAAGAAACCGTCCATCCTGTGAAGATCGGGATAGGTTCTGAAAAACCCGTCTTCGGTCACTAGTTCCTGCGCCCATGAAGGCCCCGTCTTGGTAAGGGGCAAAAGTTTTATCTCATCCTGGCTATGCAGAAAATCCCTCACAACCTCCTCGTTTTCCTGCCTTGAGATGGTACAGGTGACATAAAGCAATCGGCCTCCTGATTTAAGAAGCGGGACAGAAAAACCCAGCATCCTTTTCTGTAGTTCCGCAAACCGGCGGACATCCGATTGCGACCTTCTCCATTTTATCTCAGGATGCCGGCTTATAATTCCGAACCCTGTGCAAGGACCGTCTACCAGAATCTTATCAAAAACACAACCAAAAAGGGGGGATAAAGGAAGGCCTGCATCAGCTACAACTGGAAACACAGACCTTATGCCAAGCCTTCGGGCACTGGCAGAAAGCAGATGCAGTCTGTCGGGATTAATGTCAAGCGCCACTATCTTACCATTGTCACCCATTATCTCTGCAAGGTGTGTGGATTTTCCGCCAAGCCCTGCGCAAAGATCGAGAATCGTATCTTTCGGAGATGGAGCAAGAAGATATGAGCAGATCTGGGCAGCTTCAGACTGTACCTGAAAAAGACCCTCTGAAAATGCTTTAATGCTGTCTATTGGTACTTTAAGGCTTTCGAGTATTAATCCTTGGGGTGCATAGTGAGTAGGGCGGCTGACTATTTCTTCCTTACCAAGAGAAGATGCCAGCCTTTCTCGATCACATCTCAGGAGATTGGCCCGGCATGTGATATGAGGAATATCGTTTCCTGCATCAAGCAAACATTTCGCGCGCTCAGTACCAACCTCCTTGATCCACTTGCGCACAAGCCAAACGGGATATGAATAATAAACAGACATATATTGGACGGGCTCTTTATAAGGATCCGGAAAGACAATTGAGTTTTTTTCCCGGCAAATCCGCCTCAGTATACCGTTTACAAAGCCCCTTATGTGAGTTTGAAGGCTCCGATTTCTTGCCTGCTTAACAGCCTCATCGACCGCTGCAGATTGGGGGACTCTGTCCATGAAAAAGATTTGATATAACGCGATACGAAGAATATTGAGAACCTGAGGTTCAATTTCCTCAAAAGAAAACCTCAAGAAACAGCTTATGATCCAGTCCAGTCTAAGTTTCCATCTTCTAACCCCCTGGACCACATTTAGCGCAAAGGCTCTGTCCCTCTCATCGTTCCAGCAATAGGGATCCTGTAACGGATTAAGATACTGGTCCTGAAGTCCACGAGTTGAATCGTCCCGGTTTAAAATCAGAAGGGCAACGTCCCTGGGCCTATTTTTTCTCATATTGGATAAAGCTCTTTATTGCCCTTTCAACTGTTCCCAGATCCACATCAGTGTTAAAACATGGTCCAAAAGGGCGTTTATTTAGAACTCCATAAACCGGAATCGGGTAGGAGTCCTGAATCCCGCTTGTCAGGTCCCTCTCACAGGCAACTCCTATTATGAGTTTCGGTTTCCGCTCGACTACAATCCTTCTGGCGAGTGTTCCCCCTGTTGCAACAGATATCTGGAAGCCGAATTGATCGGACAAAGCAACCAGATCCTTAATCTTACACTTGCCGCAGCCCTTGCAGTTATCAACTCTGCCGGTTATCCTGACTACACAATCGCTGTTTTGAAGGCAATGGGGGAGTAGTATAAGAAGTTGATCCGCCTTCACTTTCTTTGCCTCTACCTGGACTAGTTGATTGTTGATCTCAATAAATGATCTTTGGATCCTTTCCTTATTTATCCCAATAATTTTTCCTACCACCACAAGAACGGGAAAGAGCCAGCGTATCACCATTCCTCTTATCCTTACGTTAAAAAACAGGTTTCTCCCCCTGATGACCGTAAAGATAAGTGTCAGGGCTCCCCCCAGGCCGAACAAAACAATGGCCCCGAAAATAACCGCCAGAATTAGAGGAAGATTTTTATGGATATTGGCGAGTCCCAAATAGGGCACCAGCCAAAGAACTGCCGCCAAGCCGACAAGAACAACACAGGTGAGGACTAGAAGGGCTATGAATGTTCTCTTCTCAACGGAACCCATTCTAGCTCCCAAATACAGAGCCGGCTTTGAGACCGAGCCCCCTGGCGCATTCAACCGCAGTCAGTCTTTTTTTTCCGGGCACCTGCATCTGCCTTATCAGAATCGTTCCCGCACCTGTTTCAACGACAATTCCTTCATCCGTTATTGCCGAAATACGGCCTGGAACTAACGGGCCGGCATTTCTCGGACCCGGACAGGAAGAAAATATCTTTAACAATGAGCCCTTGAAAAATGTAATTGCGCCTGGATAGGGATCCATCGCCCTTATAAGTGATGATACTTTTCCGGATGAAAGCTCCCAATTTATAATAGCCAGTTCCCGTCCCAATTTGGGAGCATACGATGCAAGGCCCTCATTCTGCCTGGACTCACTAAGGGTGCCTTTTTTCATCTTATCAAGGGTTTCCAGCAGAAAAGGGCCTGAAATTGCAGCAAGCCTGTCGTGCAGCTCTCCAAATGTCTCATTCTGTGCTATGGCAAGCTCCTTTTGAAGCAGTATAGGTCCGGTATCCAGACCCTCCTCCATTCGCATGGAGGTAAGGCCTGTCATTGTATCACCGTTCATTATGGCCCATTGTATAGGTGCTGGCCCCCTATATCTTGGAAGTAAAGACGCATGGATATTGATTGCCCCATATGGAGCTATGTCGAGCAACGGTCTTTTAAGAATCTGTCCAAAAGCAACGACAATAATAATGTCAGGATCTATGTTTTTGATTTGCTCAAAAAAACCACCACCTGATATTTTATCAGGTTGAAGTACCCTGAGTCCCAAAGCCAACGCCCGCCTCTTGACAGGCGATGCTGTAATTACCCTGCCCCTGCCCCTGGGTCTATCCGGTTGAGTTACGACCGCCTTGACAGCATAACCGGCACCCACAATTGCCTCCATGGAGGCCACGGAAAAATCGGGGGTACCCATAAAGACAACCTTTGGCTCAGGTAAAAGTCTCCTTGATTGAACCAATATAAACTCCCGCTGGCAATCAATCGCCTGAAAGAATCTTTTTTAGCTTTCTTTTATACAGGGCTCTTTTAAGGCTGCTTATATGGTCTATATATAGGATGCCGTCCAAGTGGTCTATCTCGTGCTGAAGGCAGACTGAAAGTAGACCTTCAGCATCAATTTCAATCTGCTTACCGTCTCCATCAATTCCCTTCACCCTTACCTTATCGCTTCTTGTAACCTCTGCTGAAAAGTCAGTCACACTCAGGCAGGCCTCATCATGAACAATTTTTCCTTCCCTAGCAACTATCTCCGGATTGATAAGTATCTGAGGACTGGCTCCGGGCTTGGCTGGGCTTCGATCAAATACTATGATTCTTTTCAAAGCTCCCACCTGATTTGCCGCTAATCCTATTCCTGGAGCACGGTACATGGTAAAAATCATACTCTCTGCAAGATCAATAAGACCTTCATCAATATTTGTGATCTCTTCAGCCCTTACCCGTAAAACAGGATCAGGATATGTCAGGATTGTAAGCTCCTCCGCTCCGCCCATGAAAAAACACCCCTTATCTTATATCGCTATGAAAGCCCTGGGAAAAATTGTGCCATGCAATTCATCATAATTCCTCGAAACTTATAAATCAAGAATACTATGGATCAGAAGAGACTTGACTTATTGCCTTGGCTGGTTTAGGGGCTTTGTGTGATAAAAGTTTTGGATAACTAAATTCATCGAGGAAACGATAAGTGTATGAAAAGAACAGCGCAGTTTCTTTTTGAAGTTGGAATGCTTAAAAAAACACCAAGAACGGGGTATCAGTTCCTTGGAAGCGGCGGGGAATCAGTTGCAGATCATTGTTTCCGGGCAGCAATTATAGGATTTGTCCTCGCAACTATGGAGGCTTCCACCGACCGTAACCGCGTGGTTCTTATGTGCCTTTTTCACGATCTGGCAGAGGCCAGGACAGGAGATCACAACTACGTAAACAAGAAATATGTAAAGACAGATGAAAGCAAGGCCATCTCTGACCAACTCGAGGGACTGGGGTTTAAGGATGATATCGAGAAACTGCTTGATGAGTACAATGGATGTTCCACCGGAGAGTCGCGTCTGGCAAAGGACGCCGACCAGCTCGACCTTATACTGGAACTCAAAGAGCAGCTGGATCTGGGCAACATAAATGCAAGGGACTGGATTTCCTTTGCAGTCCAAAGGCTGTCAACCCCTATTGGAAAAGAGATGGCCAAGCAGATCCTTGACACCCACACGACTGATTGGTGGTTTAACAAGGAAACCGATTGGTGGGTAAATGGCAGCATTGTACGCACTAAGGAAAGCTGAACTTTCCATAACAAAAGCCACAAGGTCAAAAACGGCATCATTTTTTATGGTTTCACTGCTCCTTCATGGAGCATTTTTATTCTTTATTGATGTTATTGTTAATTTACCAAAATACACCCCGCCTGCAGTCTACAGGGTCGAACTTGAATCCCCATCCTATGAATCTGACAGAAACGTGGCAGCAATCGAGGATTCATCTGAAAAGGATCAAAAGACCGAGGAACCGTTGCAACAGGATTTGGAGCAAACCATTTCCCTGGACACAGCCGACAAGCGTTACTCGGGGTATGCAGCCCTTGTAAAGGAAAGGATTCTGGGGCAGTGGAACTATCCTTTGGAAGCAAGTCGGCAAGGCTTGAAGGGAGAAGTGCTTATCCTTTTTACCATAGAAAAAAAAGGAAACCTCTCCAGGGTAACTACACTTGTACCTTCTTCTTTCCCAATTTTAGATAAAGAGGCTGAAGATGCCGTACGAAGGGCAGCGCCCTTTCCCGCATTCTTCCCATCTATGATGGTAACCCGGCTGAACGTAAAGGCAACTTTTAGATACACCCTTACAAGATAGAGACTCATAACCCACACCGGAAAACGAGGGGCATGCGGACAACCATGATCAATATAATTGAAACAACTAAGCATGTAAGTTTAAACAGCAGATTAGTGAGTATCAACAGGGAAGCTTTGTCAAAATTTTGCCATCAAATTCTGAATGACGGTATTCGAGTCCCGCCATGGGCAAGATGTTGTCACTTCTTTGATGGAGGAGAAAAGACGGCTGCATACTTGCTGGTTCTAGACAGTATCAATTTCTGTTTTTGGGCTCCAACCGGAAAGACCCTTTGGGAAATAGATCTCAAGGGGTTGAGACTATCCGGTTACTATGCCCTGGCTGCTGCACTAAAAAAGGCAATGGAAGATTCAATTCCCATAACAGACCCCGCCTTTCTGTCCTCAGTTACAGAAAAAGAACTTGCCGGAATTCTTGGTGGGGTAGGCGAACTACAACTCATGTACGAGAGGGCAAAGATCCTCAGGGAAACTGGTGAAAGGCTCAAAAACCTGTTCCACGGGAAAACGGCAGAGCTTATTAGTGCCGCTGGCGGTTCATCCGTAAAACTAGTAAGCATCTTGACTTCATATTTTCCTTCCTTTAAAGATGAGGCTACCCACAATGGCAGAAAGGTGTTTTTCTACAAAAGGGCTCAACTTCTGGCAGCAGATCTGCACGGCTCCTTCAAAGGAATGGGTTTGGGGCACTTTGGCGACATTGATCAGCTTACCGCATTTGCCGACTACAAACTGCCTCAGGTCCTTCGCCACCTTGGAATCATAAGGTACTCATCGGAGCTGGAAAAGATGGTTGACTTCGGGCAGCTTTTGGCTCCCGGGAGCGTGGAGGAGGTGGAAATACGAGCAAACACAATAGTAGCGATTGAACAAATCAAGGAGGTCCTCCTTGGCCTCGGCAGGCCAATTAGATCCTATGAGATAGACTGGATGCTCTGGAACATGGGACAGTCATCTGAATTCAAGAAAAAACCGTATCACCGGACCGTAAGCATATATTACTGAACTCCCTTGCCGTTAGGGCTTGAGAATTGAAGCACCTTAAAAAGCCTGAACCACCCAACATTGTGGTTCCCTACCAGACGCCAGGATGTGCAGCACAGGAGATCCTCCAGGCAGAAATCGCTTCGCCAGCCCAAGAAATGACAAAGAGGTCCAAGCCTCTTCTCCATTGTGCCTTTCAGTCCGTTTTTGCTCGCGAAATGGTTTACTATTATTATTCTTCCTCCAGGTGAACATACTCTTTCCATTTCCATTAACACCTTTACTGGATCAGGTACCACCGTCATGAGGTACATGCCCACCACAGTGTCAAAGGATGCATCAGGAAAATCCAGCGCTGATGCATCCATTGCCTTAAGTTCCTTCACATGGGAAAGATTCATTTCTTCAACCTTTACCCTGGCCTTATCCAGCATTTCGGCGGAAACATCAATTCCAGTTACCTGATTGACAGGCAGGTAGGAAGGAAGAGATATCCCTGTTCCAACCCCCACCTCGAGCACCCTTCCCGGCTTTTCATTTACGAGGCTGACCGCGACCTTTCTGCCATGATCCAGGCTTCGGCCGAACATGGTATCATATACTGGCGCAAGCCTTGCGTATGCCCGTAAAACAGCATTCATGTTCATTGCCATATCTCCCTTTAATCTATTAAGTCGTTCTGATAAAAAATTACAAGGATATAAAGACGTAAATCCATCATGAGCCGTATTTATAATTGTTTCATAAAGGGTTTTTTTGGACCGGTTAACAATGAATCCCATTTGAAGTCTTTCATAACCACATCATCCTGCAGCGGCCCCTTTTAAATGCCTTAAAGCCATCAGCGCAGCTCCAAGAGCCCCTATAATCTGCGGTTCTGCCGGAACATTTATTTTCCTTCCAAGTCTTTCCTCCATCAGAGCGACAACTCCAGTGTTCTTGGCCACTCCACCTGTCATTGTAACACCACCCTTGACGGACATCTGCCTTGTCATAGCCCAGACCCTGTTGACCACAGACCTGTGCAGCCCCTTGACAATCTCCTCTTTTGGAAAGTTCCTGGCGACGAGGGAAACCACCTCGCTTTCAGCAAAGACCGTGCAAACGCTGCTTATCGAAGCCTCCCCACGTGCAGCGAGGGAAAATGTTCCCATCTGATCAAGGGGTATTTTTAGCTTTGCAGACATTACTTCTAGGAATCTTCCCGTGCCGGCAGCACACTTATCATTCATTGCGAAATCTAGTACCTTCCCACCCTTTCCAACTCTGATTACCTTTGAGTCCTGCCCTCCTATGTCAATGACCAGCTCCGTGTCCGAAAAAAAGTGATACGCCCCCGCAGCATGACACGCTATCTCTGTAACCTGCCTTCCAGAACCCGGCACAGCAGCCCTTCCGTATCCCGTTGAAATAATGAGAGAAGCCCTCACCATGTCCACACCGGCATTAGCTGCCGCTGAGTCCATGGCCTCCCTTGCCGCATCCGTGCTGCTGTCGCCCGTGCCAACAATGCTGTAGCCCAGGATATTTTCTTCTTCCCCCAGGATCACCGCATCGGTTGAAAGGGATCCCACATCTATTCCAACCACAAATTCCAATATTAAGAACCGCCTTCCAGGGCCTCAAAAAAAGCCTCCAGCCTAGTTCGGGTCTGCTCCTCTGAATAGGCTCTGTAATCCGTGATATCAGCCTCTATTACCACGGAAGGTATCCCTTTCCTCTCCATAAGGAGCCTTTTCAAATCATACTGTCCTACTGAATACGGCTTGCAGCTTCTTGCTGAGTGAATCACTAAACCGTCCACATGGTATTCGTCAATGAGCCTTTCCATAAGATTCAGTCTATGATCCAGATTGTTGTTGAGGATAACCAGGCTGTAAGCCTTTGCAAGGGATTCCATGGGACGCGTTTCATCCATGTAAGAGATGGTCTCAGCCCAGGCGTTGGTATATGTGGCGGCAACAAAATTCATTCCCTTTTCAGCAAACAGACGGGAAAAATCGCGAACCTTGTACCATATGGCAATGTTGTCCCACATAAGACGTTTTCGCTCATTGATGATTGCGCCGATGCCTTTGGATATCCTATCCTTGAGTTCGGAGAGAAGTATATTGTAGTAGTCCAGCGTTACAGGCAGTCCTCTAAGTGAAACGATGGGCGCGAGGTGGACAAATGCATCAAAAATGGTCATTGGAGAAGGAACTGTCTTCATGGCGGCCAGAATCTCACCCCAAGCCATTGCGGATTCCTTTCCCAATCGCATGACATTTTCAAATGCCTTCTGGTCCAAGCGTTTTCCGGAGATCCGCTCTAGCACTGGGATCATCTCTTCAAACTGCATGACCATATAATTGATTTCGCTCCGGCTGATCTGTCCGAAATTAAATGGCGTATCAAATACAAGAAGAGGTATCTTCCATTTATGGGAAAGCACACGATACCAATACATTACGGTCTGACATATGTTGTTGGAGGCAAAGAGAAGGTCAGGTTTAGGAAGTCTTCCGACCGGGGTTTTGCCTGAGAAACAGACTCCAAGGTCTATTCTTGCATAGGAACAAAGGTCTTGATGATAACCCTTTTCTTCAGCAACAGCGCATAATTCGGGGCCCAGTTTCTGGGCGCCGCAAAGCGCACCGTGGTTTTCAGGATAAATTGTGTAAAAATCAAAGGCACGAAGAAGTTCTACTGGGGCTCCGCTTGTAACCCATGCAACTGGTTTTGCTCCCTCCGCATACCTTGAAAGGAAATAATGTCTTGTCATTATTTCCTTGAGTCTTTCTGCACACTTAAGAGGGGGACCGAAAAGGGGGTCTGGCTTACGAATATTTTTGCTTCTGCTTTTGACTCCGGCAAGCCCCATAACAAGCGGAGCGCCTACATCCTTCATAAAACCGTAACGAAGTTTTCGAGCTAGCGACATGATCCCATCAGCCTATCATCTCGGCAAAGGCTTCCAGCCTTGTCACAAGCTGTCCACTCATGCCTTGATTGAGCTCTGTGTCAATTACCAGGGTCGCAAGTCCCTCTGCCTTCAGTCCCTCAACCAGGATCGGAACATCAAAAAGCTCAGGCTCACAAAACTTAACCATCTGGAATATCACTCCCTTTGCAGAAGAAGACTTTGCCTTGTCGAGAATGGATTTGAGGCGGTCCTCTATGGCTGATCCCTTTGTGCAACAAGGCTGCATACCGAAATATGAATCGGCCATAGCCTCAAACGGGACTGTACTTATTGCAGGTCTTGCCAGAAGCCGCCTGCTGCATGAAAGAAAATCATCGTCCGCAACATTTATTCCAAGCCTGTCAAGATGTTCGAGCACCTCAGGCGGGTTGGGAAGAATCCCACTGACAATGACGGCAAGACCTTTGCTCTTGCGGTCGGGGGGCCGCTTTAAAATGGCGGTTAAAACTGGAAGAAAATCATCCGGGTGAAGGTATTCAACCTGCCTTAATATACGGTAGAATTCTACATTGCTCAAGCCGAGGGTTCCTTCCGCTCTTCGCCTGTATAGCTCTCCAATAGTTCGCCTCAGATCCTCTCCCTGTTCGACCTTTTTTTTGAACTCATGGTGATTCAATGGGCCGAACTGCTTCTCCAGACGCAAAGCAAGATCTTCCAATTGCTTGATATAATACCAACGTGAAGATTCTTTGTAAGGAGCCTTCGGATGATAAAAAAAATAGCAAGGTTTCTCGATTCCCAGATAATCATTGACTATTGAGGCGAGGTTTTGGATGGAGTCGCATGTGTGCGGGAAAAGAAATGCATCCAAATCCCTGCATTTGCCCTGGAGGATAAGCTCAAGGCCCTGCTTGACAACAGAGCAGATGTAGCTCTGAAGATGTGCATTTGCATGGCTTGACTCAAGGGGAGGGTCCCATATCTCCACCGGCAATATATTCATTGAAAGCAGGAGTTCTCTAGGATAATAGGCCGGAAAGACGCCAATCACTCGGCGTCCAAACCCCCTTTTTTGCTCCAAGATATAATCCCTGCGCGCCCTGGCTTCCGGGTGGCCGTTCATAATCACTATGCGTTAAACTCCTCAAGCAGTTACAGGCACACTTCCCGGGCAAGAAGTATAGGCTTCAGGTACAACAGTGTCAAGAAGGCGGTATCAATCAGGCGTGTAAAAATCTTAAGGCTTTTTATTTCGATTCTTGACCAGTTTAATAAACTCCCTCAATGATCCTTCATTTCCAAATGTAGATGAAAAAAGCTGCTCGCTCCATAGGGTAAGCCCCAGCTTAAAAATCTGATGGATCACGAAATCCGCATCCTCTGCTCCGTGGGATCTCAGCTTCTGATACAGAAGCTCCTCCGGCACCCTTATAGGGTATATAGCCGTAGAGCTATCCGTTTCGGATTTGAGATACTCCTGGATGCTTTTAAGGATCTTAAGATCAATATACTTTTTTTCAAACTCCTGTTCGTCCATTCATGTATTCCTTATGCAAATTGAGACCCATAACAAAACTTAAGTATGGCGCATGGGATTACTTTACAGGAAAGGTAAGGGAGGTCAAGCAAATACCGCTCATAAGCGAAGTTGACGTTCAGGCGACTTCCGATATAATCTGTATAATGAAGTGGGACAATCTTGGAAGGAGCCGGAAAGGATATTCATATGATAGAACTCGACCAGGAACAGCGTATGGTTCTCAGCACAGTAAGAAATATCGCCCGCGAGAAAGTAAAACCCAAGGCCGCTGAGATAGATGAAAAAGAGGAGTTCCCGTGGGAGACAGCAACTACCTTTGCACAAAACGGGATACTAACGCCTCTGCTTCCTGAAGAATTTGGAGGGATTGGCTCAAGCTATCTTCTCTTTTCCATGATAATAGAGGAAATTGCCAGGGTCTGCGCATCATCCGCCCTTATCCTTATAGCGCAGGCAGACGGCATGCTTCCCATCCTGCACAGTGGCACAGGCGAGCTAAAGAAAAAATACCTGCCGGGTCTGTCTAAAGGCCTATTTGCCGCCTTTGCAGCCACAGAGCCGGGAGCAGGTTCCGATATTCTTTACATGAGGAGCAAGGCCTCGTCGAAAGGAGGCTTTTATGTTCTGAACGGTCAGAAATGCTTTATTACAAATGGATCTATTGCAGATATTTTGACCGTATTCTGCTACACAGACCCTTCAAAGGGAGCGCGTGGGATGTCGGCCTTTGTTGTTGAAAAGGGATTCAGGGGTCTGGTTTACGGAAAGAATGAAAAAAAGATGGGCATGAGGGGATCTATCAATTCGGAACTCTTCTTCGAGGATATTGCCATTCCGGCTGAAAATATCATAGGTCAGGAGGGCTCCGGTTTCGCATACATGATGGAGGCCCTCGACAGAAGCCGTCTTTTTGCGGCATCCCAGGCCGTTGGCCTTGCTCAGGGAGCCATAGACGAGTCATTGGATTACGCTGGAAAAAGAGTTCAATTCGGAAGTCCGATAACAAGCCTTCAGGCAATACAGTTTATGATGGCTGATATGGTCGCCATGACTGAAGCGGCACGTCTACTTACGTATGAGGCTGCCAGACACATTGATGCAGATGATAAAAGTATGATAACCAAAGCATGTGCTATTGCCAAATTCATTGCTTCAGATAACGCCATGAAGGTTACCACCGACGCGGTTCAGATAATGGGTGGCTACGGATATATGAGGGATTTTCCAGTGGAACGTATGATGCGGGACGCCAAACTTATACAGATTTACACAGGAACTAATCAGATCATGCGTCTGGTCGCTGCCAGGGAGATCCTTCGCAGCCAAAGATAAAACCGGCTGTTCGTTTTAAGACGGCTCCAACAAACCGTCAGGCCTAAAGAATCAGCTCCGAGCCCTCTACGGCTGCATCAATGGGAAGTTTTAGATCCATTTCCTTTGCGATGTCTCTGCACTTTGCAAGGATGCTTGAAACCTCTGTGTCTCTTCGGGTGGGGTCATGGTGGGTGAAATAAAACCTTCCTACACGGGCATTGGCCGCAAGGCTGAGTGCTGCCGCATAATCAGAGTGTCCCCATCCGTGACGCTTTTCCCTTTCAACAGGAGTATATTGGGCGTCATGAATCAATATATCAGCCCCCCTGCAAAACTCAGCATAATCTCTAGGATGCCTTCCCTCCCAGGAATCATTCCTGAGCTCATTGTCGGTTATAAAAACTAGTGTCTTACCTTTTTCACGGAATCGAAACCCAAACCCGCCCTGTGGGTGCTGCAACGGTATGCAATCAATGGCGGTGTTTTCTATCGTCATTGGCCCGTACTTAAGCTTTTCCAAATAGTGGATGTCTGATTTGAGATCATCAAACTTGACAGGGAAAAACCCATCTCCCATACGGGTGTCAAAAGTAACTCTGAGCCCTTTCATGCATGATGGAAATCCGTCTATTAATATCTTGCTGTTTGAACAATACACTGGTGCAAAGAAAGGAAAACCCAGCACATGGTCCCAGTGGATATGGGTAACAAGAAGGTAGACACTAACCTTATTGCACTCAGATAGAAGATAATCCCCCAAAGCGCGTATCCCAGTACCGGCGTCAATTATCACCCTAGTTCCGCCTGAAAGGACTATCTCAAGACAAGTGGTATTGCCCCCGAAAACAGTCGTTTCTTTTCCGGGCACTGCAATGGAGCCCCTTGTTCCCCAAAAACGAATCTTCATTAAATTCCCAAGTCTTCACTTTAAACAGCTACAATAAAACTGAATGTGGCATTATCGCCACCGCGCCCCTTCCCATTTAGGCTCTCGGAAGGCTTTCTTGTTATTAACTGCTTTTGCATTAAAATTGATTTTCTATTTAGCCTATCGCATTTAAACTGTCAATGGAAAGCCTGTGCCTTAATTGTGGTTTTTTATGCTGATATATTGACCTGGAAATCCTATTTCTGATATCTGGAAAATAAAATGGGGTGTATCCCCAACAATAGGATTTGGCAGCCTGATAAGGAGCAATATGCAAAGACTGTGCAAAAAAGACAGGCCTCAAGGCTCACAATAAGTTAGACCAAAACTTTAGAGCAGGAGATGCCGAGGCATGCTGGAACAAATCCAAGGAGTGCAGCCTGGTTAGAAGTAAGCTTTAATGATTGAAAATCATCTAAAATTAGCAAATATTTTTCAAAACGCTGTTAAGGGACTTTGATATGGACGAGATAAACAGCAACCGACACTGGGAACAGATCCTCTCTGTAATTAACGACGGCTTGATGCTCGTGGGGCCGGACGGCATTATCCGAAAAGTAAACAGGGCCTTTGAGGAACTTACCGGCTTTACCTCTGCTGAGATCCTTGGAAAACCTTGTACAGTTCTTAATTGCGACGGCTGCGAAAAGGCTCTGTCCGAAGGAGGTAGTTACTGGTGCAGTCTATTTGAAAACCGTGACAAAGTTAAGAAGCATTGCATTATCATGAGAAAAGATGGCTCATACATGCCGATATTAAAAGCTGCATCTCTGATGAAAGACAAAAGAGGAAGCCCCATAGCTGCAATTGAGACGATGACGGATATGTCTGAGTATGAGAAGGCAACCCAGCAGCTTAAGCAGCTCTCACGACAGTTGGACGAAGAAGCCGGTTTCATGGGACTCATAGGAAAGTCCCGTTCTATGCAGAACGTATTTAATCTGATGGAAAAGGCATCTCAAAGCGATGCTCCCGTCATAATCCAGGGGGAAAGCGGAACGGGAAAGGAGATGGTGGCGCTGGGAATTCATCAACTGGGAAGACGGAAGGAAGGTCCTTTTATACAGATTAACTGTGCGGCCCTTAATGAATCGCTACTGGAAAGCGAGCTTTTTGGACACGCCAAAGGGGCCTTCACCGGAGCATACAGGCACCGCATGGGACGATTTGAAGCAGCAAGCGGGGGAGATATCTTCCTGGATGAAATAGGTGACATCCCTCTTTCAATCCAGGTTAAACTTCTGAGGGTCCTTGAAACAAAGAAAGTGGAACGGGTGGGCGAAAATAGACCTATAACTGTTGATGTCAGGATAATTACAGCCACCCACAGAAACCTTGCAAAACTTCTGGAGGAAAAAAGTTTTAGAGAGGATTTGTTTTTCAGGATCAATGTAATTCCGATATATCTCCCCCCTCTTCGAGAGCGATCAGAAGACATACCCATTTTAATCAACAGCTTTATCGGTCGCCTCAACTCTGTGACGGGAAAATGCGTCACTGGACTTTCACGCTCCGCCATGGAGTCCATAATGGGTTATCGCTGGCCCGGCAATGTCAGGGAACTCAAAAGCGCCCTGGAATATGCCTTTGTGGTTGCAGAGGGCCACATAATAGGCCCTGAGCAACTTCCCAGCCAGGTTCGGGGAACCACAGGAGGTAAAACATATGCACGGTCAA
>QZIK01000032.1 GCA_003599015.1 Desulfobacteraceae bacterium | reverse complement strand
TATGCTAAAGGCTGGTGTTGTTGGAGGAATCCCGCTGGTCGTAGCGACACATCTTGCAATGTTAGGATCGAGCGGAGAGAGAGTGTTTCCCAGAATAACCTTTCCAACCTGCTCAGGAGCCATATTAACCTTAGATAAGACACCTTGCACTATTGGAACAGCGAGATTAACAGCGGAAAGGGATCGAAAAGAACCGCCGAAATCAGCTATAGGAGACCTTGCAGCAGATACGATAAAAATATCTTCATTAAATTTCATAGCAATCCCTCCAAAAGTCGGCTCTAACAAAGACCTCAAAATCTATTATTATCTTGCGGTTAACACCTGCCGTGCAATCGTCAGTTTTTCAAGATCTTTTGCACCTTCATATATCTCAACTATCTTGGCATCCCTGTAGAACCTCGACAGCGGGTGACCTCCGGCAGCAGCCTTCGGTCCTGCCAATTTGACTGCCTCTCTAACCACACGAACCCCAGTCTCTCCTGCAAAAAGCTTTGCCATGGCAATTAGTCCTGGATCTGCATTGTTCCGGTCCAGATTATATCCTGCCCACAGGTAAAGTTGCCTTGAAGCCTCAATGGAAGTGGCCATTTCAGCAACCCTGTACTGTATTATCTGTGATGAAGCATGTGAGGGATTTTCGCGAAGGTACTGAAGCAGCAAATCCAGGGAACCCTGGGCTATCCCTACGCCCTGGCCGCATGCGAAAAGACGATTGATATTAAAGAGGCTCATGGCCTGGGCAAATCCGTTTCCCGGCAAGTCTCCAAGGAGGTTTTCACCTGGTAAAAATCGGTCAGTGAATCTAATTTCTGCTGTATCCGAGGCCCTAATCCCCATCTTTCCGGACATCTTTTGGGCTGACAATCCGCTGCCGCCCCTATCTGAAAGGAAAAAGGAGAACGCCTTTGTTTTAGCGCCGGGACTCTGATCTGTAACAGCGAAAATTAAAATCAGATCAGCTCGGTTGGCATTGGTAATAAATTGCTTTGAACCTGTGAGGCTCCACCCATTTTCAAGCTTAGTCGCCAAAGTGGAAACATTGAATATGTCACTTCCAGCATCAGGTTCTGTTATAGCGCAACAAGAAATAGCCTTCCCCTTTGCTAGCAAAGGGAGCCAAAAAGCCTTTTGCTCCTCGCTCCCGAATTGCTGCAATAATTCAGCGCCAAACACAGAGAGTAGAATGTTTCCAATGCCAGGATCAACCCTCCAGAATTCTTCCATAATAAGAGTATGCGCAAGATACCCAAGCTCTCTTCCGCCATATTTCTTTTGGATGAAACTTCCAAGCAACCCTTCTTCACCAGCCGATCTCCATATATCCTCAGGGAATTTTTCATGAAGATCATAGTATTCCGTATTCACAAAATGAGTAACGGCGAAACGCCTTGCATCCGATGCAAGTTGTGAATGCTCTGGGCTCAACGCTGAATTCATCTAGTTCACCATCATTTTATATTACTGGAAATTCCTTAGCAGCCAGTTGGCTGTCAGGCTCAAATTTTTCTAAGCTAGATGTCATATAACCAATTGAAAGAACAACTATAAAATACTAAACTGAACATTTAGTTTATTTATAGTCAAACATTCACTGCCTGTCAAGAAAAATATGATCCCACGATACCGCTTTTTTTCCAGAAGAGCCTGACTAACAACCGCTTTTGTATGCTTGATATGACGTAAGACAATTTGAATATCTCCGGCATTCCATCTTTAGAACCCTTTTTCTTGACGTGCAAGTCGCAACAACCTATATTTTGAGCCTTGAATAAAAAGCGTTTCCTTTTAACTTAATCGTATTTTTTGACTCCACAGGCGGCATTTTATGATTGAAGAAGTAATTGACAATATTTACAGAATAGAGATCCCTTTGCCGGGAAATCCTCTTAAATCAGTAAATTCATATGTAATCAAGGACACATCCCGCAATCTTATTATTGATACAGGATTAAACCGAAAGGAATGTCTTGAGGCCATGTTAGAAGGGTTGGAAACTCTTGGAGTCCGGCTCGAGGAATCAGACTTCTTTGTAACCCATATGCACGCGGATCACTTTGCCCTAGCTGGTCGTCTAGCACCGGAGTCATCCCGGATATATTTCAGCAAAGGAGATGCAGGTAGGGCCGGCAGGGCTGATCTTTGGGAGCGAATGGGAGAATATGCTGGTCTTAACGGCTTTTCTGAAGAAACACTGGAAAAGGCCCTCCACGCTCATCCCGGATATCGTTACGGCTGGAAGCAGCAGAGGGATCTGACCCTTGTAGATGAAGGCGATCTCGTTAGCATTGCGGATTATAATCTCCTTTGCGTATGCACCCCAGGCCATACACCAGGCCACATGTGCCTTTATGATCAATCGAAAAAAATCCTTTTTTCCGGCGACCATATCCTTGAAGACATAACTCCCACCATCCAGTGCTGGGCAGACGATATGCATCCGTTAAGGGAATATCTGGCGAGTCTTGACAAGGTATATTCAATGGAGGTGGAATTGGTACTTCCTGGTCACAGGCGCATCTTCAATGATCTAAAAAAAAGGATTAGTGAGCTCAAGGCGCACCACACAGGAAGAGCGTTGGAGGCCATGCAGGCGCTCAAGCATGGTCCACTGAATGCATATCAAACTGCATCCCGCATGAGCTGGGATATAGACTGCCCCACCTGGGAGCTTTTTCCCCCTTCCCAGAAATGGTTTGCAACCGGAGAGGCTATTGCCCACCTGCGTTTTCTTGAGGAGGAAGGCAAGGTTGAAAGGCATATGGCTGGAGGAAAGATCTTTTACAATCTTGTATCATAGAGCACTTCAGCACAAAAGATTGAATTATAAATCTCTTAAGGATGACCTAAGTGGAAAACTTGGTCCGTTCCTGGGAAGCGCGGAGTATTGATGATGGACTTTGGCCTTTGCCGCAAGATCATGGATAATGTCTCCGGAATCGTAGTGGGAAAGGCCCGGGCACTTGAGCTTCTCATGGTGGCTCTCCTTGCGGAGGGTCATGTGCTTATCGAAGACGTCCCTGGACTTGGAAAAACCCTTATTGCCAAGGCCCTTGCCCAAAGCATAGGAGGATCGTTCAAGAGGGTTCAGTTCACCCCTGACCTTCTTCCGGCTGACATCACCGGATTTAATATCTACAATCAGAAGACAGGTCAATTCCATTTCCAGCCTGGACCTGTGATGACAAATGTTCTCCTGGCCGACGAGATCAACCGCACCATACCCCGTACCCAATCCAGCCTTCTGGAAAGTATGGAGGAAAGACAGGTAACAGTAGACGGTCATACTTACCCTCTTCCGAGGCCTTTTTTCGTGATCGCCACACAAAACCCCATAGAACTTGAGGGTACTTTTCCATTGCCTGAAGCGCAATTGGACCGGTTCCTTCTGAGGATCCATCTGGGATACCCAAATGGTGAAGAGGAGATTGAAATAATGGAGCGATTTCAGAAAAAAGATCCTTTACTCAACATCAGGCCCGTGGCCACACCGGAAGAAATAACCCTTTTGCAGGAGGAAAGAAAAGCCATAGTAGTATCGCGTTCGGTAATGGAATACATATCTCTAATCACAGGAGCCACCCGATCCCATGAAAAGGTCCGATTCGGAGTAAGTCCCAGAGGATCACTTGGTCTCATGAGAGCTGGCCAGGCCATTGCTGCATTGAGAGGAAGGGGCTACGTTCTTCCGGACGATGTAAAATATCTTGTTTCAGAAGTCATGACCCACAGAATTATCCTCAAAGAAAAGGAAAGGATGGCAGGCTTGCGACCGGAAGAATTTTTAATGGACCTTGTCGAAAAAGTGCCTGTTCCTTCTCCCTAAATCTGAAGGCATGATGCAGGAAACCCAGGAAACAAGAGAACCGACTCTCTTTGCAGTGCCCCTTATGATGATCATGGTGGCAGTAACTCTCTTTATCGCACTGCTCAATGGACAGAAGGCACTTATCCTTCTTTCGATAATCGTGCTTATAATCATAAGCGGTGCGAGGCTCTGGAGTCACTTCAGCCTCAAAGCAGTATCCTGTACATCCAGCTTAAATAAGACAAGGGCATTCCCAGGGCAAAAGATCGTCTTCAGGGTAGAGGCGGTAAACGCCAAGTTTCTTCCCGTGTGGATCCGCGTAATGATCCCTCCAATGGTTAAAGAATTTTTCTTGAGAAAAGATGAACCTGTTTCAAAGGAAAGCGGTATCCTCTGGCAAGAAAAAGTATGCCTTCACTGGAACCTTACAGCAGCTAAAAGAGGCATATATTCCCTTGGTCCAATTCATTTCAGGGTGTCAGATCTCATGGGGTTTTTCCCCAGGGAAACGGTGCAGGGAAGGGAGATTGACCTTATCGTGTATCCAAAGGTTCATCCTCTAAAGGATATCTACATCCCTCCCAGAGACTTATTCGGAGAACCTGGTGAAAGAAATCCTGTCCGGGACCCTTTGTATCTTCTGGGGACCAGGGAATATCAATCATGGAGTCCGGCCCGCTATATTCACTGGAAGGCCAGCGCAAGGCACAGCCTCCTTCAGGAAAAGGTCTTCCAACCTTCTGAACAAAAAAAGGTCCTTCTTGCCCTTGAACTAAATGGCTTTCCAGATGATTCCGATAATGAACAACTTGAAAAGGCTATTGAAACCATTGCGTCTCTGGCAGTTCATCTGGAGAAAAAAGGCTCCGCTGTCGGGCTGGTGACGGACGCACGGATAAAGGGAAACGGATCACCTTTAATCCCTGTAGCAAGGAACCCGCGACAAACTTCAGCGATCCTTGAAACCCTTGCAGGAGTTCAAGTCAGAGCAGAAAGGAATCTAGCAGACACAATAGAGCACGCTCTCAGGTTATGCTGGGGCATAACCTGTATTTACTTCGCTTACGAAACCGATGCCCCAGGCCCCGTTCTGGGTAATCTTTTCAGGAGGAGAAAGATTCCCGTGCTGAGCGTCATATGCAAAGAACCCCTTCATAGATCTGGAGAAAAAGAGGTTCCAGATTTGACAAAGTATTATCTAAGCAAAATAACGATAAGAAACGATGGTGAGATATGGGCGCAATGAGGGAGAGGCTCCTGCTTTTCCTAAACGGTTGCATGGAGCTTTGCTGGATTTTTGCATGGGTTACATTTCTAACAAGTTCAGCTTTCCATAAGCCCTCCCCGATAACACAGGTGATGATCCCCTTTTTCCTTGCAGCTATAATAACGTTTTTATCTAAAGGTCGTGGATGGAGGGTTCTAACTGTTATCACTGTCCATATTGGAGGTCTGCTCCTGGGGGTGTTGCAGGGTATACATTATTTTAAATTTAGAATATATCCTTTCTTTGATCTAAAGTGGATTAAGCACCTTTTTGAAAGCAATGGCGGTTTTGTTGAGTGGATTTCTATTGTTTTTATATTAATATGTGTTGTAGCCATTTATGTAATGGGTGTAAAACTTGTGGTGAGGAAAAAGGGGCATATCAATCTCTGCAGCCGCTTTGATCTGGGTATAGCGGCATTCTTTGCGCTTTTCCTCATCAGATTTATGTTTGAGTCAAAGGGTGAATTTGTGGTGTCTGACCCCGGACCGCAGAGCATGATCCTGCCATTTTTTATCTTCAGCCTCCTTGCAATCCCTCTTGCCAGGAACAGAAGCATTGCAGAAAGGAAATTCCTGACGGGTTATCATCTAGCAGGTACGGTCATTGGGTTTTCCCTGGTTGTACTTGCGCTGGCAGCAGGGAGCTTACTTCTCTTTCTTCCCTTTCTTACCAATGCCGCTGAAGCAGGATTCGTAGTCCTCAAAGCCGTTTCCGAGCCGTTTGGTCCTATTATAGTGGGCATTCTCCGATTCATCTTTCAACCAAGAAATCTCAGAACCGACAAAAACAGCGCCGCTGGCCAGACACAGACATCAGAGGCACCCCATGAATCGGAAACCCAAGGATGGGCGGAACTCATCATCAAGTTCATTACCTGGGGCATTGCGGTATTGCTTTCGCTGCTTGTACTATCGGCTCTTGCGGTACTATTATGGTACCTCATTCGATGGCTTCTTTCGAAAACTCCCGTTGGAAAGAAAATCCGGCCCCACTCAGACCCACTGCTTGTTTGGCTGTATAACAAATTTAATTTGCTGCTAAAATTCATGAGATCCCTGCTTGTATCCTTTCGCCCCTATGAGAACGCACAGCAGATCTACATGTTCCTTCAAAGGTGGGGAAAAATGAGCGGACTTTACCGCATGCCCCAGGAAACGCCCGAGGAATATGGCAACCGACTTAAGACTGCTATCCCTGGGCTTGAAAAGGAGTTAACGGAAATAGTCAATGCCTTTAATGAGGAGATCTATGGAAAAAGGCGCCTGGATAAAGCAAGGATTGCTAGGTTGAAAAAGGCCGCTTCCAGGCTCAGAAGCCCTGTTTTTTGGCTTGCCAGGACTAAGATGGTTTTATTACATCTAAAATAAGGATTGCCATGCTTATAGATTCACACGCCCATTTGGACATGGAAGACTTTGACGCTGACAGAACCGCGGTCATAAGAAGGGCAAAAGATACGGGCATTGATACTATTATAACCGTAGGGATAGATTTAAAAAGCTCCCTTGCAGCATTGGCCCTATCTGAAGCCAACGAAGGCGTTTATGCAACAGTGGGGATACATCCTCATAATGCCGAAGGTTGGAATGAAAACGATTTGGAACATCTTGCCAAGCTGGCATGCAACACTAGAAAAGTAGTTGCCTGGGGGGAGATTGGATTGGACTTCAATCGCAATTATGCCCCGCAGGAAAAACAGATAAGCCTTTTTAAGGCACAGCTAAGCGTTGCCAGAAGTCTGGGGCTTCCGGTTGTCATCCATGACAGGGATGCCCATAAAACGGTCCTTGAAATTCTCAAAAGATATGGCGGAGGCGATGCAGGGGGTGTAATTCACTGCTTCTCGGGAGATATAGATCTTGCAACCTCATTTATAAAGCTGGGTTATTTCATCTCAATCCCTGGCACGGTCACTTACAAAAAAGCCCCAACGGTAAAGGCAGTAGCAGCCCTTATGCCGCTTGAGCGACTTATCCTTGAGACTGACGCCCCATTTTTATCACCCGTCCCCTTTAGAGGCAAAAGAAATGAGCCATCGTTTGTAAAATACACAGCACTTGAAGTTGCACGCCTGAAGGGTATTAGTTTTGAGAGACTTGCAGATTCAACTACACAAAACACAATAAATCTCTTCAGGATAGACTCATATAAAAACCATGCCCATGAAACCGAAAGAAATAACCCGTAAAAATCCTCTTATACTGGCCTCTGACTCTCAAAGGCGCAAGATGCTCCTCTCCCAGTTGGGGATACCCTTCCGGCAGATTTCAAGTAATGCCTTGGAGGATCAACAGACCGGAGATCCGCTCAAGGACGCATGTCTCATAGCCAGGGTGAAGGTTGCTGCCGTTCAGGAAATGAAGCCTTCATCATGGATCCTCGGTGCAGACACCATTGTTGTTCTGGAAGAAAAAATCATGGGGAAGCCTTCACATTACGAAGATGCCCGGGCGATGCTTAGGAGCTTAAGCGGAAGAACTCACAGGGTAATAACCGGCTTCTGCATAGCCGCACCAGGAGGACAGGAGATGCATCTGCAGGCGGTTACAACCGAGGTCAGATTCAAGGGGCTCGAAACTGAAGAGATAGATTCATACGTGGCAACTGGCGAGCCCTTTGGCAAAGCCGGGGCCTATGCAATTCAAGGGATAGGGGCCTTCATGGTAGAAGGCATAGCAGGCTCATACACAAATGTTGTAGGGCTGCCCCTTTGCGAACTGGTTAAGGCTTTTCTGGCTTCAGGAGCGCTTTCCAGGTATCCTCTATCCACCTGAGCCGAGTTGCGGCTCAAAGGGTTCTCCTCCTAATCATCTTTTCGATCTCGGCCGCCAGAAAAACAAAAGAGGAAAGGACAATCGCCAGCAAAAGATCAAAGGCACTAAGCGGCTGGGTCTTGAAGATCGGATTTAGAAAGGGAATGTAAATAACCGCCATCTGGAGGCCAAAGGTCAACATTATCGCCAGCAGCATCGGCTTATTTGAAAGAGGGCCCTGTCTGAAAAAAGACTCTTTTTCCGACCGGATTGCAAGCAGATTACCCATCTGGGACAGGCAGAGCACGGTGAAGACCATTGTTTGCCATCGCCCCTGATCAGAATGGATAAATGCGGCCTGAGTCACAATTGAAACCGCCCCCATCAGAAGACCCACCCAGATGATATGAGCTCCCAGTCCATGTGCGAAGATGCTCTCTGCAGGGTGTCTGGGAGGCCTTTTCATGATGTCTTTTTCAGCAGGCTCAGCAGCCAGTGCAAGCCCGGGAACGCCGTCCGTAACCAGATTTATCCAAAGTATATGAATGGGCAGAAGAGGCACAGGAAGACCAAGAAATGGGGCAAGAAAGATGGTCCAGATCTCTCCCGAATTGCTTGTCATCGTGTATTTTATGAATTTTCTTATATTGTCAAATATCCGTCTGCCTTCCCTTATTGTATTGACAATGGTTACAAAATTATCGTCCAGAAGAATCATATGCGAGGCTTCTTTAGCTACATCCGTTCCTGTCCTCCCCATGGCTACGCCTATATCGGCCCTCTTGAGCGCTGGAGCGTCGTTGACACCATCTCCAGTCATTGCAACGAAATGGCCTTTACTCTGTAGCATTTCCACGATCTTGAGCTTTTGCTCCGGCGCCACCCTTGCATAAACGCCTATGCTCTCCACCCTGGCTTCAAAATCCTTAAACGGCATCTCCTCAAGCTCATGTCCTGTAATAACTCCGTCTTCATCGTCCTCGATGATACCGGTTCGCCTAGCCACCTCCCTTGCTGTAACCGGATGGTCACCTGTTATCATAACGGGCCTTATGCCTGCCGAAATACACATGGAGACAGCACCTCTTGCCTCAGGTCGCGGCGGATCAACCATTCCCACAAACCCGAGAAAGACGAGCCCGTTTTCAACATCTCCCGGTGCAATATGCTCCGGCATACCCTCCCAGACCCTCATTCCAAAACCCAGAGCTCTCATTCCTTTTGCCGCAATTGCCTCTGATAGACTAAGAACGGCATGCTCATCCAGGGCTTGCTTTTCATCCACGCCCATGGCCGCATCACAGCGACGCAAGATCTCTTCAACAGCACCCTTTGTAAAGGAAATCACTCTATCGCTTCCCCATGAATGAAAAGTCGTCATGAGCTTGCGCTCAGAATCAAAGGGTATTTCAGAAAGACGCGGGAATAACTTATCAAGTTTATCTTTTGTGAAGCCCTTTTCCATTGCCAGAGCAAGGAGTGCTGTTTCAGTTGGATCTCCCAGCATGGTTCCTGATCCATCCAAACGAGCATCATTTGACAGGCAAAGAGCAGCGAGAAATACTTCTACACCTTTGACAGGATATCCTGATTCCCATGGGACATCAGGGTCAGCAGCAGGCATTTCCCTTGAAGAAATCATACGTCCTTCAATGTAAATCTCTTCCACGGTCATCTTGTTCATGGTGAGCGTTCCTGTTTTATCCGTGCAGATGTAGGTAACAGAGCCGAGTGTTTCAACCGCAGGAAGTTTCCTTATAAGGGCGTTTTTTCTAACAAGCTTCCTTGCTCCCAATGCCAGGGATATGGTTATCACGGCAGGCAGGGCCTCAGGGATGGCAGCAACAGCAAGGGATATGGCCGTAAGAAGCATCAGCAGAGGAGGTTCCCCCCTGAATAGACCTGCTATAAATACGATTAGGCAGATCGCAAGCACTGCATAAGCAAGCTTCTGCCCAAAGGAGGCAAGGCGTTTCTGAAGAGGCGTCTTTGAATCGTCACGAGTCTGAAGCATTGCAGCGATCTTGCCCAGTTCCGTGGCCATTCCGGTTGCAACAACGTGTCCCCTGCCCCTGCCGTAAGTGATCTGAGTGCCCTTGTAGACCATGTTCTTTCTCTCGCCTAAAGAGAGATGTTTGCCTTTAATAGTTTCAATCGTTTTTTCAACAGGCACGGACTCCCCGGTCAAAGCTGACTCATCTGCCTTGAGGTTAAAAGATTCCGTGAGCCTGACGTCCGCCGGCACCACGTTGCCTGCCTCAAGAAGCACTAAATCTCCTGGAACAAGAAACTCCGATCCAATAATCTCAACGTTACCATCCCGCAATACGGAAGTGGAAGGGGCAGCCATCTTCTTCAATGCAGCCATGGCCTTCTCCGCCCGATATTCCTGTACAAATCCAAGGACTGCATTGAGTATTACTATGACAGCAATTGCAATGCTGTCTGAAGGCTCACCTATGATACCAGCCACAAACGCTGCGCCAATCAGAATGAGGATCATGAAATCCTTGAATTGGTCGAGGAACATCAAAAAAGGAGATCTTTTACCCTGCTCTACGAGCTCATTGAAACCAAATTGCTCAAGTCTTTCCCGTGAGTCCGCGCTTGTTAGGCCCTCCAATGAGGACTGAAGCCTCGGGGCGACCTCTTCAGGGCTGATCTCATGCCATCTAATCGACAGGAAATCCCTCTTAGCTTGCGATGATATCAAGGCTTGCTCCTCATATACAGGCTGATGGAATTTAGAAAATTATTATACCGGGGATAGAAAACAAAAAGGTCAGTCTAATCTTTTATCTTGTTTTTTCTGTACTGGTGATAGCCGTCCCTTAATGCCACATATGCATCCAGCGCGGCCTTCTTTATTGATTCGTATTCTCCGAGATCGAGGGATGTGGAATTAACGACCCTTAATCCGGAGATTCCGGCTCTGTAAGCAGCCTCCTGTGGCCAGAAATAGAGAGGATTAAGAAACCCGTCTCCCACCATGCCGATGGTATCTCTAATACTGCTGGGGCCGAATACCGGCCAGCATATATATATGCCGGGGCCAACGCCGTAAAGGCCAATGGTCTGTCCCAGGTCCTCATCTCTTCGACGTATATCGAAACAGACAGCCGCAGCATCCCCGAAGCCGTAAACCCCCATTGTAGTATTGATCAAAAATCGGCCGAGCTCCGTTCCAAAACCGTCAATTTTACCTTGGAGCAAGCAGTTTACGGCACGGACCGGGGTCAAGAGATTTAGGAAAAAATTCCTGATGCTAACTCTCAGCGGCTCAGGAAGGATCTCGTTGTAAACCTCGGCGACAGGCTTAAGGACCCAGAAGTAAAGTCTATCATTAAAGACAAACATTGCCCTGTTGAAAGGCTCTATTGGGTCGTAGATCTCATCTTCAACCTCCTCGTAATATTCCTCATCATGATCATGAGGAGCCTTGCTGTCAGCCATTGCTATTTCAAAGGGAGACAAACTTCCTGGCCATGCAAGCCGGATATCTATCAGGGAAAAAAAACAACATACAAGTATTACCGAAAAAAACTTTCTTTTCATACCAAGAGGCCCCAAAACTTTATCCCTCCTCCACATTCGTCCTGAGCCTCTTCATAAGATCCTGGAACGAGGATTTTGTTATTATGCTGTTAAACTGGGTACGATAGTTGTTGATAAGACTCACGCCCTCGATGGAGATGTCATATACGAACCAGTCCGGTCCTTTCTTTTTCAGGCGATAAAGGACGGCGATGCTCTTTTCCTGAGTGGTCATTATTCCGACCTTTACTGTTCCATAGTCACCGTCTATGGTTTCGCCCTCATAGTTCACTTTTTCACCCGAGTAACCCTCAACCTTATCCAGATAGGTCCGCTCAAGGAGTTTGCCGAATAGAAAGATGAACTCCTTCTTTTCCGTATCGTTTCTCCCTGTCCAATGCCTGGCCAGAGTCCGTCTGGCCATCTCCTCCCAGTCGAATCTCTCATCAATTGCCTGGCGGATAAGTCTTTTTCTCTCTGCAGCCTTATCCGGCTGCTTCATTTCCTGGTTGCTTACTATGGCTATGATCTTGTCTGTGGTATCCTTGACCTTTTCAGTGAGCTCTCCTGCAAAGACCTTTTCCTGAAGCCCGATCAAAATAAGGAAAAAAATAAAGGCCGAGCCTATTGTCATCATCCCGATTCGTCTTGCCATATAACACTCCGGATCTTCGAAAAATTGCCTTATTCAACCTTAAATTTTACCAAAAACAAAACCAGATATAAGCTGTTCCAGATCAATTGCAGGTTGTGTCTCCCTGAGTCGGCCTCCGGGCTTGATTATATCCTCTGATCCACCTGGAGTTATTTCTACGTATTTTTCACCAATCAGCCCCTTTGTCTTTACAGAGGCTATAGCATCTTCCTGGACCTTGAGGTCCATGGGCAGGCTTAGCACCAACCTGGCCTGATAGTCAGAGAGGGTTACCTCCTTAACCGTGCCTACGTCAACCCCGGCAATGACAACAGAGGATCCTGTCTTTATGCCTCCGCTGTTTGAAAACACTGCCGTTATCTCATAGCTGTTTCCACCCATGACCTCCAGTTTCCCAAGTCTAATGGAAAGATAGCCCAGGCATATAATCCCGGCCACCATAAAAAGCCCCACAGTCATCTCAATGCTGAATTTTTTCATGGGTACCTCCATGCCTGCTTTTACTTAAAAAATAAATCATAATATATTAAATATGTTAAAGTCATTTCTGCGGACATATTTCCGGCCCTTCGTCCCTCCCCAAAAATTCCTTTATTACAGGATCGGAAGAGGAGAGAAAATCCCTCGACGCGGTCCGTGCATAGACGCTGCCGGACTTGAGAAACACCACATGATCAACAATAGCCAATGCGCTTGGAATCTCATGGGTTACAATGATGCCTGTAAAACCAAACCGTTTGTGCGATGTATCAATCAGCCTAAGCATGGCAAGGCGTATAGCAGGATCAAGTCCGGTTGTGGGCTCATCAAACATCATTATCTCGGGATCCCGAACAAGCGCCCTTGCCATTGCCGCCCTCTTTATCATGCCGCCGCTTAACTGGGATGGGTATTTATCCTCTGAGCCTGAAAGTCCTACGGCCTCAAGTGTCTTAAGCACCCTATCCCGTATCTCTTCCCTGTAGAGTTTTGTCTTTTCCTTGAGAGGAAAGGCAACATTTTCAAATACAGTCATGGAATCAAAAAGTGCTCCTCCCTGGAAGAGAAATCCCATGCGATCCCTCAGGGAAGCCAAGGTCTTGCCTCTCAGACCGTGTATGTCCTGACCGTCAAGAAGCACCTTTCCTCTGTCGGGCCTGAGAAGTCCGGCAACGTGTTTAAGAAGCACGCTTTTCCCGCTTCCGCTTGATCCGAGCACGGCCACAAGGGAACCCTTATCAATGGAGATGGAGAGTCCGCTCAGTACCTTTTGGCGGCCAAAGGATTTATGAATGTCTATTATCTCTATCATGAAAGATCCATCAGAACAGCGCCGATGTCATGAAATAATCCCATACAAGGATCAAGACAGAAGAAAGTACTACCGCCTGGGTGGTTGCCTTACTTACCCCCTCGGCACCAAAGCCAGTGAAAATTGTTGTGTAATACCCCTTATAACAGCAAACCCACGCTATTATAATTCCAAAGCTCAATGACTTGTATATGCCTTCCATTACATCGCTCATCTCGACGTAGCTTGCCATTTCACCGAAATAGGTCCCGGCACCCACACCCAGGAGTTTTCCTCCTATAAGATAGCCGCCCGCGATACCGCAAACATCAAAGATGGCCGTTAAAAGAGGCATCGATATAATCGCAGCTATAAGATTGGGCACAACCAGGTACCGAAAGGAGTTAAGTCCCATAAGCTCCAGTGCATCTATCTGCTCGGTGATGCGCATAATTCCTATCTCCGCAGCGATAGCAGACCCCGCCCTTCCTGTAACCATGAGGGCCGATATTACAGGTCCCAGCTCTTTTATCAGGGAAAGTCCAACCATGGGTCCCAGAAATGCCTCGGAGCCAAAGCGACTGAGACTGTAATATCCCTGAAACCCAAGAACCATGCCGGAGAAACTGCCCGTCAGAAATATGACCAGGGTCGATTGAAGACCTATGAAGTGGATCTGCTTGATGACGCGCCCGACCTTCACAGGCGGGATGAAGCCGTAAAGAAATGATTTAAAAAGGAAAAGGCCCATCACCCCCATTCTGTAAAGGCGAGATAGGGTAAAGGCCCCTATTTGGCTAATTGGATCCATGGCGTGCAAGTCTTCCAGAAACCGGCTTCCGTGTCAAAAAAAAATTACACATCCTTGAGTTTGAGATTAAACTCTGACCCGGCAATAAGATCACGGATACCATCAATGCTCTGTCTTAGTCTTTCAAGCTCCTTCGACTGGGCTACGGGGATATCGCTTGTGCCACGGCAGTCAAGAAGCTTAAGGACATATCCGACAGTGAGGATTTCAGGGTCCAGCCCTGCCTGATAGGAGGCGTTCTTCTCGTTTTCCTCCCTTAACTGCACTATGATGCCTGCCTGGTTAAGCTCATGAAGTATTCTTCTAAGAAGCCTTGCGGGTATCTCAAGTCTTTTTCCTATCTCCTCTTCCTGGAGACTTCCCTTTCCCTCAAGAAACCTTTGCAGGATAAGGTTTGTGACCCTGAGACTCAAGAGGTTCATTATATCTCGGCTTGCCCTTCTGGAGTCCGGTTCAAACTCAAAGGTATCCACATTCTGATGCGAGAAGGATATCTCAGCACCAAAAAGCACTATGAGCCAGCTTATCTGCAGCCACATTAGAAAGAGTGGAAGAGCGGCAAAGCTTCCGTAAATGGCATTATACCTGGTCATATTGACCTGAAACATTACGTATGCACCCTGGAAGAGATGAAATACAGTTCCCGCAATTATACCGGCAAGGACCGCTGACCTAAATCTCACACCAGTATTGGGTATGAAAATATATATGAAAGTAAAAAGTGCCCACAACGCAGCAAAAGGAAATATCTTAAGCAAAACGAGAAGTGCAGGACTAAACGCCTCAAGAAATGCTATCTTGTTTATTACGACCTCTGCCTGGGACCTTGCAACAACAGTGATTGCGCTGGAAGATATGAATATTACGGGGCAAATGAGCATCAGTGAAAGATAATCGGTTATCTTCCTTATTAAAGGTCTGCCCTTTGGTACGCCCCATATGTCATTGAAAGAGCTTTCTATCTGTCCGAATACCTTTATTATGGAATAAAAAAGGATCGCCACCCCAACACCGGCAACCAGCCCGCCCTTGGTGTTTTCAAGCAGAGCATGGGCAAAGTCAATGATCCTGGCCAGCACCTCTTCCTGACCCATTAGGTTTTCCATCAGGTGTTTCTGCAGTGCCTCTTCAAGTCCGAATCCCTTGGCTATGCCGAAAAGAGTAGCCAATACAGGAACCACAGAAAGAAGAGAATAAAAGGTCAAGGCCGAGGCCCTCAGGTGACATCTATCTTGGGTAAGACCCCGTATAGAGAGAATTCCTATCCTTATGAGCCTTACGAGAAAGGATCTATGCCTTGGAAGATCCCCGGAACGGATCCTCCAAACATCCTCTTTAAAATATTGGCGCATCTTGGAAATCATAACTCCCCTCCAGAAAGATGTTCTTTAACATTATGGAGCAACGGAGAGCCGGTCAAGCGATAATGCTTGCAGATGACAAGGTTTTGACACAACCGGATAGACCTGGTAGATTTATCTGCTAAATCAGATGAGTTTGCAACCTGAATGAATTGATATGAGGAGGCAACACCATGGGCCATGAAGTAACACGACGCGATATGATCAAGGCGATAGGAATTGCTGCCATTACCATGGGACTTTCCGGTATAGGAGAATCCCAGACACTGGGAGCGAAGCCAACCGAGGGAAAGGCTTCCGCTCAGTTGGGGGAATGCAGGCTTCCGCCTTTACCGTATACTTATGACGCACTTGAACCTTCTATTGACAAGGAAACTGTCGCAATCCACCACGATAAACACCATGCCGGTTATGTAAATGGGTTTAATAATGCCTTGAAAAGACTTGCTGAAGCAAGGTTATCCGGGGACTTCGGCTTGATAAAACACTGGTCCAAAGAGCTTGCTTTTCACGGATCAGGACACGTGCTTCACTCTCTTTACTGGGCCAATATGGGACCTGCGGGCGGGGAGGCGGGAATAGAAGTGAAAGATGCACTAGAAAGGAGCTTTGGAGGTCTTGATCAGTTCAATAGTCAGTTTGTCGCAGCCACAGTGGCCGTTGAGGCGAGCGGCTGGGGGGTGCTGGCATATGAGCCATATATGGGATATCTCATAATACAGCAGATAGAAAAACACCAGGACCTGGCTCTTCTGGGGGCTATCCCATTGATGGTCTGCGATGTATGGGAGCATGCCTATTATATACGATACCAGAATCGCAGAGCAGATTATGTAAAAGCTTTTATGAAGATAGTCAACTGGAAAGAGGTGGAAAGAAGACTCCTGATGATAAAAAGAATTGTTGGTTACAGATAAGGCATCTATTACCCAGGGATCTGACAAAATTTTGTAAGATCCCTGCAAAATTTTGTCATCAGACCTTGGATAAACCAACGTATAGTCTTATATCTTCTTATCTTCCATCCTAACTAATTATTTATTTTCAATAAGTTATCTTCTATTTTTGCTTTTGATTATATCCGGCACATAAGTTGCTATAAAATTTTGCAAAGATAACCATAGGATTAAAGAACCCTAAAATTTAAATCCGTAAGAATAAATAAAGTTAGGTATTTTTAATTCATTTATAAAATTATATACTATATGGAAAGGGGGTACGGTAAAAAAAACTAAATATTGGCATAAATTATTTAATACTGGAGCTTAATTTTAAATAATTTTAATACAGGAGGAAAATTCCATGATACGAAAGCTGATAAAAAAAGAAGAAGGTTTCACTCTTATTGAACTGATGATCGTAATCGCAATCATTGGTATTCTCGCGGCCATCGCCATACCACAGTTTGCAGCCTATCGAATCAGGGGCTATAACTCCTCAGCCATGAGCGATGTAAAGAACCTTGCCACGTCAGAAGCAGCCTTCTTTGCAGATTGGCAGATCTTTGGCGTTACTGCTGCTGCTGCCGCGGCAGGCGGTGGAGCTGGAGCCCTATTGACAGGCCCTACCAGCCCAGCCAATGTCACATTAATTACAGGTGCTGCTGGCAACCCTGCGGTAAACCGTACGCTGGAAATTGGATTGGGAAATCTTGTCAGCATTGTTGCAAATACTGACGCAACAAGAGTGAGCTTTACAGGGGGCGCCAAACATCTCCAGGGGAACACACTGTATGGAATTGATTCAGACGCAAGCTCAACTTTCCAGAATACTACACTGGCTACGGCAGTAGCAGGCACTGCAATGGTTGCAGGCAATATTCCCGCTTCTGTCGTAAACCAGGATGACTTTACTGCTGCTGCAGCCGGCTGGGTAGCTCGATAGTCGATATCCTAAAAGGAATAACGCTACTTATTGTCCGGACAGCCGTCAGGCTGTCTGGACTTTTTATTTTTCTACCGGTAATATCTCATGCCAGTCAAGGCTCGACAGTATTGTTTATAATCCCGGATGCACAGCCATGATTAAGATTGAAAACCTGACCAAGTATTATAAGATCGGCTTAAAAGGAAAGACCATTGCCGTGGATAGCCTCAACCTGACTGTAAGGAAAGGAGAAGTCTTTGGATTTCTCGGACCTAACGGGGCAGGAAAAAGTACTGTTATTAAGATAATAATGAATTTTATAAGGCCTGATAAGGGGCAGGCTATGATTAAAGATAGGCCGGTTTCAGATCCTTCAGTAAGACACCTTTTGGGTTTTCTTCCGGAAAACCCCCTTTTCTATGATCATCTTACGGCAGAGGAGCTTCTAAGATTCGGCGGAAGGGCTTCAGGGATGGATATCCCTTCCATAAAAACCAGGACCCACGCACTCCTTGAACGACTGAACCTTTCCCATGCAGCAAAGAGACAAATACGAACCTACTCCAAGGGAATGGCCCAGAGGGTTGGTCTCGCCCTCGCCCTGGTGCACAACCCTGAAATATGCATCCTTGATGAGCCCATGAGCGGCCTTGATCCACTTGGAAGGAGAATGGTTGCGGATCTTATATGTGATCTTGGACAAAGCGGGAGAACTGTTTTTTTCAGTTCTCATATCCTCAGTGACATAGAAAGGCTGTGCGACCGAGTTGGCATACTCCACAAAGGAAGGCTCCTTTTTTCAGGAGAGATTTCCGGGTTGACGATGGAAAGGGTGGACCTCGAGTCAGCCTTCATCGCATTGATAGGCAGCCAGAAGGAAAAATTATCATGAAAGAAATCTGGCTCCTTGCTGCAACCACATATAAGGAGGGGATAAGGAACAGGATCCTCCTTGGAATACTATTATGTGCAATACTGCTTTGCGTGTTCAATCTGGTCTTCACAAATATGTTTTCTCATGAGTTAAGCAAAGTGACAGTGGATGCAGGGCTTTCGGTGATTTCAATTTCTGGTCTCATGACCATATTCTTTATGGGCATGAATCTTATGGCAAAGGATCTGGACAAACGCACCATTTACATGGTCCTTGCAAGACCAATTTCCAGATCCCAATATGTGCTGGGAAAATTTCTGGGAATTTCCCTGCTGGTTGTCACTGCTGTTTTGCTGCTTGGTATTGTTGCCACAGGCTCAGTGAAACTTACCATGTTAAATGCTCCTGATTATATACCCCCGCATTTTTCATGGACTAAATTTATGACAGCCGTTTTCGCCCTGACTCTCTCGCTTTTAATCATAGTATCTCTCGCCATCCTTTTTACGGTTTTGACATCCAGTTCCTTTCTGGCTGTGCTCATGACCATATCGACGTATTTAATAGGACAAAATGCGGAAGCAGTAAGAAGACTAGTATTGCAGACAAGCAGCGAGGCAATGTATACATTTAAAAAGGCCATAATTATAATTTCATGGTTATTCCCGAACCTAGAGGCATTTAACCTCAAAACCGCCGCCGCATATGGCCTCGTCATAGACAAGGAGGCCCTGCTTTGGTCCTTTTTGCACGGGGTCTCATACATTGGACTTATCCTTATAATTGCAGTAGTCCTCTTCAATAGGAGAGAACTGACGTGAGGGCAGTTTCAAGGACGAGGATTTTGATTGCCGCCATTTGCCTATTGATCGTTTACACGACGGGGACCTCTCGCCTTCACGATATCCGAGATGTGATGAAGGCTGATCTAAAAGCCTCTGCCTCTGTTTTTCCTCCACAGGCCCTAAAGATCATGGCAGGTGAATTCAAAGGTCTTCTAGGAGATCTACTTCTCATAGATGCCGCGGCATTCATAGGCTCAAATAAAAAGGCTACAGAGGAAGACTGGGAAAGCTTGACGCTCTTATTCAAACAAATCCTTGCACTTGATCCTTTCTTTAAGCAGGCATATTACCTTGTTCAGTCAAGCTTGACCTGGGACGCAAAGCGTCATGGTGACGCAAATGAACTTCTGGCAATAAGCAGGGATTCACGAACCTGGGATTGGCTTCCCGGGTTTTTTTTAGGTTTCAATCACTTTTACTTTCTTAATGACAATGAAAGTGCCTCCAGACATCTTATGGATGCATCCCGAGTCCCCAGTGCACCTCTTGGTCTGGCAACCCTTGCGGCAAGGCTGGCCCAGAAGGCAGGAGAGACTATTACCGCTATTGTTTTCCTTGAGGCTATGCTTGATAAGATCGATGATGAAGAACAAAGAAAGGTAATTGAGGCAAGGATAGAGGCTCTGAAAGGGATTCTAGTATTAGATAAGGCAATTAAATCATACAAAGAACGATTTGGAACAACTCCTGAAAAATTAGATGATCTTATTAATAGAGGAGTAATCGCCTCTCTCCCAAAAAACCCATACGAAAGACCTTACACACTCAAGGGAGAAAAAGTGCAATTTTAGCCTCTTTAAATTCTCTCTTAAAGAGGTTCATCTTTCTTGATCAATCCTGTGAAAGACCCAGTTTTGAAAGTCTGTATCTCAGAGAGCGAAGGTTGATTCCCAGCAGCTCCGCTGCGCCCTGCTTAGAACCGTTGGCAAGGTCAAGGGCCTTGAGTATATATTCTCTTTCTATCTCTTCCATGGTTTTGTCAAGATTAATACCCTTTGATGTAAGATCAAACCTCCTCCTGTCTTCTCTTCTTTCGCCGGTACGAAAGTTTGAAAGGGCAAGGGATTCTGGAAGGACTATGTTGGAGGTCTCAAGAGCAACGCTTCGCTCTATTATGTTCTCCAGCTCACGGACATTTCCCGGAAAAGAATAGCGCGCCAGTATGTCCATGGCAAAGGCGGATATCTTCTTTATATTTTTTCCGAACTCTCTGGAATATTTCTGAAGAAAATAATGTGCAAGAAGAGGAAGATCTCCTTCCCTTTCCCTTAGAGGCGGCAAGTGTATGTGTATAACGTTCAATCTGAAATATAGATCCTCCCTGAACTTACCGCTGATTACCTCCCGCTCCAGATCCTTATTGGTTGCTGAGATAATCCGCACATCAACTGTCTTCTCATCAGTGCTCCCAACAGCCGTAAACGTACGTTCCTGAATGACCCTCAGGAGTTTGACCTGGATTGCGGGGGTAAGTTCACCCACCTCATCCAAAAAAATGGTGCCTCCGTGCGCGACATCAAAAAGACCTTCTTTGTCTGTGGAGGCGCCTGTAAAGGCCCCCTTCCTATAACCGAAGAGCTCACTTTCAATAAGAGTTTCAGGGAGACCTGCACAGTTTATGGCAACGAACGGTTTGCTGCTTCTGCTGCTCAAGCGATGAGCAGCCCTTGCTACAAGCTCTTTCCCTGTCCCGCTCTCCCCTGAGATAAGAATGTTTGTGCGGGTATCAGCTACCCTTCTGACGAGATCGTAAACCTTTTTCATCTGGGGGCTCTCGCCTATTAGAAATCCCAGATGGTATCGGTCACCTAATTCATTTAAGCCCGGACCGGACCCGATTTCTTTCCTTGCCTTTATTGCCTCTTTTAATATTCTTTTTAATTCATCAAGGTTAAAGGGTTTTGGAATGTAGTCATAAGCCCCCTCTCTCATTGCCTCAACAGCCGTCTCAGCAGTGGCAAAGGCAGAAATCATTACAACCATTGTTCGCTGGTCAGAGGCCTTGGCCTTCTTAAGGACCTCAATCCCATCAACACCTTTCATCCGAATATCTGTGATAACAAGATCAAAGAATTCCTTTCCAAGGGTCTCACAGGCACTTTCCCCGCTATCGGCAAGAGTCACTAAGTAGCCTTCCTGCTCGAGCATAATCTCCAGGAATTCCCGCATACTCAGTTCGTCATCAACAACCAGGATCCTATGCTTTTCTTTCCCAGACAACCCTCCCTCCGGTCATGGTTAGGTAAACGTTTCCTGTCATCTCCCTTCCTATGAACGGGGAGTTCTTGCTCTTCGAAACTATTTGATCTTTTGAGAAAATATAGCGGAAATCAGGATCCACGATGGTTAGATCAGCGATGGAGCCTTCCTTGAGATAACCTCCCTGAACTCCAAGGACCCTGGCGGGAGAAATCGTCAATTTTTCAATAGCCTGAACAAGTCCTATTACGCCCTCCCTCACAAGAGAAAGCACAAGAGGGAGAGCCGTCTGAAGCCCGATCATACCTGATGCAGCCTTGTCGAATTCAAGCTCCTTTTCCAAAGGACTGTGTGGCGCATGGTCCGTGGCGATTACATCAATTACACCTTCAACCAAGCCTTTTCTTATTGCCTGGATATCCTTAGGGGTCCTGAGGGGAGGATTTACCTTGGCACAGGTTTCGTATCCTATCACGGCAGTGTGGTCCAGCGAAAAGTAATGAGGTGCAGTCTCTGCTGTCACCTGGATGCCTTTCTCCTTGCCCCTTCTAATAAGCTCAACAGAGGCTTCTGTACTAACATGGGCGATATGCACAGGGCAACCTGTCAGCTCAGATAGGCATATGTCTCTGTGGACCATAACAGCCTCTGCTGCAGCCGGTATTCCGGGAAGTCCAATACTTGTAGAGACCTCTCCTTCATGCATAACACCATCCATTGAAAGTTTCAGATCCTCACAGTGTGAAATCACTCTAAGACCGTGGTATTTGGCATACTCAAGGGCGCGCCTCATAACCTCGCTGTCTGACACCGGCGAACCGTCGTCTGATACTCCGACAGCTCCAGCGGCTTTGAGGTCCCCGAATTCGGTGAGCACCTTCCCCTTCCTAGCAAGCGTAATTGCTGCAATCGGATACACCCTGGCACTTCCAGCCCTGCGTGCCTGCTCAAGGATGAACTCGGTTACTGCCCTGCAATCATTGGGCGGCAAGGTATTCGGCATGCAAGCAATCGCCGTAAAGCCCCCTGCAACAGCCGCAAGGCAACCGGTTGAAACTGTTTCCTTGTATTCTTCCCCAGGCTCCCTGAGATGCACATGCATATCTATCATGCCTGGAATAACTAACATGTCTGAGGCATCTATTAACTTAAGATCGCTGCCCTGGTCATAAAAATATCCACTTGGCAGTATCTTAGCTATCCTTTCTCCATCAATGATCAGGTCGCATTCATCAATGCCTCCCGTTAGGGTATCTACAAGCCTGCCTCTTCTAATCCACGTTGCCAACCCGAAGCCCTCCTATCAAGAGGTAAAGAATGGCCATGCGAACCGCCACCCCATTGGTGACCTGATCAAGTATGACTGATCTTGGACCGTCCGCCACCTCTGAACTCAACTCGACCCCTCTATTCACAGGGCCAGGATGCATTATGATGGCATCGTCCTTTGCATACTTTAGTACGTTTCCATTCACCCCAAAGTAAGCAGCATATTCCCTCAGGCTTGGAAAAAGGTTTTTTCCCTGCCTCTCCAACTGGATCCTCAACACCATGATGACATCCTTATCCTTAACCGCCTCCCTCGGATCATTGACCACTTTAACCCCCAGGGACTCAGCCTTGTCAGGCATCATAGTTGGAGGTCCTGATATCGTCACTTCGGCCCCCATCTTTCTAAGGCCCAGAATATTAGATCTGGCAACCCTGCTATGTGAAATATCTCCCATTATGACTACCTTGAGCCCTTCAATTCTTCCCTTCTTCTCCCGGATTGTAAATAAATCCAGAAGCGCCTGGCTGGGGTGCTCATTAATGCCATCCCCAGCATTGACCACTCCTGCCCTGACATGTCTTGCAATGAGATGCGGAGCCCCCGTTGACGAATGCCGAATGACAATGATGTCCGGATTCATTGCCTGGAGGTTTTTGGCCGTGTCTATAAGAGTTTCTCCCTTAACCATGCTGCTGCTTGATGCAGACAGGCTTATAGTGTCTGCACTCAGTCTCTTGGCCGCCATTTCAAAGGAGGTCCTGGTTCTTGTGCTTGGCTCATAAAAAAAAGTTATTACGCTTTTCCCTCTAAGGGTAGGAACTTTTTTAATATCTCTTATTGAGACCTCCTTAAATGATTCAGCTGTATCCAGAATAAGCTTTATTGTTTCTAAACTAAGCTGACCAATTCCCAGGAGGTCTTTATAATTAAGATTATTCACCGGGTGCTCCTCGAAAAAAAACCTCCTTGCCGATTGATAAGGCAAGGAGGTTTTTCCTGTTCATCATGCATATCCTCATGCTTTGTCAGGTATAATGTGGCTTCTTAACACGCATGCTATCATCATACTATTCTTCGAGGCGTCAGACAAGATTTGTTTACTTAATCAACCGGCCACGGATGAACCTTTACTTTCGACCTGGGCGGATTTAGTTTTTTTTGCTTTTTTCCCCTTATCTTTAGCCTTCAGGTCGGATTTTCCTGCATCTATTATCTTTATGATGGACACAGGCGCACCGTCTCCCTTCCGAATACCTTTTTTTATGATGCTTACATAGCCTCCCTGCCTGCTCTCCACAGCACCCCGTAATTCCTCAAACAGCTTGTGTGCTGCGCCCTTTTCCGTCAGAAAGCTGATGGTTCTCCGCCTGGCATGAAGATCCCCCTTTTTAGCGAGGGTAATCAGTCGCTCAGCAAGAGGTCGCACGACCTTAGCCTTGGTATCTGTTGTCTCTATCTCTCCATGTTTGATCAAAGAGGTCACCATATTCCTTAACATGGCTCGGCGATGCCCTGAGTTACGTCCGAGTTGTTTGCCAGCCCTCCTATGCCTCATCTCCTTCTACCCCTTCCTCATCTTCATCTTCTATTTCGTCATCCACATCTTCATCAGGCAGTATTTCCTGGTCCTTCACTCTCTGCTGTAATACCGGAAAGTCATCCAGTTTCATGCCGAGTGAAAGACCAAGTTTCTCTAGTATGCTCTTTATCTCTAGAAGCGATTTCCGTCCAAAATTTTTGGTCTTGAGCATCTCGCCTTCAGTCTTTTGAACAAGCTCGCCGATGAGTGTGATATTTGCATTCTTCAGACAGTTGGCTGCCCTAACAGAGAGCTCAAGTTCGGAAACCGGACGGAATAGATTCTCGTTAAGAATCTCTTCATCTCTTTTCTCGTCTCTTGTGTAAGGTTCCTCTTCCTCTTCAAAATTTATGAAAGGGTTCATCTGTTCTTTCATAATCTTGGCTGCAAGGGCGATAGCATCATCCGGCATGACAGATCCGTCGGTCCATACTTCAAGGGTAAGTCTGTCATAGTCGGTTATCTGACCGACCCTGGCATTGGTAACTACATAGTTGACCTTCCGAATGGGAGAAAAAATAGCGTCTATCGGGATAACCCCAATGAGCTGATCTTTATCCTTGTTACGTTCCGCTGGGCTATATCCCTTTCCGGATCTCACCTTCATCTCGGCTTGAAAACGTGCCTCTTTGTTGAGGGTAGCAATATGCTTATCAGGATTCAGAATCTCAACAAGGCCATGGGTCTCAATATCGCCGGCGCATACGCCGCCTTCTCCCTCCCTGGAAAGATGGATTACAGCTTCCTCTGAATCAGGGATCTTTAAACGAACCTCTTTGAGGTTAAGAATTATGTCAGTTACATCCTCCATTACACCGGGTATCGTTGAAAACTCATGGAGGACTCCATCAAATTTTACAGAAACAATCGCCGCACCCTGTAGTGATGAGAGAAGTATACGCCTCAAGGCGTTTCCAATAGTAGTACCGAAACCCCTCTCGAGTGGCTCGAATGTAATTTTTCCATAAAATTTTGAATAAGATTCCTGTTCGACTTCAATACGCTTCGGTCGAATCAACTCCCGCCAATTCTTGCTTTTTAGATCGCCCAAAAAAGCCTCCCCGCAATGCTATTGCGAAAAAAAAGTTGATCCCTGCCTCCCCACTAGTTCTTCAGGTTGTCAGGATCTATCCACCTTATTTCGAATAAAGTTCTACTATAAGTTGTTCTTGAATAGGCATTGTAAGATCTTCTCTATTGGGAAGGGCTTTGAATGTACCCTTGAAGTTATCCTTGTCAACCTCCAACCAACCGGGAATACCACGCCTCACTACAGTCTCGATTGCCCCTATGATCTGGGGGATCGCCCGGCTGCCTTCTCTTACCTCAACCTTATCACCAGCCTTGAGCCTCTGTGATGCAATAGTCGCCTTCCTTCCGTTGATGGCAAAGTGCCCGTGTAGGATAAGCTCTCTGGCCTGTGCCCTTGAATTGGCAAATCCCATTCTATAAACAACATTGTCAAGTCTGCTTTCAAGAAGCATCAGCAGATTGGTTCCTGTGACTCCCTTTTGCCTCTCAGCCCTCTGGTAAGTACCGCGAAACTGTCTTTCGAGAAGCCCGTAAATCCTCTTTACCTTTTGCTTTTCTCGAAGCTGAATCCGGTAGTCGGAGGCCTTGCCTCCCCTCCTTTGACCATGCTGTCCAGGGGCGTAGGGTCTCCTTTCAAAGGCACACTTATCGCCATAACAGCGATCACCCTTCAGAAAAAGCTTTAAATTCTCACGACGGCACAGTCTGCATGCCGAACCCGTATATCTGGCCAAGTTTACTCCTCCTGACTTACCTGTCTAAAATCCGATCCCAGGTTTACCCTTAACGGATTATACCCTTCTCCTCTTCGGAGGACGGCACCCATTGTGGGGTATAGGTGTAACATCCCTGATCACATTAATGTTAACCCCTTCACCCTGCAAAGCCCTTAGGGCAGCTTCCCTTCCGACTCCAGGTCCTTTCACGCGAACTTCGGCAGATCTTAACCCAAGTTCAACGGCCGCTTTAACTGCCGCCTGGGTGGCTTGCTGTGCTGCAAAAGGCGTGCTCTTTCTTGAGCCTTTGAAGCCGACCCTACCGGCACTGGATTGGGATAAAACATTCCCTTCCAGGTCGGTAATTGTGACGATAGTATTGTTGAAGGTAGATTGAATATGAATAATCCCCGTAGGAATATTCTTTTTCTCCTTTTTTGTCTTTACCCTTTTGCTCCCGGTCTTTGCCATTCCAGTTCCTCAGATCTTACTTTTTGCGTTTCCCCATTATGGCCCTGCGGGGACCTTTTCGTATCCTCGCATTGGTTTTGGTCCTCTGTCCTCTAACAGGCAGCCCTTTTCGGTGTCTGAGCCCCCGGTAGCACCCCAGTTCCATCAACCTCTTAATATTTAGGGATACATCCCTCTTTAGATCACCTTCTACCTTGTAAGACTCGTCAATGATCTTTCTAATGGCAGTTACCTGCTCACCGTTAAGGTCATCAGACTTGGTGTCCCAATCAATCCCGGCTTCGGAAAGAATCCTCTGAGCGGAAGCCCTGCCAATTCCATAAATGTAGGTTAACGCAATCTCGATCCTCTTACCCTTCGGCAAGTCAACACCAGCGATCCTGGCCAATGCGCGACTCCTTTCTGTTACCCTTGTCTCTGCTTGTGGCGCGGGTTTTCACAGATTACTCGCACCGTCCCTTTCCTCTTTATTATCTTGCACTTATTGCAAATTTTCTTTATCGAAGGTCTAACTTTCATTACTTATCTCCACGATAAATTATACGTCCCCTGGTAAGATCATAGGGCGACAATTCAACAACAACCTTGTCGCCTGGAAGAATTTTGATAAAATGCATCCTCATTTTTCCCGAGATGTGAGCCAGGATACGATGCTTATTCTTTAGTTCAACCCTGAACATCGCATTGGGCAGTGTTTCTACTACAACACCCTCAACTTCAATGCCCTCTTCCTTTTTCGTCATATAAAATCCCCGGCAGGTCCCCGGTTAAGATGCCAAATTAGCCAAACTGTGATCCTCTATCTACTTAACCTTACCGAAACCCTTCTTAAGAAAGCCTTCATAGTTTCTTGTCAACATATGTGACTCAATCTGATTGGTGGTATCCAAAGCAACTCCAACAACAATCAACAGAGCTGTTCCGCCAAAATAAAAAGGCACATTCAACTGATAGATTAGAACCTGTGGCAGTATGCATATGACTGATACATATATGGCTCCTGCAAAAGTGACTCTGGTAAGAATCTTATCAATGTATTCTGCCGTATTCTTTCCGGGTCTGATTCCGGGAATAAATCCACCATATCGTTTGATGTTATCAGCAACGTCCACAGGATTAAAATGAACAGCAGTGTAAAAGTAACAAAAAAAGAAAATAAAAATAACATAAATAAGGCTGTGAACAACGTGGCCCGGTGAAAGAAATGTCACCACACTCTGTAACCATGGCATTTGTTCTACGTTGAGAAAATTGGCAATAGTAGCCGGGAACATAATGATAGAAGAAGCAAATATAGGCGGAATAACTCCGGCAGTATTAACCTTCAAGGGAAGATGTGTTGTCTGCCCTCCATACATCCTTCTGCCGACAACCCTCTTCGCGTATTGTACAGGAATACGCCGCTGCCCCCTCTCCACAAAAACTATGAACCCGACAACGCCGACAACCAAGGCCAAAATTATAGCCATAAAAAATACGGAAACCTCTCCTGTTCCCATCATTCTAAAAGAATTAGCCACTGCAACAGGAAGCCTTGCCACGATTCCGGAGAATATTATCAAGGAAATACCATTCCCGATTCCACGTTCTGTAATCTGCTCTCCCAGCCACATCAGAAAGGCAGTTCCGGCCGTAAGGGTTAT
>QZIK01000124.1 GCA_003599015.1 Desulfobacteraceae bacterium | reverse complement strand
ATTTAATACACTACACAAAAAAGACCTTAAACTATAACTTTGCCAATGTCATCAATAAGTTAAGTGCTAATCAGATAGGGTGAGGTGTCAAACTTGGGTGGTTAGGGAAGAAGACAACACCGAATAGCGACGGCCCTACGAATTAAGCATTTCAATAAATGACGCACCAGGAGCCATGCAGGGCCACGTTTCAGAGGCGACGCAAGTTAGATGTAGGCCGGACTGAAATTGCTTAAAATATGGCCTGTTTTATGCGTCATTTATTATGTTGATTAACTCAGGAAAGCTTTCACCGAAAGGTGTCGGCCTTTTCTTATTTTGGTATATTACCTTGAGGGGATCAGGGTTTGGTTTTTATACACCAGTATGCACCCTTGAGCGCTCAGAAGCCCAGAAATAGAGCTGTTTCCTTCGTGGCCATTCCCAGGGCATGGGGGAAATTGATAGGGCCAAAATAAGTTCTTTTGTTGGGGATAGCTTTGGGGATTGATTTATTATCAATAAAAAAGGGCTAGGCTTTTTTCACCTAACCCTCTGTATTTCTTCTGGTAGCGGGGAGAGGATTCGAACCTCTGACCTTCGGGTTATGAGCCCGACGAGCTACCGGACTGCTCCACCCCGCGGTAAAAATAAATATTACCTTTGTGCATCATTACTGTCAAATAAAAAATTAAGCGAGTCTTTTCCCGATCATCTCTCCTTCTTCGGTTGAGCACGGCTTTATGTCTATTACAGGTGTTCCGTCAAAGGCGTCTATGGCGTCAAGCTTTAAGACAGATCCTCTGATATCCAGGAGCCGGCATACGGAGAGACCCAGAAGATTTGGTCTCACCGGCGATCGAGTGGCAAAGACCCCCCTCAGGGGATTGCTTTTATCTCCCATGGGATGAACCTTGAGAATGGACCTCTTATCCGGCGAATCATTTCTGTCAAACCACCAGAGGACTATAATCTGAGAAAAGGCTTCAATACCTTCAAGACCTTCAAGAAAGGGTTTAGATATCTCTATTTTTACATTCCCCCTGCGCTTCCTGACAAACCCCACAGGGAATATCTCAAAGACCCGGTCATCCATTTCAGCTCTTTCCATCAGAAGATCCTTTTGATTCCTTCTCAAGGCGATAGCGCTTCTCGCTTTTTTTGCATAGTTCCCATATAACGCACTGAGGCCTGAATTTGCAATATCCACAAGGCTCCGTGCAGGCCTCACAGTTATCCAGGCAATCCTGGCAATAACCTATTTCCATCTTAAAGCACTTTATGGCAGCCTCCCTGCCGGGATGGTTGCGGCACTGCATATCCTATCCTCCAGTTTGCGGCTTTAAATTGTAATTGGTCCTTTCCCGGGACTGCTTCACCCTGCCTTATGTTCCCTGAAAAGACATTCCCTGAGTTTTTCCCTGATGCGCGTTGCTTCATCCGGAGCAAGTTTTTCCCCGCCCATTTTCCTGCACAGGGCTACCGTCCTCTTTAAGGATTCCACACAGTTTTCACACTGAGGGCATTCAGCCATGTGCCTTTCTATTTCAATGCATGTTGCAGGGTCCAGTTCTCCGTCCAGATATTCGGATATCCTTTCAAAGTGTTTCATGCAGTTATCGGTCATTGAAGCCCTCCTTCCCTGTAGGCGGCAGTTATCTTGTCACGGAGAAAAAGCCTTGCCCTGTGAAGTCTTGTCTTCACAAGCTGGATGGATATGCCCATTATCTGGGCTGCCTCTTCCGTGCTGAAACCTTCCATGTCCCTCAAATTAAAGACCATCCTGTACTTGGGCGGAAGCGACCTTATTGAGTTGTCTATAATGGTTTTGAGTTCAAGGCGAAGCACGGCGTCATGGGGGCTTTCATCGGGATCCGGTATGAAATAGTCTCCTCCGTTACCGTCTTCATGTCTCAGGGATTCAATGGAAATTTCTCTATCAGGCTCACCTTTCTTTTTCCTTCGCTTTCTGAAGCAGGCCCTGGCGGCAATTTTGAAAAGCCAGTTTTTCAAAGGAGTTTCCTGTCTGAACCGGTCAAGATGCCTGAAAGCGCTGAGGAAGGTCTCCTGGGCAATGTCTTCGGCGTCCTGCCGGTGGCCGCACATTTTAAGTCCGAAGGTGAAGATCCTGTTCTCATATCGCTCAACAAGCCTCTCCATTGCCTCAGAAGACCCTGCCTTAAAGGACTCGATGAGTTCCCTGTCAATAGGATCAAATTCATGCCGCAAGACGGCTGTCTCCTGGTGCATAAGATGTCATCCCCTCCAGCGTTTTATAAAAAAGGTTCTCGAGAGGAGGTGTCCGACCACGGCCGGAACAAAGCCGATGCCCGCATCGGCATGAAAATCAGCCGGTTTTCCTTGCATCCCGGGGAGCCTTCCTTTAAGCTATTATTTACCAGAGTTCTTAATCCATTTCAAACCCATAGCAATGGGCCCGAAGAGGCCCTGCAAGATCCAGGCATCCGTATATGGGTATTGTCTTTGATGCAAAAGTTGCGGCAGACTACAAGTCTTGGCAAAAATCCAGGCAGGGTCTTGTCATATCCGGGGCATTGGATTCCTTTATCCTGACGCTTCTAAATCCCAAGTCCGGTGAAAGGGTTTTGGACATAGGGTGCGGTTTCGGGGATCAATTGCTTTTCCTCAGAAAAAAGGGCATGAACACCACCGGCGTGGATCCTTCCCCGCATATGCTCGACTGCGCACGGGCAAGACTTGGCCAAGGATGCACACTTGAAAAAGGATATGCAGAGGATCTTCCTTTTGAGGACAATGAATTCGACGTTGCAATGCTTATCAATACCCTGGAGTTTTTAGACGATCCATCTGCCGCCTTGCGGGAAGCGGCCAGGGTGGCTTCAAAAAGGATAGTGGTGGCGGCAATAAACAGATGGTCACCAGGAGCAGCGGGCAATAGAATAAAATCCTTTTTCGGACAAAACATTTACTCCAAAAGCCGCTTCTACAGTCTGTGGAGACTAAAGGGGCTTATTAAGGAGGCCTGTGGAACTGTCCCGATTTCCTGGGCATCCATCTCAGGGGGAATGACGTTCCTAGGACCTGCGGCAAGGATGATGGGGGCGGGCGCAGGGGTAGGACAGTCACCTTTCGGAGTGATGGTGGGGGTCTCTGCTACCCTTGTCTACAGATTCAGAACCGAGCCTCTGGCCCTTCCGGTAAGGCTTAAGAGCGCAGGGCACACAGCAGCCTGAGAGGGGGGAGTTTTTTGATTTTTTAGAAGGAGAAACAAGATGAAAGAGGCTTATCTCTACGAAAGAGTGGAAGAAGAAAAGACCAGATGCAAGCTCTGCAGTCACAGATGCCTCATTGCGGATGGGAAAAGAGGTATATGCGGAGTAAGGGAAAACAGGTCCGGTACGCTTTTCAGCCTTGTTTATGAAAAGGTCATAGCGAGAAATATTGATCCTATTGAGAAGAAACCGTTATTTCATTTTCTGCCTGCAACCAGGTCTTATTCCATAGCAACAGCAGGGTGCAATTTCCGCTGCAAATTCTGCCAGAACTCCGACATATCCCAGATGCCTGCCGACCGAAAGATCATAGATGGGATTTCTATGAGACCCGGGGCCATAGTTGAAGAGGCCTATGAAAACCGTTGTGCATCCATCTCCTACACATATACTGAACCGACGGTCTTCTTTGAACTGGCTCTAGACACTGCAAGGATAGCTTCTTCAAAGGGAATCAAAAACGTCTTTGTGAGCAATGGATACATGACGGCCGAATGTCTTGAGGAGATTGGAGGGGATCTTCACGCGGCAAACGTTGATCTCAAAGCCTTCAGTGACAGGTTTTATAAGGAGCAGTGTGGAGCAAGACTTAAACCCGTCCTCGCCACCCTCGAAAACATGAAACAGCGGGAAGTTTGGCTTGAAGTTACAACGCTTCTTATCCCGGGACTCAATGATTCCCCTGAGGAACTCAAATCCCTGGCAAGGTTTCTTGCCGCTCTTGACCCTTACATACCCTGGCACATAAGCAGGTTTCACCCACGCTATAAGCTTACAAATATTGATTCCACCCCGGCACAAACCGTCAGAAAGGCGAGGGATATAGGTTACGGTGAAGGTCTTAAATATGTATACACCGGAAACCTTCCGGGTGACGACGGGGAGAAGACATATTGTCACGGATGCGGTGAGCTCCTCATAGACAGAACGGGATTCTATGTAAATAAAAACTCCATCTCATCAGGCAAATGCCCGGGCTGCGGAAAGGAGATACCTGGAATCTGGACCGCTTGATTGTCAGGAAAGACTGTGTTAAAGTAAACGCCTGTAAGGAGGGCTTGAGGGTTCTTCTTAGGCTGGGAGGGCCCCCTGCCGACATCCGGTCAGGCCTTCTTCCTGTCGGCCGGGGCTTTCCTGCTCCACCTGCCAACCTGCCTGATTGATTTGATCTATAAAAATAATGGAGAATAACAATGACAAAGGAAGAGGAACTGGTCATAAAGGTTACAAAAGAAATAGTGGTAAAATTCATAGAGGTGGGAAGGCTTTCCGCGAGTTCCTTTGCCGAGGTATGGAACCAGGTGCGCCAGGCCGTGTCATCATCATTGAGCGTTGAAGAAAGCAGTTCTTCTCAGAAAAATAAATAAGTTAAAATCGTTATTCTCAGTATTTGACCTCCACCAGGAAAAGCCCATGGGGAGGGGCATTGGGTCCGGCCAGTGTCCTGTCCCGACCTTCAAGGATCTCGCCAAATCTCTCGGGCATAAGTTTCCCCTGAGCAGCCTCAACAAGTGTGCCGACTATGTTTCTTACCATGTGTCTCAAAAATCCGTCGGCCTCAAACCTTAAAATTAACTTACCATCCCCTTTTTCAATGAGTTCAGCCGCAAGCAAGTTTCTCACTGGATTTATATTCCCGCTTCCTGAAGACCGGAAGCTGGAAAAATCATGGATTCCCCTGATAATCTCAAGGCAATCCGCCATTACCGAGCGATCCAGAGGATTCCGGATATGCCATTGAAAGGCTCGCAGGAAAATATCAGGCTCCTGCCTGTTCAAGATGCGATATTCGTAAACCTTGCTCCTGGCAGAGTATCTGGCATGAAAGTCAGCAGATACACATTCAACGCTCTTTACAAGGATATCGCGGGGCAGAAGGCTGTTCAGCCCTCTCATGATGGATAGAGTTTCAAGTCTTGTTGAGCATTTGAAATTTGCAACCTGATTAAGCGCATGAACACCCGCATCGGTCCTGCCCGAAGCAATTATCCTGATGGGTTCACCAAGGATTTTGGAGAGTCTTTCTTCTATTGTGCCCTGGATTGTGGGGCGTCCCGGCTGATACTGCCAGCCCTCATAATTGGCGCCGTCGTAGGCAAGGATGAGTTTGATGTTCTTTTGTTCCATTTACTCCGAAAACAGTTATGGGGAGCCGCATAGGACAACTCCCCATTCCGCAGTTTCAGTCCAACGGAAAAAAAAGAACTATCTCTTGGAGTACTGGAAGCGTGCCCTTGCGCTCGCCTTTCCGTACTTCTTACGCTCTTTCATACGGGAGTCGCGAGTCAGAAAACCCTGTTTCTTGACAACATTTCTAATCTGGGAGTCGCCTTCTACCAGGGCTCTGCTTATTCCGTGCCTTATGGCCTCCGCCTGGCCGGTTATACCGCCGCCGTCCACGTTTATCGTGACATCGAACTTGTTAATGTTGTTGGTCACCTTAAAGGGATCAAGGGCCACGGCCCTGTCTGAATCACGGAACAAATACGATTCAAAGGGTCTCCTGTTAATAGTTATCAACCCGGTACCCGGCCTCAGCCAGACCCTGGCGACAGCTGTCTTCCTCTTACCAGTAGCGTAAATAACCCCTTCTGCCATTTATATCTCCAACTCCTTTGGTTGTTGTGCCTGATGCGGATGCTCCGGCCCGGCATAGATCTTGAGTTTCTTCAACTGGCGTCGGCCCAGGGAGTTTTTGGGCAGCATACCTCTTACCGCAAAACGCAGGATATCTTCAGGCTTTTTCTGAAGGAGCTTGCGGGCGGAAATCTGCTTGAGGCCTCCAAGATAACCCGAATGGTGGTAGTAGATCTTGCCGTCCCACTTTTTGCCAGTCAGGACCACTTTATCTGCATTGGTTACTATGATAAAATCGCCTGTGTCGGCATGGGGAGTAAAGATAGGCTTATGCTTCCCCCTTAACCGGGTGGCAATCTGGGAGGCAAGCCTGCCAAGAATCTTCCCTTCGGCGTTTACCCAGTACCAGTTCCTTTCAACTTCGTGCTCTTTTGCCACAAATGTATTCATGGTCTGAATCCTTTTTTGGAAAATGAATTTTACCTTATATTATAAGGTCTCCGGCGTGTCAAGCTGTTTCTTTAGCGAGTTTAGTCCAAAATCCTGTTGACACGCAGAGCCGTTACTGTTAAACCTTAATTCGGCGTCGGCGTCCGTAGCTCAGTTGGATAGAGCGCCGGGCTTCGAACCCGTCGGTCGCAGGTTCGAGTCCTGCCGGGCGCGCCACGTTGCATCTCCTCAGTGGGCCTGTAGCTCAGTTGGTAGAGCAGTTGACTCTTAATCAATTGGTCGAAAGTTCGAGTCTTTCCAGGCCCACCAAGTAAATCAAAAATGTAGGCCACTTAAAAAAGTGGCTTTTTCATTTTATGGCTCTCTGGTCAATAAATGGTGAATAATTTGGCAGAGGACTATAATTCGTGAAAAAAGTAGACCAGTTTTCGTAAAATTTACAGACTCCCTCTACCCAGTTTCTGAAGATCTGGCGCATCGCATAATCCGTGGCCGCCTGGCGAACGTCCTGAAGCATGCGGGCGGCCAGGATGTCCTTCCCCTGCTCTCTCAGTGGATAATATTATACTTTCAGCCGCAGGAAGGTTATATTTTAAGCTTATCCTTGAGGCATCCATTGTAATGCTTGTAGCAACCTCTATTACCGATCCTTTTTGCGTTGGAGCTATCACCTGCAAAGCCTCATTTTCTCCAGCTTCATTTAATATTACCTTAAATACCAAGCATAATGTAATTACAGGTACAATTAATGACGACGTATTCTTTAATCGATAGAGTCCGGCCAATATGCAAGCCAACTCCGAGCTCAGTGGCGAGAGGCATCAACGCTCCTCTATGTTCTACACTAAGAAACGCAAAAAATTAACTGGTTCAAGGTGGCGTCCATAGTAAATCAACCAATAGCAACCTTGCTTTTTCCCTCACTTCCTGATAGGGTAGGTTTGAAAAAGGACACATGGCAACTTGTTTTTTGAAATTTTCTGTATGTCATGGGCTAGTCCTTTTAAAAAGCTAACCGCTTGGAATATTAATGGAAAAGTGGGCCGTGAATTTTAATAAAAAGGTGTTACGCAGTTGGCGCGTGACCTTTTTTGAAGACTCACAGGTCACATAGGGGCATTGGATGAATAACGCACCCTCTAAATCCGAGGTCAAAACCTCAGGGTCCAAACTTCGGATACCGATATTCATCAAGCTGGCCTTAATCTATGCCTTGCTGATCTTCCTGGTTATCTCCGTCATAAGCTATTTTATCCTAAAAAGGCAGAAACAGCAGTTTATTGATCAGTTGATAGGTCTTGGGGAAAGCATGGCAAATGTGGCAGCCAGCAATGCCCCCGACAAACTTCTGGGGGAGGAAGATCTGGCTCTTTTTCAACTTATGAAGGATATAGCCAAAAATGAACAGGTGGTTTACGCGGCCATAACCAATAATGAAAAGATGATCAAAGCCCACAGCATCCTTGAGGAAGTTAACAAACCGTTCTCTTTTCCTGCCGGTCTCACTCTCATCAAAGAGATAAGAGATGTGAAGGTGAGTTCATTTGAACAGGGGGAAAGAGAAATACTCTTCTTTGAAAGACCCATTATCTACGGCGGAGTAACCGTGGGATCCGTCTATCTTGCAGTTTCACAGGAGAAGATCCTCCGCAATATCAAAAGTGCAAGCAGGTTCATCCTATTTTATACTGTCCTTATAATTCTTTTCGGCATAGCTCTCAGCTTCGCGGTGAGCATGTACTTCTCGAGGCCAATAAGCCTCCTGACAAAGGGAAGCACTGCGATAGGAAACGGGGATTTCCGTTATAAGGTTAACATCCGTCGAAACGACGAACTCGGAGACCTGGGCCGGGCCTTTAACAGGATGGCCGCAGGACTTGCGGAAAGGGAGATGATAAGGGAGACCTTTGGGAAATATGTCACCCCTGAGATCCGCGACGAGATTCTCTCTGGCCGCATCCCTTTAAATGGTGAGCGCAGGATGGCCACAGTGCTTTTTGCCGATCTGAGGGATTTTACTCCCTATGTTGAAAGCAGCGAACCGGAAGAGGTGGTTCGAAGTCTAAGGCAGTATTTTACAGCCATGCAAAAGGCCATAAGGAACCATGACGGTTTGTTGCTTCAATATGTGGGAGATCAGCTTGAAGCTATATTCGGGGTGCCCCTTTCAGACCCTGATCATGCAAAAAAGGCCCTTATGGCCTCTCTGGACATGAGGCTTTATCTTAATGAACTAAACGAAACAAGAGTAAAGCAGGGTCTTAAACCATTCAGGCACGGGGTTGGTGTCCACACAGGGGACGTGCTGGCAGGAAACACCGGAAGCGAAGATCAACTGACCTACACCCTTATAGGGGATACTGTGAACCTGGCAAGCAGGATACAGAGCCATACCAAGGTGTTGAAGTTCGATATACTGGCGAGTGAAGAGACCGTAAAGGGACTGGAATCTTTGTTTGTTCTTGAAGAAGGAACAACCACAATGCTTAAGGGTTATTCTAAACCAATAAAACTTTTTAAGGTTATGGACTCCATGATGGTTGCGTGACAGCGTTGATACAATAAGATAGGATTATAACGAGGCTCAAAAAAGAGGTTTTGGGTTATGAAAAAAAGAGAGCGTAGCACAGGGCATCCAGCGATAGCTTTTGCCTGGCTTTTTATGCTTATGGCTGCCTGCGCGACCCCCCCCCAGGGCCCTGGATCTGGAAGAGTCCAAGAGGACCACAAGCCCCCCGGGGAAGCCCTGTTTCAGTCGAGTGACTACATTGTCTATATTCTTAAAGGGGATGAAACACCCGGTTCACTTGCGCAGAGATTTTTGGGCGATCCGGCCAAGGCATGGGTTATAGAAGACGCCAATGAAGGAACGCCATTCGTTAAAGATCAGGCTATAGCCATTCCTCTCAGGGATGAGAACAGGGGCGGTCTTTCCCCTGACGGCTACCAGGTGGTTCCTGTCCTTTGCTATCACGATTTTGCAAAAACATGCAAGTCCTCTCTCTGCGTACCGGAGCAGATATTCGAGGAACAGATTAAGTACCTCAAGGACAACCACTACAGGGTGATCACTCTGGGTGAGCTTCTCGGTTTTATTGAATACAGACATTCCATCCCCAAGAGATCAGTCGTAATTACCATAGATGACGGCTATCGTTCCACTTATGATATTGTCTACCCCATCTTGAAGAAATATGGATTCAGGGCCACTCTGTTCATATATACAGCCTTTGTGGGCGCTTCAAGGGGCGCTGTTACCTGGGATCAGCTCAGGGAGATGAGAAACTACGGATTTGAGATAGGATCCCACACAATCAGTCACATTGACCTTACAAAAAAACTGAACGACGAGACTGATACCTCTTTTTCAGCAAGGATTATGAAGGAGCTCAAAGGGTCAAAGGATCTCCTTGACTCCAGACTTGAGCAGGATACAGCCCTCATAGCATTTCCCTATGGCAAATTCAATCAGACGGTTCTGGATCTTACCAGCAAAGCAGGATACAGGGTCGCCCTGTCTGTGAAGCGGGGAGGAAATCCATTGTTTGCAGATCCCATGCAACTGAGAAGGACCCAGATCCTTAAGGCAGATATGGATGCCTTTGTGGGATCCGTTAAGACCTTCCAGGAGGCGCCATTGGCGGAAAAACCGTGAAGACATCCCACTCATCATTTGTTTTGATCTTACTGTTTTCAGCCCTGCTTGCAGGATGCGCTGCCGTTCCTTCTGCAAAACAGGTTCCAACAGCGTTTGACATGGCAAAGCAAAATTATCTTAAAAGGGCTGCAGAGGCTGAAGGAAAGGGTGAGCTTGTTGAAGCTTTAAAATTCTATAAGCTCGCCCTCACGGTTGATCCTGAGGACACCCAGGGCCGGGCAGCTTTAACAAGAGTTGAGACTGCCCTTAATGAGGCCGCCCTCAGGCACTATGAGGCCGGAATCAAGCTGCGGGAGAACGGAAACTACAATCTGGCCAGGAAAGAGTTCCTTACCGCACTGAGGTTAAAGCCGGACTATAATGATGCCTATAAGATGCTTACGGATAAGACCCATGTGGTCACAAAGAAATTTATCGTCCATGTTGTCAAACCCGGAGAAAGCATTTCCAAGCTGGCTCAGATGTATTATGGAGATTACAGAAAGTTCCCGGTTATCGCGGCATTTAACGGGCTGGGAGATGCCGCAGACGTAAAGGCCGGTCAACAGATACGAATACCTTCCGTTGATGGTCTTGAACCATCAGCTCCGGATGCGATGAAATCTGGTGAAATAAAAGAAACTTTCGAGATAATTGAACCTTCTGATGATGAGTTTTTTGCATTTACCGAGCAGAAGGATCAACCCTTAAAGGATGCCAAAAGGGAAAAGCAGGAAGAAAGGGACCAGGTAGCCGGCTACAGGGATTACGCCCTTGAACTTTTCCAGCAGAAAAAATACGAAGAGGCGGCCGCAGAACTTGACAAGGTCCTTGCCGCCATGCCCGAGGATCAGACGGCACGGGAATATGCATACAAAGCGCACTTTGAAAGCGCTTTGCGCCTCTTTGAAGAAAAAGATTATATAGCTGCAAGGGATAAGTTCAAGACATCACTCTCATACAAAACAGACTGCCAGAAATGCCACTCATACATAAGGCAATGCGAGGACTCCTATAAGGAGTTCCATTACAGAAACGGCATGAAGCTGTTTCAAGATCAGCATGTACAGGAGGCATTGCTGGAGTGGGAGATGGTAGCAGCCCTTGACCCCAGCTACAAGCGAACACCTCAGATGATTGAGAAAGCAAAGACCATAATCAAGAAGCTGGAGGAACTTAAGAAATCCCGCTGACGGCGTTTATTTCTTTTCCAGATTTTCCACGGATAGTTGCCGGAGAGTTTTCATCGTGCTCCGCTCCCGTCTGAATCATCAGCACAGAGGCTATTACAAGTGTTCCTCCCGCCAGCTGAAAAGGCTCAAGGACCTCTCCCAGAAGCACGAAGGCTAAACCCGCTGCCAGGATAGGTTCAAGGGTAGCTGTTATGCTTGCCCTTGTTGATCTTATGAGATTTACCCCTGCTAAATATAGAGCAAAAGGCATTAGAGTGCCGGCGATCGCCACATAGAAGATCATGCCCCACTGAAAAGGTGTTCGTTCGTCAAGGAAGGCCTGAAAGGGAGGGAAAAAGCAGTTCCAGGAGATCGCCGCACAAAAAAACGAATAAAAAAGTACCGTCCATGGTGCGTATCGGTGCATGCCGTATTCACCCAGCAGGGTATAGACGGCAAAACAAAATGCGCTGATAAGGGCTGCCGCCACTCCTTCAGTGTTCATCTGAAGAAGCGCGAGGTTGTACCCTCCAACAACCAGATAACATCCGCCCACAGCCAGCACAAGAGCAGCAACCTTTCTGAGACTGGCCTTCTCATGCCAAAAGCACATGGAAAAGATTGCCACAAGAACCGGAGATGTATACTGGAGAAGGATTGCGGCTGCTACCTGTATCTTGCTTATTGAGTAAAAATAGGTAATCTGCACCAGGCCCATCACCACTCCGCCAAGAAGATAAAAATATCCTATATCCCTTGGTCTGATCCTCAAAAGATCCGGTCTGAACATTGCCAATATTGCTCCAAGGCACAGGCAGGAAACAGTAACCCTTATCTGGACAAGATCAAACGGGCTGATGCCTGATGAAAAAAGCGCCTTTCCGGCAGTGCCGGATGAGGCCCAGAGTACGGCTGCAAAAGCAACAAAGATATAACCCCTAAAAGGACTTTGATTCATATGGTCAGATTATTCCTGTCTTCGGCCCTTTCCTGAGCACTGAGAAAAAAGAGCCACCCCTGTTTCTGAAAACAGGGGTGGTAATAAGGGGTAAGCAGAGGCTATCAGAACGCTCCCTCTGGGATATCTACGGCAGAGGTGTCTTCCTGTTGAATGGCCGTGTATCTTGAAAAAACGTTAGTAAGAATGTTTCTGCAGAAAAATTTTGCGGTTTCAAGCTTTCCTTTATAGAAGATCCCGTCGGCTGACTCTGCATCCACTTTACCCAGCTTATCCCTGGCAATAAGACCCTGCTCCAACATGAGGTGGGCCATTACCGTTTCAGCAAAGCACTCAAGGAATCGAACTGAACTTAAGGGGATAAGGCTCATCTTTCCTTCCTGGAAGTACTGCATGTACTTCATGGCGATATCGCCCGTCGCCTGTGCAGCCTTGTAGAGCAGCTTAAAGTCCCTGGAAAGTTCACTGTCGTCTTTGTTTTTTCCGCTAAAGGCCATAACCTCCTGTATCCACCCCTGAAATACCTTTCCGCCTCCCATCCCCAGTTTTCTACCGATCAGATCCAGAGACTGGATATAGGATGTACCTTCCCAGATGGATACGATCTTGATGTCCCTTGCATACTGCTCTGCCGGAAATTCACTGCAGTATCCCACTCCGCCAAGGACCTGAATGGCTTCTCTGGTCAGGAGATAACCCAAATCAGAGTTATAGGCCTTGACCAGAGGCGTAAGAAGTTCCACCCTCTGAGCTGCGTTTTTTCGGGTCTCCGGATCAGGATCGTGCTCAGCCACATCCGCAAGATAGAGAAGTTTCGCTACAAAAGCCCTCATCGCTTCGATGCCAGACTTCATGTTCATCAGCATTCTGCGCACGTCCTCATGCTTAATTATGGGGACACGATCCGCGGCCCTGTCGGTGAAGGGAGGGCCTTGAACCCGTTCCTTCGCATAATAACGGGCCGCATCATATGCGCTTGCCGCAATCCCGAGGGCCTGGATGCCGCATCCGATCCTGGCCTCGTTCATCATCTGAAACATTTTGGCCATGCCGGAATTTGGCTCTCCCAGGAGGATTCCACGACACCTGCCATTTTCTCCGAAGTTAAGCGTGCAGGTGGATGAACCATGTATACCCATCTTATGTTCAATGCCTGCGCAAAAAACATCGTTAGGCTCTCCAAGGGATCCATCGGGATTGACCCAGATCTTTGGAACTATAAAAAGGCTTATCCCCTTTGTCCCCATGGGTGCCCCCTGAATCCTTGCCAGAAGAAGATGGATGATATTTTCCGTAATATTGTGGTCACCGCATGTGATGAAACGCTTGGTTCCTTCTATCTTGTAAATCCTGGGATTATCCGAGTCAGGATCAGGGGTGGCCTTGGCCCTTAGATATCCTACATCCGAGCCTGCATCCGGTTCGGTAAGGCACATGGTTCCACCCCATACACCTGTGTACATCTTTTCAACAAAAAGGGCCTTGTCTTCTTCCGTGCCGAAGTTTTCTATCAGGTGGCCGTTTCCAACTGCCAGCCCCGGAAAGGTCATGAAGGCCATATTGGAGCCGGTAAAAAACTCCCCTATAAGCCCGCCGACAATTGCCGGCAGACCCTGACCTCCGAATTCAAGGCTCTTGGTTGTTGCCATCCATCCATTTTCAGCAAGCAACTTCCAGCATTCATGGTATGACTCAGGGACGATTACCCGGCCGTCTTCGTATCTGCATCCCTGCCGGTCGGAATCCTGCATGGTGGGACCCACCACTTCGCGGCACACCTTAAGTGCCTCATCTATAATCATTTTGAAATCATCTGCGGAGAAATCCTTGTAGGGTTCATAGCCAAGGATTCTGTCCACGCCCATATGCTCGAAAAGCACGAACTTGGTATCTCTGCCGTCACGCCTAAAATAGTTTATTCCCATCTCTTCTGTTGATCCTCCACTTAATGGTAAACGCACCCGGTGCCACTACCAGTTATAGTTTTCCCTTTCAATAATAGTTGCAACACCCTGTCCACCGCCCACACAGGCATTGGCGCATCCGTAACGGCCTCCCCTGACCTCAAGAATCCTGGCCAGGGTCCCCACAAGTCTCACACCCGTTGCCCCAAGGGCATGTCCTATGGCGGTGCCGCCTCCCATTACATTCACGCGATCAGGATCAATTCCCAGTTCCTTAATGCAGTTAAGTGCAACAATGCAGAAGGCCTCGTTTATCTCCCAGTAGTCTATGTCCGCTGCCTTGAGGCCGGCTTTTTCAAGGGCCTTTCTGCTTGCGGGCACCGGTCCTGCTCCCATGATGGTGGGATCAACCCCGGCGAATCCGATTGAACGAAGTGTCGCAAGGGGACGGATACCTTTTTTCCTGGCCGTATCCTTGGACATCAGTATCATGGATGTGGCGGCCGCGTTGAGGGGAGATGAGTTTCCGGCGGTGATGACCCCGTTTTTCTTGAAAGCCGGCTTGAGGTCCTTCATTCCTTCCAGGGTGGTATCCCCTCTGACAGCCTGATCGCTTTTAACCTTCAGGACCTTTCCGTCTGCCTGTTCAGCATCTATGGGAAGGATTTCCCCCTCGAAAAATCCTTCGCTCTGGGCTTTTGCGGCAAGCTGATGAGATCTAACCCCCCACCGGTCCATATCTTCCTTGGTGAAATTTGTCTGGGAGAAGAGTTTCTCAGCAGTAAGCCCCATGTTCATGGCCGTCATCATATCCCAGTGGAGATAGTCCGGATCAGCAAAGAGGCGCATATTGGGGGCAGCGAATCCTCTGTCCACGGTTACTCCTCCCATGGGTACTCTTGTCATATGTTCGTATCCGCCCACCAAAACAACGTCTGCAAAGTCCTGGGCAATCTCCATGAAGCCTATGTGGATGCCCGCCATGGCCGAGCCGCACTGCTGGTCAACAAACTTGGCCGGGATGCTGTCAGGCATGTTTGCAAGAAATATAGGGATACGACCTCCGTAAGCCCATTGCTCTCCCACGGCTGTCGCGCAGCCAACCAGAAAATCATCTATCTCTTCTGCCTTTATGCCCGTCTTTTTTATCACCTCAGGAAGGAGCTTTGCCAGGAGTTCGTCTCCTCTTATCTTGCAAAACCAGTCCCTTGCAGGATCATTGGGTCTGGATCGTGATTGTGCGGTTCTCAAATAGCCTGCGATAACAACCTCTTTCATCTTCGTGCCTCCTCTTTTTCAAAAAGGGTTTATATATTGTAAAAAGTCTTTCCTTTTTCGGCCATATCCTTTATCAGTGCAGCCGGTCGGAAGTGGATTCCATAGCTTTTTTCCATTTCAAGGAGCTTTTTATATACATTCTTCAGTCCCCATTTGTCTGCGTAACGAAGGATCCCTCCCCTGTATGGAGGGAATCCGGTCCCGTAAATCATGGCCAGATCCATGTCGTGAGGCCTGTCGCAGATGCCTTCCTCAATCATGTAGGCAGCCTCGTTTATGCCGGCGGCCAGCATGAAATCAACTATATCCTGGGATTCCATTTTCTTCGGCGCTATCCCTTTTTCTCTGAGGTATGAGGCAACGGCCTCCTGAACCTTGGGATTGGGTACGGGCTTTTCGCCGCTGTAATCAAAGTACCCTGAGCCGGTCTTGCGCCCGTAGCAGCCTGTCTTATAGATTACCTCGGTAAGGGGATGCACCTTCCAACGCTCTCCCAGCCTTTTTTCAAAGGTCTTGCCGACATGATAATTGATATCTATACCGGTGAGATCCGCAAGGGTAGCCGGCCCCATCGGCATCCCGAAATCCACCATCGCCTCCTCAATAGCCGCTCCATCCACCCCGTCGGCAACTAGATATATGGAGCCGCCCATGAGACCCCCCAGCTGTCTTGATACATAAAAACCAGGGCCGTCGTTTACAACGATAGGTATCTTTTTGATGCTCCTGGCAAAGGCCACGCTTGTTGCAAGGGTTTGATCAGATGTGTGTTTTGCACAAATGATCTCAAGCAACTGCATTCTATCCGCCGGATTAAAGAAGTGAAGCCCTATCATGCGACCCGGGTCTGAAAGCACTTGAGCCATATCGGAGATCGGCAAAGCCGAGGTGTTGGTCCCGAAGATAGTGGCTGGAGAGCAGATTCCTTCAAGCTCCTTCCATATCTTCTGCTTGACTTCCATATCTTCCAGGACCGCCTCTATGACCAGATCAACATCCTTTGCATCCGACAGGGACGTTGTAGTCATGAGACGCTCCTTTAACATGTTCTCAAGACCCTCTTCCGTCATCTTTTTCTTCTTTATGGGATAGGCGAATGTCTTTCTAACGGCCTTCACGGCCCTTTCAATGGCCGCACCGTTTATGTCCCAGAGAACCGTTGAAAAGCCGTTACTTATGAGGAGATTTACAATGCCGGAGCCCATGACGCCGCCTCCCAGCATTGCTACCTTCTTTATTTTTGCAGGCTCCAGTCCTTTTGTTCGCGGAAGCCTTCCGGCAGACCTGCTGTTAAGGAAAATACCTATGAGGTTCTTTGCAACGTCGCTTACTGCGCATTCACTGAAAAGCTCAACCTCCCTCTCTATGTCTGCGTCGATATCATAACCCAGCCCCTTTTCAACCGCCTCTATGGCCTTAAACGGGGCTATGTAGCCCTTTGCCTTCTGAAAGGTCATAAACTTAACGTAGTTTAGAAGAGCTACCTTTTCAGCACTGCTCGGAATGCGCACATGCAGATTCCGGGTCCTTCTCAGATCCAGGTTGAGTTTTCCTTCAATAAAACGCCTGGCAACCTTGAAAGCGGCATCCTGGAGTCTGTCCTTGTCCGTCAATTCATCCACCAGACCTCTGGAGAAAGCAACCTCAGCCTTGATTGGCTTTCCTGCTGTAATCATCTCCATTGCATTAGGAAGTCCTATGAGTCTGGGGAGCCTCTGGGTGCCTCCGGCTCCTGGAATAAGGCCTATCTGGACTTCCGGCTGCCCAAGGTCCACCCCCCGCACAGCTATCCTGTAATGGCAGCACATGGCGGTCTCAAGTCCACCTCCAAGGCAGTTGCCGTTTATGGCTGCCACAACCGGTTTTGGCCCTGTTTCTATAGAGGAGAGGAACCTTGCCATATTCAGGGCGACGTCACGGATCGCCTCTTTGTCCTTTACAGCCTGAATCTGGGTTATATCGGCCCCTGCTATGAAGTTTCTGTCCGTTCCTGTCAACACAACAGCCTTAACCAAAGGATCTTTGAAGGCCTCGCTTACTGCCTCATGGAAATCCAAACCAAGCTGGGGCGACAGCTGGTTAACCGGCGGGTTGTTAATGGTAAGAAAAGCCACGCCGTCTCTAATCGCCACATTTATGGTCTTAAACTCCGTTTTCATGATCGGAAAATCCCCCCTTCACACGTTCTTGAGTTAACTTCACATACCCAGTCCGCTGCTTTTCCTCATAGGCCAAAGCCATTTCAGAGAAGCATTTTTTGGTGCAAGCAATAGCGTGTAGTGAAACTCCATGATATACGCAACCAGCGAAACATGTCTATTCACTAACTAATAGTTTATATTTGATAATATTGTCAAATAAAAAAAGCATCCTATCATAAAATCTCTTTTTTTGCTTTACAGTTACGCAAGTTTTGAATAGGATTCATTTGAGTAAAGGGAGATCACACGCATAAAAGGAGCAAGGATGAAGATAGGCGAACTGGTTCAAAAAACCAATGTTCCCAAGGAGACTATCCATTATTATGTGCGAGAAGGGGTGCTCCGACGACCTAGAAAAAAGGGAAAAAATCTCGCCGATTACAGTGACGACTATGTTGAGCAGATACGCATAATAAGAACCCTTCAAAAGAATTATTTCCTTCCGCTATCAGTAATAAAAAAGATCCTGAAGCGCCACAAGAGACAGAGCCTTTCAGAAAAATCTTCCTTTGAACTGCTGAGCGGGTATTTCAAACCTGTAGACAGGCTGCTGGCAGGGGAGGTTACAGGGAAAGAGGCGTTCCAGGAAGTCACAGGGCTTTCCGCTAAGTGGCAAAGCATGATGGAACAATGGGGGGTCATAAGCTCTGAAACTCGGGAAGGAAGGCCAGTCTACTCACAGGACGATGTCATAATCGGCAGACTTCTGGTAGATATGGACCGCCTGGGTTTCGGTCCCAAGGATGGATATAACCCTGAAGACCTAAAGGAAATAGCTGATTTCATAAGGGATTATGTAATCCGCACCCAAAAGGATTACTATCAGTCAAGCCTTGAAAGACTCTCCTCAGAGGATCTCGTATCAAGGGGAGGCAACTTCACGGAGGTAATGAGCCTTTTTTTTTATCACCTCTATCGCAAGGTAGTTAAAGAGGAATACAGGCGCCTCGTCAGATCTCTTAATGACTCCGCTTCCCAGCCATGAGCAAAGAATAGAATTCATCTGCCATGTAGGAGCTTCTCACAAAAGGAGAAGAAGCTACGGCTGAAAACCCCATGGAAAGTGCCAGGTCCTTGTATTGATCAAAAATCTCCGGACTTACGTATTCCACGACCTTGTGATGCAGTTTCGAAGGCATAAGATACTGGCCAATAGTCAGGAGACGGCAGCCTGCATTAAGAAGATCCAGCATTACCTCCTTTACCTCCTCCAAGGTTTCCCCTAGTCCCACCATAAGCCCCGACTTTGTCAGCAACCCCATCCTGCCGGCCTGTGACAAAACCTGAAGGGATCGTCTGTACTCAGCCTGAGGTCTAACGGATGAATAAAGTCTCGGGATTGTCTCCACATTATGGTTAAGTATCTCCGGCCTTGCCCCGGCAACCTTTACAAGGGCTGACTCAGAACCCCCAAAGTCCGGTATTAAAACCTCAATTCCAACGCCTGGGCATCTTTCACGCAGAGCCGAAATCACAGAAACAAAATGTCCTGCCCCTCCATCATCAAGGTCATCACGGGTAACAGAGGTTATTACCACAAAGCGCAGTCCGAGTCTCTCAACCTCCTGCGCAAGCCTTTGGGGCTCCTGTGGATCAGGTGCAGACGGCGTTCCGCTTTTTACAGCACAGAACCGGCAGTTTCTTGTGCAGATATTTCCCATGATGAGGAAGGTCGCAACCCCATGGGAAAAACACTCGCCCTGATTTGGACAACAGGCCTCTTGGCACACCGTATTGAGCCTGAGCCCAGCCAGATCTCGCTCCAGGGTTGTTACTCTTTCATCCACAATAAGTCTTTTTGTCAGCCAGACTGGTCTCTTATCATTCATATTTTTAAAGTCTTTGTCTTAGCGCCAAGTTTCCCCGGAAACCGGTTTTACTTTACCAACGATATCCACCCCATCTTCAATCATATATTTAACCCTTAGTATTTTAACCGGGAAATTGCCATTTAACCACCGGAATTTTCCCTGTTCCTGGAAAGAACCTCGTCATGAAAAAGGCTTCTCAAATGATCCGTCAATTTATCCCTTTCAAAACAAAGAATTGAAAGCTATGATGTTAAAGGATCTTCATTGAAGTCCGCAAAACATTAATACAATCAAAGAGGGAGGAAGATGTCGGAAGATATCATTAACCAGCAGTCTCCGGAGCGCCCTGAGCAGCCCAAATTCTTAACAAACACAAGGTTTGAAGACCTGTATCTGCCGTCTGAGATACTTCAAGGATTGAAGGACTCAGGTTTGTTTTACTGTACCCCCATACAGTCTGAGGTCCTTCCCATAGCCCTTGCCGGCAAAGATGTGGCCGGACAGGCCAAGACAGGCACCGGCAAGACAGCTGCCTTCCTTATTCCACTCTTCTGCCGGCTTATGTCCATTGAAGAAAAGACTCCCGGGATTCCTTCCGCCCTTATTGTTGCTCCAACAAGGGAGCTTGCCATGCAGGTCCTTCAGGACGCAATGGCGATAGGACGACATACCGGATTCAAGATGATCCAGGTGGTAGGAGGAATAGACTATGCTAAACAGGCAGAAATGCTCAGAGCCGGCGCCGACATCGTAATTGGAACTCCGGGCAGGATGATAGACTACATAAAAAAGGGCGTCCTAAAGACAGCGGGCATAAAGGTACTCGTCATAGATGAGGCGGACAGGCTTTTTGATCTCGGTTTTACAAAGGACATGCTCTTCATCCTTCGAAAACTTCCTCACTACGAAAAGAGACTTTCCATGCTCTTTTCCGCAACACTCTCCTACCGTGTCCTGGCCCTCACATACGATTATATGAATCTCCCGGAGTTTATATCCACCATACCCGAAGAGGTTACGGTTGAGGACATAGAGCAATGTCTTTTCCATGTGGCGTCCGAAGAAAAACTTCCGCTCCTCCTGGGACTTCTGGACAGAAAGGAATGGAGCCGCGTGCTGATCTTCGTCAACACCAAGGTGGGAGTGAACTATGTCGCCGGCAGGCTCAAGGCCAACGGAATAGCCGCAGAGGGGATAACCGGGGACCTACCTCAGACCACAAGAATCAAACTCATGAAAGGTTTTAAGGAAGGCCGAATAAAAATTCTGGTTGCAACCGATGTAGCCTCCCGGGGCATCCACGTTGAAGACATAAGCCATGTGGTCAACTACGATCTCCCCCAGGATTCTGAAAACTATATTCACAGAATCGGACGAACCGCAAGGGCGGGCAAAAAAGGTGTGGCCATTTCATTTGCCTCAGAAGACGATGTCTATTTTCTCGAACCCATAGAAACAAGACTTGGACACAAAATACCCGTGGTCTGGCCCCAGGAAGACTGGTTCAAGGCAGATCAAGGGGGAACCCCTGCAAAGGAATATCGCGGGTCCAGGGATAAAAGGCGCCAAAGGGGGCCAAAACCCCTAAGCCCGGAAAGAGAAGAAAAGCCTTCTGTGGAGACAGGCATGGCAGATTCCTCTTCCCCTGACCGGCAAAGAGATGATCGGACCGGAAGGGGCAGGGGCAGGCAGTTCCATTCCTGGATGGAGGCAAGGGGTATAGGATTCAGCTCCCAGCCCGGTGGGGTCTTCGGCCTTGCGGTCAACCGCAGACAAACTCAGGCGCAGGAGACCACAAAACCGGAAAAAAAGAAAAGAAGGAGACGAAAAAAACCCGTCTCCTTGCCGGAATCGTTGGTTCATGAGACTTCCCAGCCCTAAAATACGGGCTTTTTGAACCCTATTCTCTCAAAATAGTATCCAGGGATGAGCTCCGGACTCTTATAAAAATGCCAGCTACAGGGTTCGGATGCGTCCTCTGAATATTCGGTAACCCATAGTGGATATCCTCCCCACTCGGTGGGTAGTATTTCGTTTACTGCACAGTGGACGCAGTAATAAGGAACACTGGTTTTACCCCAGCACCATGGATAGGCCTTGCCTGTTACCCCGAAATTATATGGAGGACCGAGTCTGGAAGGTGTACCATTGACAGTGTCCCCCCTGCGCATCCTTCCGCCGCTTCCGCATGGGTCCATCTTTATGGTTATTCGGTCCCGATCTTCTATGATCTCAAGGCCTCCATCCTGCTCAGGGCCGCATCGGTGGGAACGCATAACCTCGGCATTTATATAAACCCGATCTTCAACGGAAAGCTTGAGCAGTGCCTTCCACGTCCTCTTGAGCATCCATGTCTCCTGGGTGGACCGACACAGCCGATAAACAGCCTCTTCCCCCTGCGTCTGCGCAGTCTTTGTAAGAATATCCCAGATCCAGTCACAATACAGATCGTGGAGAGACTTTCCTTCCGGAATCATGTATTGAGAAAGTTCTTTGGCCTCCTGGTACCTCCCCTCGTCTATCGCTTTTACTATCATCTCCGGAGTGGACCTTCCCAAATCAGGCCATTCATCCTTTCTTATTAAACGTCCCAACTTTTCTGATCTCAGAAGTCTTAGCATTTAATTACCTCTAACCGGACAGGCTTAAACCCGTACAGGTTTTTTATATCGAGCCGGGTCCCAATCCTTTAAAATCTCAGCCCTTATTATGTTCTTCCTTATCTTGCCGATTGAGGTCTTGGGGAATTCCTCGCCCTGGATAAGCCAGAACTCGGGCACCTTGAATTTGGCCATCCTGCCTCTGCAAAACTGCGTAAGCTCTTCCACAGTAGCACCGTGGCCTTCCTTAAGACGCACCAGTGCCATGACTGCCTCGTCTCTTACAGGATCAGGCACAGCTATGACGGCGGACTCCAAAACCGAGGGATGATCATTAATAACTCTTTCAACCTCAGGCGCAGAGATGTTCTCCGCAGCCCTCTTTATCATGTCCTTTTTCCTGTCAACGAAGTAAACATATCCGTCCTCATCAATTCTTCCGGAATCTCCCGAATAGAACCAGCCGTCAACCAGATCTTTTGAGGTTGCCTCCGGATTTTTGTAGTATTCTTTGAAAAGAGAGATACCAGGCTCGCCTTTTATGGCTATCTCTCCAGTCTCTCCTGTCAGGACCTCCTTCCGCTTGTCATCCACTATCTTTATTTCCATCCCGAAGTTGGGCCATCCTACAGATCCTCTTCTATGCTCCCCCCATATGGGCATGATGGTGCACGGGGCAAGGGTCTCGGTAAGGCCGTATAGATCTATCAGGGTTGTTTTGAATCTTTTTTCAAAAGCATCCCACTCGCTGTCGGAGATGGCAATTGCATATGGGCATCTCCACATCCTGTTCTCCCCGTCCAGGGGGTGTTCAGGCTGCGCAAGAATCATACGTAGCGTTGCAGAGACAATGGAGCAGATGGTGCAGTCATAGGTGCGGATAAGCTGGCTGAACTGGCTTGCGCTGAAGCGCTCGCATAGCACCATGCTTGCCCCTGCAGTCAGGCATGGAAAATAGGATATGCACTGGGCATTGACATGAAAAAGTGGAAGCACCAGCAGATATCTGTCCTCGGGTCTCACCGAAAAACTCCTTGCACATACCTCTCCAATGTAGAGGAAATTTGCATGGGTAAGAACCACGCCTTTAGGCCTTGCAGTGGTGCCGGAGGTAAAAAGCATCTGGGCTGTTTCCATGGGGTCTATATCCACCCATGCAAGCTCAGGTGAGGAGGAGGCTATTGCATCGCTGAGGGAAAAGGTGCCCGGAATTGCTTTGTTGGAACGATATATAACTATATCCCTCAAGGAAGGGCATCTGCTGCGAATGCCTTCGAACATGGGATAATACTCTCCATCGGTAATCACAATCCGTGCGCCTGAGAAGTTCAGCTTGTATTCAAGATCTTCTCCCACATCAAAGATGATGGAGGGGATCATGACAGCCCCTATCTTTGTAATGGCGTGAAGGGCGATGAGAAAACCCGTGGAGTTGGGAAGATGTGTAAGAACGAAATCCCCCCTCCCTATCCCGCGCCCGAGGAGCCAGTTGGCAAACCGGTTAACCTTATCATCAAACTCCCGGTAAGAAACAACCTCTTCCTTCATATCCCTGTCAATGAAAATAAGGAACGGTTTTTCACCGTGCTGTCTGACCTTTCTCTCCAGAAGCTTCCTGAGGTTCATGTTGCGACCTACTAGAGTCGCATTTCTTGTATTAAGGACCTGCATCGCTTACCTCCTGCTCACGTTCTTGTCCCTGTTTTTCTCTTTATATATTCCTCATACAGTGTATCTCCGACAACGCCTGAGACATCGGCCATCATGCGTGCACACCTCTCCAATCCGCCGGCGCTGAAGTAGGCATCAGCCTTTTTGGGATCGGCCAGATCCGTCCCTGTTATCTCCCTGCAGTTTAACCTGTTGTATTTTTGTTCAAAATATTTTACGAGTTTTCTTGTGGGTTTTATACCTTCGACGATGGCCTGCATCCCCTTGCTTATATCGTCACGCCCAAAGACAAGGCCAAGCACCATTATCCCGCCAATCAACGCCCCGCAATTGTTCCCCGTCAGGCCAATCCCTGCTGCAAAATGGCTTGAAGCCATTGAAACCGGAACATTGTCCAACTCAAAAACATCAAGAAACGTCTGAACTACCACCTGCGCACACCCATGAAACTTGACTTCTGATGTAAAGGTCCTCTTTTTAAGATCTTCAATAAATTCATCCTTGCTGCTGTATTTGCCTATTTTATTAAGGTCCATTTATTTATTGTCTCTCCCACGGATTTTCGGTAGTTTCATATATAATCAGTTCTGCATGTAAGAAAAAACATATACAGTGTCTTTTTGCGTCGCTAAAGTCCTAACTGCGAGGCTACCACGGTGCGATGATACCTTCCGTCCCCGAGGCTCATCTCTGCTATCCTTGCCCTTCTCGAATAAAGAGGCATATCGTGCTCGATCATGTAAGCCGTCGCTCCCTGCACCTGATGGCCGAGGCTGACCACTTTCTTGAAGGCTTCACTCACCCATGACTTGCAGGCCGCCGTCTCCATGACGGCAGGTATGCCTTGGCTCAACAGCCAGGCAACCTTATAGATAAGATACCGGCTGCCCTCTATGTCTATAAGCATGTTAGCGCAGTGGTGCTGCACTGCCTGGAAGCTACCGATGGGTTTTCCGAACTGCTCCCTTTCCTTGGCGTACCCAGATGCCATCTCAAGTACCTTTTGGGCGCCCCCCAGCATTTCGGCACATTTGCAGACAACTGCCTTCCTGAGGATGCTGTCCAGGAGATCGCTTCCTCTGTCAAGACGGCCCAGAAGAGCGCCTTTACTTACCCGCACGTCATTAAAGGAAACTTCAAACTGCTTATCCCCGGCCATGGTCTTAAGCGGCCTTAAGTTCAATCCTTTACTGCCTGCATCCACGATGAAAAGACTGAGGCCGTACCTTGCCGGTGGCTGTCCGTCTGTGCGGGCAACACAGATTATACTGTCTGCAACATGGGCATCAGGCACAAACATTTTGGTTCCTGAAAGAAGAAAGGCATCGCCTTTCTTTATGGCCTTCAAGCCTACAGAATAAGGGTCATATCTTGTAAAATCAGGCTCCTCGTGGGCCATGGTGAGCTTGAGTTCCCCGCGGGATATCGCCGGAAGAAACTCGGATTTGAGACCATCATCAGCGGATTCCATTATGCTCAACGCTCCCAGGGCTATGGTGGAGAAAAAAGGTCCAGGCAAACAGACCCTTCCCATCTCCTCGAACATCACCACGAGGTCTAGAAGGTTGCCTCCAACGCCATCATACTCCTCCGGGATGATCAGACCCATCCAGCCTAGCTCAGACATTTTCAGCCAAAGATCTTCCTTATAGCCTTTTTCATCCTTTTCCATTTCGAGGACAAAAGAAGCCGAACAGTTGGCCTCCAGAAAGTCCCTGGCCGTCTTTCGAAGGATACGCTGCTCTTCAGTAAAGTGGAAATCCATGGATTGCTCCTCTCTTTCTCTAGTAGGATCTTGGGAGGCCTAAGCCCCGCTGGGCAATTACGCTTCTTCCAATCTCGCTGGTTCCCGCCCCTATGGTGGTCATGAAAGAATGGAGATAGTACCACGCAAGTCTTCCTCTCATTGGAACACGCGGGGAGTCCTCCATAAGAAGGCCGAAGGCCCCAAGAAGCTGCATCCCTGTATCCACCAGTCTCTGCTCCATTTCCGAGGTAAAAATCTTTGTGATCTCAGGCTCATAGCTTAAGGGCATATGGTTACTCTCAAGCCACCTTGAATGGTCTGCAAGTACCCTGGCCACCTCCAACTCTATGGCAGCCTGAGCCAGCCTGTCGCGGACCAAAGGATCCTCTGCAAGAGGTCTCCCGTTATGATGGGTATCTCTGGCATATTGAACAAGCTCCTGCAGGAGAGAATAGAGTCGCATGGGGATGAAGACCTGGTTTCTCTCTGAACCGATGGCCTCCATCATATAATAGAATCCCATGTTTTTCTCGCCCACCATTCTATGCCTCGGCACCTTTACATTGTCATAGTAAACCTCGTTGGTCCTCTCCCCGCTCATGGTCCAAAGAGGCCTTATGGTGATTCCGGGGCTGTCCATGTCAACAATGAAAAGACTTATGCCCTTGTATTTGGGGGCACCCCGGCTCTGATCCGTCCTTGCGGCAAGCCAGTGATATTCGGAATAATGACACTCTGTATTGAAGGTCTTCTGCCCGTTTACAATAAAATAGTCGCCTTCTTCCACGGCCTTCATCTGCATGGAAGCCAGATCAGACCCTGAGTTGGGTTCCGTATATCCCAGGCAAAACTCTATTTCCCCCTCTATAATCCTCGGAAGAAATTCGCTTTTGAGTGCCTCGCTGCCCCTCCTCAGTATGGTCGGGCCCACCATTGTGTATCCCACATCGAGAGGAACATGACAGCCCCATCTTTTTCCCAGTTCGTCCAATAAAATGAATTCATAGGTGGGCGAAAGCCCCTTTCCCCCATATTCCTTCGGCCAGCTCATCCCAAGAAATCCGTAGGCCGCAAGTTTTCGGCTGAATTCCCTGCCCTCCGACCCGACCCCCCTGTCCTCCCAGTTTTGCCTGGCTATCTCCTCGGTCAGGTTCTCATCAAGAAACCTGCAAAGGCGCTCCCTGTATTCCTCTTCTTCTCTGCTGTATCCGAAATCCATTTCTACCTCCCCGGTCTAGGGCATGTGAATTGCTCCACCACAAAGGGTTAATGCCGCCTCCATAACAGTCTCGGAAAGGCTAGGATGCGGATGGACCGCGTGTGCAAGTTTCTCTGCAGTTACATCCATTGCCATGCCCAGGACGGCCTCAGAAATCATGTCCGTGGCATGAGGCCCTATGATATGTACTCCTAAAACCTTTCCATTTGATTTTTCTGCAATTATTTTAACCATTCCATAAGTGCTGTTGATAACAAGCGCTTTGCCGCAACCATAAAACGGGAATCGCCCGATCACTATCTCTCGGCCCTTTTGTGCAGCTTCCTCAGTTAGACCTACCCAGGCCACTTCGGGCGATGTATAAATACATGACGGTATAGCTTTGTAGTCAATCCGAGTATCTATTCCCATCGCATTCTTCGCCGCACACTCGCCTTCTGAGGTTGCCACATGAGCAAGCATTATCCCACCCACCACATCACCTGCCGCGTAGACCCCAGGCACTGTTGTCTCCATTCGCTCATCCACCAGCAGGGCTCCGTTTTTATGACCCAATCCAATCCTCTCCACGTTCAGAAGTGAAAGATCCGGCCTTCTTCCCACTGACATGATTACCTTTTCCGCCTCTAATGCCTGCGTCTTGCCCTCAAGTGTCATTGTTACCGACAAACCGCAAGTTCCATGCTCCAAACTTGTTACAGTCGCCTGGACAAACACCTTTATCCCTTCAGACTCAAGGCTCTTTCGCAGGGCAAGGGAGATCTCCCCGTCCATTCCGGGGACAAGCTGCTGTGTCATCTCTACAATTGACACCTCGCTTCCAAGCCGCCTCAGGATCTGCGCAAACTCCACCCCTACTACGCCTCCGCCAATTACCACAGCCCTTTTCGGTAACTCCGCCATGGATAAGAATGAATTGCTGTCCCACACATCCGAACCCTCGACACCTTTAAGGGAAAGTTTTACAGGCCTGGAACCTGATGCTATGATGATTCTGTCTGATATTATCTTCTCTCCTGTCTCAAGGACCTGGACCGTCCGGCTGTCAAGAAGCTTTCCAGTACCACGGACAACCTTTATCTTCTTTGCAGAAAGGAGCTTTTCAACACCTGACCTTAGCTGGGCCACCACAGATTCTTTTCTGGACATAATTCGGCTGAGATCCGCCTTTGCACCTTCACAGGCGATGCCAAAAACGGATGCCTCTTCAATGGTCTTAAGTACCTCGCATGATTGAAGCAAAGACTTGGTAGGGATACACCCCCAGTTGAGGCATACGCCTCCCAGATGGTCGCGCTCGATAAGGGTGATCTCCGCTCCCAGCCGGGCGGCAATTATGGCTGCGGGATACCCGGCAACGCCACCTCCAACAATGGTGATCCTTGTCTTTCTGAGAAACCCCGGATCTTCTATGAGGCTTTTCAATGTCTGCATGAATTTCCCGGCCTCGGCTCCATCAATGGTCCTGTGATCATATGAAAGGGTTACATTGACCATCGGCCTAATAACGACCTTACCTGCGACGGCTACCGGCTTATCTGTTATCGCTCCCACAGCCAGTATGGCGTTTTCCGGCACATTTATATTGGCGGTAAACTGCTCAATACCGAACATCCCCATTGCTGAAAGAGTTACAGTGCTTCCCGTGATATCGTCAGGTAGAAAGCGACCGGTCTTTCCCTTTTTGATGAGCTCGACCCTGGCCCTGCCCACATCGGCAAGACCCTTTTGATTAATGTCCCTTATGACCGGCACAATCAGTCCATCATCCAGGGCCATGGCCATTCCCATGTTGACCTTGTCATTATAGATGACACCCTGCTCCGTCCACCTGGTGTTGATAACAGGATGACGGCGCACAGCCTCACCGGCAATCTTCATCATGATGTCCGTGATCGTTATCCTTACACCGTATTCCGCCTGGATCTCGGAGAGAACCGCCTCCCTCAGGGCCATCACCCTTCCTGCATCGGCGGAGACGCTCATGTAGGTCTGGGCAGTTTCCACCTTGCTTGCCATCATCTTTTTGGCTATGGCCCTGCGCATTCCTCCTGCAGGAACGATCCGCTGGCCTTCTTCCAACTCAACCACCGGGGTTTTAATAGGTTTGGGAACCTCTTGTGGCATTTCCTTTAATGCCGCCGCCTTGCGCACATCTTCGGCAACGATCATCCCGTCGGGCCCAGTACCGCGTATCGTTGAAATATCAATCCCCAAGGAGCGGGCAACTGTTTTTGCGTGGGGAGAGGCCATTGGCCTTGCCGGGGCTGAGGGAGCAAGGACCTCCGGTTTATCCGGCAATGTTACCGCCTCATGTTCTGCTATTTCAGGCTGCTCTTTCGAGACCTTTTTCGACTGCTTCAACCCCGCCGAACTCTCGCCTGGCCTCAGCAGATAAGCCACCAGGCCTCCTACAGGGACTGTCTCCTTTTCGTTTATAAGGATTGGCCCCATGACACCTTCTTCAGGCGCCTCAACCTCATAGGTTACCTTTTCAGTCTCAAGGACAAAAAGCACGTCTCCCTTTCGGACTTGTTCACCTTCCTTTTTCTTCCATTCAACTATAATGCCCTCGGTCATGGTGAGTCCCAGCTTGGGCATTACTATCTCCAGAGGCATGAGTATTCCCCCCTCTACTTTCCTTTAAATCGGGCGGGCCTTTTCTCAAGAAACGCGGCCATACCCTCTTTCATGTCATCGGTACTGAAACACATGACGCAGTTTTTCTGAGAATACTGAACCGCATGTTCCAGAGGCAGATCCATCCCCACTTCAAGGGCGTCCTTTGTCATCTCAACCGCTATGGGAGCATTAGCCATTATACGTCGAGCAAGCTCTTCAGCAGCTCTCACCGTTTCGCCGTCAGGCACCACCCTGTTGACAATACCCATTTCGAGGGCATCCCTTGAAGAAACAGCTTCGCCTGTAAGAAGCATCTCTGCTGCCCTGGCCTTTCCTATAATACGCGGAAGGCGCTGTGTGCCGCCGGTGCCTGGTATGATTCCAAGCCTGACCTCAGGAAGCCCCACCCTTGCAGACTCAGCCATTACCCTCATGGTACAGGCAAGGGCAATCTCAAGTCCCCCTCCCATGGCAGGTCCGTTTATGGCAGCTATCACGGGCTGCCTTAATTTTTCTAGAGCCGCATTTATTCTGACAATCCCCTCGTTCCATCTCAGGATATCCATGGGCTTCATTTTGCTCAGCTCACCTATGTCCGCTCCGGCCTGGAAGGCCCTGCCTTCTCCGGTAAGTATGAGGACCATGATTTCATGGTCTTTATCCACTTCAGAAAGGGCATCCCTGATCTCATAAATCATCTCCTGGTTTATGGCATTTCTTACCTCCGGCCTTGAAAGAACCAGGTAACCAATGCCCTTTTTCTTTT
>QZIK01000037.1 GCA_003599015.1 Desulfobacteraceae bacterium | reverse complement strand
TGTCACTACGGGAACTATGACCATCCCCGCCATGAAGAAGACTGGATACACCCCTACTTGGGCGGCAGCAGTGGAGGCGTGCGCCTCCACAGGTGGTACCATCATGCCTCCGGTCATGGGCGCAGCAGGATTTCTGATAGCCTCTTTTTTGAATGTGCCTTACACCCATGTAATGCTTGCGGCCTTTTTCCCAGCTTCTCTTTATTACCTTACCCTGCTTGTGCAGGTTGACTCCCATGCCGCTTTCCTGGGTCTGGGGGGGATTCCCAGGAGCGAACTCCCAAAAACCTTGGCTGTTCTCAGGGAGGGTTGGTTTTTCATAGGGTCTCTTGTTCTCCTAACCTTTGTTATGGTTTATATGCGGGTGGAGGCTTGGGCGCCTTTTTACGTGATGATTTTTCTATTCGTATGTGCCACACTGAGAAAGGAAACTCGATACACCTGGAGGAAATTTGCGGACTTTCTGGTTGAATCGGGAAAGTTGCTGGCCCAGATTACCGCTATACTTGCCGGGATCGGTCTTATAATCGGTTCACTGTCGGGTACAGGGGTTGCCAATTCCTTTTCAAGAGAACTGGTCTTATTTGCCGGAGGCAATTTGTTTCTTCTCCTGGTACTGGGGGCAATTACCAGTTTCATCCTGGGGATAGGAATGACGGTAACTGCGTGCTATGTATTTCTTGCCATCGTGTTAGTTCCAGCTCTTGTAGAAATAGGCGTTAACGGAATGGCAGCCCATCTTTTCGTACTTTACTGGGGATGCCTTTCTTATATCACCCCTCCGGTTGCACTGGCTTCAATTACTGCTGCTGCCATTTCAGGATCGGACCCTATCCGTACCGGCTTTTTATCAATGAGGCTCGGGTCTGCTAAATACATCGTACCCTTCATGTTTGTACTGGATCCGACCATGATCCTGATCGGACCGGTTGAAGAAATTATTATGACCGTCATTACGGCAATACTGGGGGGGGTTGTGCTTGCAGGAGCCATTGAGGGATACCTTTACCTAGTGGGGGTTTTGTCGCCCGTATATCGTGTCCTATTTTTTTCCTCAGGATTCATGCTGATGTATCCCAAGAGATTAACCGAGGCAGCAGGTTTGATTATTCTGGTATTGGGAATCTTAATAAAAAAGCGGTTAGGACGTTCCGATAATTTTAAGCATGCTTAATAAAAAAATATGATAATAATATAATATTTAATAAAACTAATTCCGAGCTGTATCATGAACGCCGGTAACTGGTTAAGTAAAAGAAGCGCCATCTCTCCCCACAGGGAGGCGATCCTTTTCTACGACAGGGTCTCCACTTATGGTGAGCTCAACAAGCGGGTCAACAGGCTTTGTCACGCCATTGCAAAGACCGGCTTTTCTGTGGGGGACAGGGTGGGCGTTGTGAGCCGAAACTGTCCCCAGTTTCTGGAGGTATATTTCGCCTGCGCAAAAGGCGGATGGATTTTTGTTCCCATGAACTTTCGCCTGGCTGCTCCGGAACTGGCCTACCAGATTTCAGACAGCGGACCGGCCATGCTTTTCATGAGTTCAGAGCTGGAATCCCTTGTAAAAAACAGCGAGAATTTTTTAAAAGGCGGCTCTCCCATGTGTATAAGCTGGGGCGGCAAGGGGGAGTGCGGATTCCGGGATTATGAGGATTTCATTCTGCAAACGCCCGACATGGAATTCCAAATAACTCCATCCATGGGATGGGAAAGCCCCCAGGTAATAATGTATACATCAGGTACGACAGGAACCCCGAAAGGCGCTCTCCTGCCTTACAGGAAGACATTTTTTAACACCTTGAACGCGGTTATTTACTTTGATTTGCATTCCAACGACGTAATGTTGACCGTTTTGCCTCTTTTCCACTCAGGCGGCCTCAACATCATGACTGTTCCCGCCATATACGCTGGAGGCAAGGTGATACTGAGGGATCGCTTTGATCCGTGTGAGTTCCTCAGCCTTGTTCAAAAGCACAGGGTAACCAAGGCCATGATAGTCCCAACGATGCTGAACACGATTCTCAGGGAGACCCGCCCTGAGGACTTTGATCTTGCAAGCCTGCGCTCCGTGCTTGTAGGTGGAGAACCCGCGTCTGCTGATTTGATCCGAGAGGCAAGGGCCAGGGGTTTGCCTGCACGCCAGATCTTCGGTCAGACAGAGACCTCCATAGCCTTGTGGGTGCCGCCGGAAATGGCGGATGAAAAGGCAGGCTCTGTGGGTATTCCGGTTTTTCACGGAGAAGTAAGGATTGTGGATGCAAACGGCGCGCCCGTTCTGCCGGGCCGGACCGGGGAGATCCTGGTGGGAGGACCGATCCGGATGAGCTCCTATTGGAATATGCCGGATGAGACCAGGCAGACCCTCAGGGACGGATGGCTTCATACGGGTGATCTTGCAACCGTAGATGAAGACGGGTATGCATATGTCGTGGACCGAATAGGAGATATGTTCATCAGCGGAGGGGAAAATGTTTACCCCGCGGAGGTGGAGAAGGTCCTTCTCCAGCACCCCCGGGTTTACGAAGCCGCCGTGGTCGGTGTTCCCGACAATAGGTGGGGCAAGGCTGGAAAGGCGTTTCTGAGGTTGAGAAAGGGGGCGGCAATGACCCGGGAGGAGATGGTTTCCTATCTGAGGGAAAGGATTGCGTCGTATAAGATCCCCAAACATATCCAGGTCGTTGAGGAACTCCCCAAGACCGCTTCAGGCAAGATAAAAAAAAGCGAGCTTCTAGCTCAAAAAAATTGAGAAGATTCTCTTTTTATTGTTCAGCCTCACAGGCAAAAGTCCCGGAAGATTATATGAGGGAAACGGAATGAGAGTGGCCGTCACAGGCGTTTCAGGCTACCTCGGAAGATTGATTGCCCGATCCATGGATGCAGACCCGGAAGTTGAATCCATTCTCGGATTGGACATCGTTGAGCCGAAGACCCTGCCGCATAAAATGGCCTTTCAAAAGACGGATGTGCGCGACGCCGATTTCGCAGGCCTTTTCCGCGGCGTGGACGTTGTCTACCACCTGGCATTCATCGTAGAGCCTCCGAAAATGATTTCAATGGCTGAGATTGACGAGATAAACATCCAGGGAAGCAGGCGGGTGTTTGAAGGTGCAATCGCCGCCGGTGTCCCTAAAATCGTCTACTCCAGTTCAGTGGCTGCCTATGGGGCGCATGCGGATAATCCCGTCCCGCTTTTGGAGGATTCTCCGCTTCGTCCCAATTCTGACTGGTATTATTCAAGGGCCAAAGGCGCAGTTGAAGGGTTCCTGGATGACCTCCAGGGACAAAATCCAGCCACGGTCATAATTCGGTTCAGACCCTGTATGTTTCTTGGACCAACCATCAGCAATTCAGCACGTAAGGCCCTTTCAGGCAGGGTGCTCCTCTGCATTCACGAAGATACCAAAATTGATCTGGCCTGGGATGAAGATATTGCCGATGCATTCCACATGGCACTGGGTTATAAAAGCTCTGATATTTTCAACCTGGCCGGGGAAGGGCCCCTTACCACAATGGAGATGGGTGCCTTGATTAATAAAAGGGTGCTTGTCTTAAAACCCTGGTGGCTCATCCCGGCCTGCCGGTTTGCCGTAAAGCTCGGATTGGTCTCCCGGGGGCAGATGGAGTGGCTTCAGGCTTCTTTAAATTATCCGCTGATCGTGAGCGCCGAAAAAGCCAGAAAGAAACTTGGCTGGAAGCCCAGGTTCAATGCTGGCCAGGCGCTCGTCAGGTTCGTAAAAAATAACTGATGCGGGGGAAGCCCGGTAAGTTATCTTTTTGGTATTATTAATTTTTATGCGCAAAGACTCAGAATGTCAACAATATTGTCTTTATTGTAATCCTTTAATTGCCATGACACAGCGGTCCTGGAAGCATTTTCGGCTATTTTTTCGATTTCTGCACGCCCTATTTTTGCCTCTCTCAAGGAGGTGGGGCTTCCGATTTCTGAGAACCATGATTTCAATCGAGAAATTCCGACGTAGGCTGCCGTCTGGTCCTCTTTGTCCGGAACGCCTAAAACATTGCGAGCTAGTCTTGCCATTTTGACTGTCTTGTTTCCTTTTGAAAAATATTCCATCCAGGCGGGCAATACTACGGAAATACTTGCGCCATGGGGGGTGTCATAAAGAGCGCTTAAAGAATGAGCGATCATATGGACAGGCATGCTGATGCGTCCCATACCGGCCGTTGTCAACCCGTTGTAGGACAAAGTGGAACACCACATCATATCAGCCCTTGCGTTATAATTTGATGGTTCTTTTAAAATAAGGCTGGTGCTTTCAATGATGGTCTTAATTATACCTTCCACCAATCTGTCCTGAAGATGACTCATCGGCTCCATATTGTTAAAGTATCCTTCCAGCAGGTGGCTAATAGCGTCAACAGCGCTATATGCGCTGTATTCCGAAGGCAGGGTAAAGAGAAGAGAAGGATCTAAAATAGAAGTTTTGGGTTGAATCAATGGAGAATATATACTTAGTTTTTCTTCGCTTTTTTCATTAAGTATTACGGCGAACCTGTTCATCTCCGATGCACTCGCAGAAACCGTGACAACAGTCAAAACTGGCAGTGCATCAGTTATTCTTTTCTTGCCTTTAAAGCAGTCCCAAACATCACCATCCATCTTTGAACCCACTGCTATTGTTTTTGCTGTATCCATGACGCTTCCGCCGCCTACGGCAACGATGACGTCCGCCCCTGCCATCCGCGCCAATTCTATCCCTTTGTACGCGAAGGACAAAGTCGGATTTGACTTTACGCCGGCCAACTCAGTGACTGAGAGGTTTTCTTTTTTCAAGGAATCAATCACTTTGTCATAAGTTCCGAATCTTTTTATGCTTTCCTGCCCGTAGATGAAAAGCGCGCGGCTGCCGAATCTTTTAGTTTCAACTCCTATTTTACTTATCTCTCCTTTGCCTAAAATTATCTTTGTGGGATTTTCGAAAACAAAATTTTGCACGGATTCCTCCTTTTCCTTCATCTGTCTCACACTTTGTTTTTTTCGTATGACTCAATTTCCCTCAGGCGCCTGCGCAGGAACTTCCCTGTTAAGGTTTTTGGGATTTCGGGTACAATATCAACCTGGCGGGGATATTTGTATGCCGCCATGCGGGCCCTGCAAAAGGCAATGATCTCGTCAGGCGTAACCAAGTCCTCCATTCCTTCTTTCAGGGCCACAAAGGCTTTGACGGTCTCCCCCCTGTAACCATCCGGCACTCCTACTACTGCGGTCTCTCTCACCGCCGGGTGCTGGTAAATAATGTCTTCGACATCCCGGGGCCATACCTTGAACCCTGACGCCACAATAAGGTCCTTCTTGCGGTCCACCACATAGAACCATCCGTTCTCGTCCATTTTTCCCACATCACCAGTGTACAGCCAGCCGTTCCTGATTGCATGTCTGGTCTCTTCCGGTTTTTGCCAATAGCCCGGCGTCACCATTGGACCGAAATCCACTATTTCTCCTACATCTCCCGGAGGCAACTCCAAGTTTCCTTCCTCCAAATCCATAATTTTAACTACACAATTCTGGACGGGGAGGCCCACCGAAAGGGCTCCGCTTGAGGGATCCACGGGCGCGCGCGTCTTCCACGGAACGATGTGAGATGGGGAATTTGTCTCTGTCATGCCATAGACTATATAGAGATAAAGCCCCGCAACCTCCTGAAACTGTCTTGCCACTGCCTCAGAAACGGGTGCGCCTCCGCTGTAGGCCTTGACGAAGCTGGATATGTTGCGCCTGCGGATATCAGAATGATTCAGCAGTGCAATGAAAACCGTGATTGATGCAACGGTGAAGGTCGCCCTCCATCGCTCTATGAGCCGAAGGGTTTCTCCGGGGTCAAAACGGTAATAAAGGACAACGGGTATTCCTGCCAGCGCCGCTATGGCGAGATGCGCCACCTCTCCTGTCACGTGGAAGAGGGGCGCTACTCCAAGAACCACGTCGGAACCGTCAATCTGCGCCATGGCCTGGTATACCCTGGCGTTAAACGCTATTCCGCCATGGGTATTGATGGCACCCTTTGGCGGGCCGGTCGTCCCTGAAGTGTAAGTAAGATAGGCTATGTCTTCAGGTTTGGTTTCCGGGTCGGGTGTGCCTGCGTTGCGATATTGCTCCAGAAGATCCGACATATTTAGGGTCCCGGTCACCGGTATCCTTTGGTTGTCTTTTAACATCGCGGGTCGCTCCAGGGTGCCAGGAAGAAAATCCAATGGGGATGTTCGAATCACCTCCCTGACCTGAGTATCTTGCAGAAAAGACATGTCGAGTTTCGATAAAACCTCATCCATCGCAATGAAGAGCCTTGCCCCCGAGTCCTTCATAAAATAAGCGAGTTCTTTCTCCTTATACATAGGGTTCAGGGGGACAACAATGGCGCCCGTTTTCCAGGCGGCGTATGCGGCAATCAGGAATTGAGGTACGTTTTGCAGAACCAGGATAATCCTGTCTCCCTTCGTTATTCCAAGATCACGAAAGGCAGCCGAAAGGCTGTTCGATAGCTTGTCCAGTTCCCCATAGGTGATGGAATGGTCGAAGTAGTGAACTGCCGGAGCTTCAGGTCTCAACGCCGCGGAGGTCTTGAAATCATCAAGGGCAGTCCATGGTTCCAGTTTCAGGTCATGGGGAATCCAGTGAGGATAACTCTTGAGCCATGGTCTTTTTTCATATGCCGATGTCATTGCTGCATCCATTTCATCAGGAATTAATAATTATTTGTTACTTATTAACTAAGATCGAAAAGGTTTTCATTTTATGAGTAAAGACGGGAGCCATGTAATAGTTCCAGGAAAAACAACGACCAAAATGAGAGACAACTCCATGAGCTCCCAGAAGGGAACGCAACCCCAGTAGATATCGCTTGTTGAAACTTCCTTCGGGGCAATACCCTTAAGATAAAAAAGTGCATATCCAAAGGGCGGCGTCAAAAAAGAATCCTGTAACATGACCGCCATGGTTACAACAAACCAGAGCTTATCAAATCCAAATCCTTCTGCAATGGGCAGAAAAATAGGAAAAGTTATCATAACGATGCCGATCCAATCTATAAACATGCCCAGCACAAAACATATGATCATCATAATGATAAAACTGGGCCATTTACCCAATCCTGTTCCGACAATGAAATCCCCCACGACATCCCCTCCGCTCAGTCCCAGGAAAACTCCCGTGAAACAGGTGGCTCCGACCAGGATTACGATCACCATGGAGGTGATTTTGGCCGTCTGAATAACCGCCGAGTTAAGACCTCGCCAGGTAAATCGCCCGTAACAGACGGTCAGCAAAAATGCAAGAAACGCCCCTACGCCGGATGCCTCGGTCGGAGTTGCGACTCCGGTAAAAATCGTCCCAAGGACACCCATAATAAGGATCATAGGTGGAACCAGTGACCGGAAAACCATCTTTGCCAACTGCTTTCCTGAAACAGCCGCCCGTTCCTCCGGGCTTAAAGGGGGGCCCATTTCCGGGTGCAGGTAGCACTTTATGAGAATGTAAACGATATAAAGACCGGAGAGGATAAGTCCCGGGATAAGTGCGCCTGCGAAGAGTTTTCCCACAGAAAGGTTGGCCTGGTTGCCCATCACTATCAGCATGATGCTGGGCGGGATTAGAATTCCGAGACTCCCTCCGGCACAAATGCATCCGCTGCTGAGCCTCCTGTCATAACCGTGTTTGAGCATCACAGGCATGGCCAGCAGTCCCATAGTGACTACAGAAGCGCCTATAATGCCTGTGCATGCACCAAAAAGAGTGGAGACAACAACAACGGCCACTGCAAGCCCACCCTTTATGGGTCCGAAGACATACCTCATGGCATCAAACAGGCTCTCTGCAACGCCGGATTGATCTAATATCTGCGCCATCAAGATGAACAGTGGAATGGCTATAAGAACGTAGTTGTCCATGATGCCATAAATCCTGTTCATAAACATTCCCATGGCCTCAGGTCCCCAGCCTAAGGCGGCGAAGATGACGGCAAGCCCCCCCAGCACAAATGCAAGGGGATGGCCCATTAGAAGGCCGATAAGAAGACCTGCGAACATTAAAAAAGTCAAAAGCTCAGGACTCAATTCGAACATAGCTCTTCCCCCTTGACCGCCACGCAAAGCTGCCTGATGAAGATGGCCAATCCCTGGATAATTAATAATAGGGCCATGAGCGGGATGACCGTTTTTATCGGATAGAGTGGAGGCGCAAAGACGCTCCAGCTCTTCTCATGCATGCTCCAGGAATTAGCCGCGTATTTTAACCCTTCGTAGAGAATGACCCACAGGAAGGGGAAAAAGAAAATAATGTAGGAAACTAAGTCCAGGATGGCCCTGGTTCTTGCGCTGAATTTTACATAAAGAATGTCCACTGCAACGTGGGACTTGTGAAGAAGTGCATACGCGGCAACGATCATAAAGAAAAAGGCGTAGAGCTGAATGGTAACTTCAAAATTCCAGATGGTCGGCCTATTCAGCACTCTTCTCATAAAAACCTCGCTGATCACAAAGATAGCGAGGACGACAATTGTCCAGCTGAATATCCTTCCGGTCCATTCACTTATTGCATCTATAATTTTTAATAGCCTCTTCACGCGTAACTCCTATGGAACCAGCTCCGGAATCGGAAATTCCCTTGCTGACCTTTCCGGTATGCTGGAGTGGATTCCGAAGACACCCCCGGCCGGAACCGAGTTCCTTCGACAAGGGGTGTTTCGAAAATACTTTCCTGACACTTCATTTATTTGATGGTTGCCTTTATTGCTTCGAGGTCAGGCAGCTTAAAGTTTCTTCCATACGAATATGGAGTCGAGATGCTTCGCCACTGGGAAAGATCCTTCAGGAATTTAAATTGTGAGTAAGCGACCTTGGCAAAGAGGGGATTTTCTTTGCATGATTCCAGGGTGTGCTGGTTTGCGAAGTTCTCAAGTTTAGCTAAATCCTCATCACTTAATCTGGTAATAGTGGTCCCTTTATCTAGGAATTTCTTTGTGTATTCGATGCTGCGATATTCAAAATAGCTGAAATACTGCATGAAATTGGCCATGGCAGCAGTCTTGAGGGATGTCTTCACCTGATCCGGGAGCTCGTCCCAGGCTTTTTTGTTAATCATTATGCCGAGCACGGAGGCACACTGATGCCAGCTGGGTGTGGCCCAATATTTGGTTATTTCCTGAAAGCCCAATCCCCAGTCAATGCTTGGCGTACAGAACTCCGCGGCATCTAGCACGCCCTTCTCCAGAGCCTGGTAGATCTCTCCCGCAGCAAGCATAATCTGAGCTGCGCCGACATCTTTGAGGATTTTTCCTTGTGTTCGGCCCGCTACCCTGAGCTTCAGGCCTTTCATGTCTGCAACGGTGTTGATGGGCTTGTTGCCGCGAATCCCTGATTCAGCCGGTACTACGCAGTGAGGCAGATAGACCAGACCGTATTTTCCGTATACCTCCTGATAAACGTCAAAGCCTCCTCCCTGATAGATCCAGACCATATAATCAATAGGAGTAAGCCCAAAGGGATATGATCCCAGAAGGTCAAAGGCGGTATTTTTTCCGGACCAGTAACTGGGCCAGTCAACTCCTGCGTGGATTGTCCCCTTAGCTACAGCCTCGAAGAGTTCAAATGGAGGAACCAGAGCCCCTCCCTCAAAGAATTTAATTTCCATTTTTCCCCGCAAAAGCTCATTAACAATCTTCACATAGTTTTTGTCTGCCTCTATCAACTCGATGGCCGGTGTCCAAACTGTGCTCATTTTCCATTTGATAATCTTTTCATCACTCATTGCTTGACCGGACATTAAGCTGATCAAAGCGATACCCATGATAAACTGAAATACTCTCTTTTTCATTTTAGCCTCCTACCTTTCCGTGACTTTTTGAATTGGTTAACTTCGCCTTTGTCTCACGACTTCATCATGCTACGTATACATTCAATTATCTTGGCCTTGGTGGGCAGCACGGCATCCTCAAGAGAAGGCTCGAATGGAACCGGCACTCCCGGGTTGCCCAGTCGGCGCGGCGCAGTCTTGAGCTCGCTAAAAAGACTTTCAGAAGCCATTGAAATAAGCTCGCTTTGAATCCCGCATGAAAGATAAGCCTCGTCAACGACAAGAAATCGGCCGGTTTTTCTCACAGAACTCAGGATTCTGTCTTTATCCAGCGGAACCAGGGTCCGCGGATCAATCACTTCCACTGAGATGTTTTCTTTCTCAAGTTCTTTTGCAGCCTCCAATGAATAATGAAGCATCACCAGGGTTGCTACGATTGTGATGTCTCTTCCTTCCCGCCTGACTGCAGCCTGACCGAAAGGAATAAGGAAGTCCTGCTTCCTGCAATCTTCCTCTACCGGCCAACGTGTCCTGTAAAGGGCTTTATGTTCAAAGAAAAGCACCGGATTGCAATCTCTAATGGCAGATTTTATAAGCCCTTTGGCGTCCGCTGCCGTTGATGGAAGAGCCACCTTGATGCCGGGGGCATGTGCAAACCAGGAATATAAAGATTGAGAGTGCTGAGACCCGCAGCGCTGTCCGCCTCCGCATGGAAGTCTTACCACGATGGGGACCTGAACCTGTCCGCCTGTAAGATAGCGAAGCATGGCAGCTTGATGGGTCAGTTGATCAATGGCAACCGATATGAAATCTCCAAACTGGAATTCCACGATGGGGCGCATACCCCCCATAGCGGCTCCTACTGCAGCCCCAAGGACAGATACTTCAGAGCAGGGGGTATCACGAATACGCTCAGTGCCGAACTCCTTTGCAAGGCCTGAGGTAACGCCAAAGGGCGCTGCTTTGGCAATGTCCTCTCCCATTTGAAAGACCCAGGGATCTCGCCTCATCTCTTCACGCATACCCTCGTTTATAGCCGCTCTGAAACTGAGCCAGTCACTTTTTTCAGGGCTGACTGTTGCTTCCGGACGAAACAATCTTCTATCAATCATGGCTTAGCACCTCTCTGAACACCAAAGATCCTCAAAAGCTTCTTCAACTTTTGGCGGAGGACTCTGTCTGGCAAATTCCACAGATTCCTTCACTACCAACCCCACTTCTTCCTCCATTTGCGAGTATTCCTCAGATGATAACAGCCCTTCATCTTGCAGTTTTCGGCTGAACCTTTTAATCGGACATTGCTCCCTGGCCATCTCAATCTCCTGTTCTGAGCGATATCTCTGTGGATCGTGAACGAGATGCCCGCCCATCCTAAAGGTTTTTGCCTCGACCAAGGTCGGACCGCTGCCGGATCTGGCCCTTGTTACGGCACGGCCGACAGCTTCGTAGACAGCTAATGGGTCGTTGCCGTCAACCATTTCTCCAGGGATGCCGTATGCGGCTGCCCGCTCGAATATGTGGGCGGTATTTATCTGTCTTGAGACCGGCAGGGAGATGCAAAAGCCATTGTTTTCGCAGAGAAGGATTAACGGAAGATTCCAGATCGCCGCCAGATTCGTTGTCTCGTGTACTGCCCCTTCATTGCTAGCACCATCACCGAAAAAGCATAAGGAAACTCTCTCATTCATCTTCAACTTCTGGGCAAGGGCCATGCCTCCTGCAACCGGGACCTGTCCCGCAACAATCCCACCCATACCAACTACGCCACTATCGAAATCCGTGACATGGTAAGACTTGCCTTTATTGTACCCGCTCGCCCGGCAGTAAAGTTCCGCCATTATCTTCCTCGGATCCAGGCCCATGGCAACCTGAGGTGCCTGCCCCCTGTGGGTCGTAAAGATAAAGTCCCCATTCTCCAGGGCAGCACATGCACCTACCGATACTGCCTCCTGACCCGTGCTAAGAGCCGGTGGGATTCCATCAATTTCCTCATCCAGGTAGGCCTTTCCCCAGGCATTTTCCAGGTGACGGATCAGGAGCATTTTTCTCAACATTTCAATTTTCGCTTCATTGCTCAGCATATTTTCTCCCCAATCATCAAATGCAAGATATTAGATCATCAAATGCTGCCATCCTTTCAGCAACTTCGGTGCCAATCTGAAAAATTTTAAAACCTGCTTAAACTTCAAATCGTTATAGTGAACATAAAATTTTTAATATGTTTTTCTTATATTTGTGTCACAATATTTGGTAAGTTACGACGATATGCTGTGATAAAAACTTGACAAGCCTTATTCCGGTCGGCAATTAACTATCACTACAGCATCAGGGAATTCATATTAATCAATAATTGCAATAAACCTAAAAGCCGGGATCTCAGATAAGAATGTCATTACAAGGTGCAAAGTAAAAAATGATAGCAAACTCCTATGACCATATACTCACCGTAGCAGCCATGTTCGAAGGGAGCTTTTCCATTGACTGGGTTCAGGATCTTACACAGGTAAAGGCTTCGCAGGTTTTGATTGCTTTCGAGTCTGCGATCGAACACGGTGTTATGAGGCGAGACCATGTAGGATCATTTTCCTTCTCTGATCAGCACGAGCGAAGGAGGTTGCTCAAAAGGCTTACTCCATCAGAGAAAGAGAGATTGCACAGACTCATTGCAGCCATGCTTTTGACCGGATTGCCGGAGACAGAAAACAAGGCGGAATCTTTGGCCCCACACCTTCTCTGCATTTCCAATGACAAAACGGGATGCAAATGGCTCATGAGGGCAGCCGATCGTTATCGTTCACTGTTTAGAATCGAGGAAGCCATTCAGTGCTACAGCAAATTGTTGGAAGACCTTTCTGGGCATTTTGATGAGGATACAGATCAGCTTTTTTGTGATGCTGCCATTAATTACTCAAAACTTGCCACTGCAAAACACGACACAAAGCGGGTTCTTTCAATTATTCAAGAGGCTATAATCAGGTCTAAAGGCCAGAATAATTCCAGGCTGCAGTTTATGTTGGAGATGCATTTCGCGAAAAACAAATGGCTCCAATCTCATTATAACAGTGCTTTGAAACACTTTGAAATGGCCCGGAGCATGGCAAAAAATCTGGGCGACGAGAAACTCTTGCGGTCTGCCAATACGTTCAATACTTTTTTCCTTTACTGGCAGGGTCGCTTTAAGGATGCAGTGCGTGACTATGAGAAATATTTGGCCGATGAGGATAAGCATTTTTCTCCCAGATTTCCTCCGCTTGCCGCGATGACTGTGGGGACCTGCTATGGCGAGATAGGTCAAGTGACCCAAGGTTTGGGCATGATTGATTCCGTGCGGAGCCTTTGCCTGGAAAGGGGAGATACCGGTCTCGCAGCCCATTGCGGAACTTGTATCGGAGCTATTCTGCTTGATATCGGACGTCTGGATGAAGCGCTAATGCACCTTGAACCTTCTGTTGAGGAGGCAAGGAAGGTTCATCGCGACTGGCCCATGATTCAGGGTGAATTGATGCTTGCATATGCGTATTATTTGAAGGGCGTGCATACAAAGTGTCTGAAATACCTTCGGCAGTATCAAAATCACAGCAATCAGGTCCACGTATCCGTCCGGTCCTGGCCCTATCTCATGGAGCTTTATTGGGCTATGGAAGAAGGCAGGCTCCCTCTTCTGCCCGACGCATCCATTGAAGAGGAGGTTCAAAGGATGATAAGGGGGCAGAACCTCTTCCTGAAGGGCGTAGCATACAGGTTCAGCGCCCTTCTACAAAAAAAACATCAAGTGCCTTTTAAAAAAATAATTATCCCGCTTGAAAGATCCATAGAGCTGCTGGAAGCATCGGGTCAATGCATTGAATTGGCCAAGTCCCGCTTTGAAATTGCCCGCCTTCATCTTGCTCTTGGAAATCGCAGCCAGGCAGCAAAAGTTACACAGGCCGGTTCACAGAGCCTTTATGGCTTAAATGAATCCTTAATTCCTGATGATCTCAAGCCCCTGCTTAGATCAATTTCCCCTGAGGAGAACCTGATCAAAGACATATTCAGGATGAATCGTGAATTAGCCTCTTTGAGCAATGGCAACGACAGAATCCACCATATCATCTCCACCGTAAATCGGATAACAGGCGCGGAAAGAGGAGCTATATTCCTTTTCAAAGACAGGGAACAGTCCACGGGGCTTTGTCTCAGAGCGTCCAAGAACTTGACTGTTCAGCAAACCGAGCAGGCCGGATTCGAGTCCTCAAAAAAAATGATACTTGAAGTGGCCTCACTGGGGAAAGGTCAGATGTTGGGCTCAAAAGAGCCTGCAGACTGCAATACCTCTCTCCACAATGAAGAGAAGATTCTCTCGCGGATCTGTGTTCCGATAGTGACGGGCAATCGTACCTTAGGAGTCATGTATCACGATAACAGATTATTAAGCAACGCGTTTCACAAGTCACAGTTGGAACTTCTGCCTTCTTTTGCAGCCCTTGCAGGTATTGCACTTGAACAGGCTGAGGCAGAGGAAAAAAATAGAATCTTGAGGGAAAGGATAAAAGAACTGACAACAAACGATGAGGTAAAGAGGGATTCAAGTCGCAGGGGGCATTTTTTGGGGGTTGTTGGAGAGACTCCGCAGATTAGGGAGGTGCTGTCCAAGGTGGCACAGGTGGCTCAGTCCAATACGACTGTTCTGGTCCTTGGCGAGACAGGGGTGGGAAAGGAGGTTTTGGCAAGGGCCATACATATGAGTTCTTCACGAAGACATAAACCCTTCATTCCTGTAAATTGCAGCGCCTTATCCCAAACCCTTATGCACAGTGAATTATTCGGTCATGAAAAAGGAGCCTTTACAGGCGCCGATCGTCGTCGTATAGGAAGATTTGAAAAGGCCAATGAGGGGACCCTGTTTTTGGATGAGATAGGAGACCTGCCCCTTGACATACAAGTAAGGTTGCTCAGGGTTCTTGAGAGGAGGGAATTTGAACGGGTAGGGGGAACAGAAACCATTCGATCGGATTTTCGTCTTATAGCGGCTACAAACAGCGATTTGGAAAAGGCAGTAAAGGAGAGGCATTTTCGGCCCGATCTTTTTTACAGGATCAATGTGTTTCCTGTTTATATTCATCCGTTGAGAGAGCGCAAACAGGACATCCCCCTTCTGGTTGAGCATTTTCTGGAAATGCAATCCTTTGAAATAGGGAAAACCCTGCGACGTTTGTCGAGAGATGAAATACAGATACTCATGCAATATGATTGGCCCGGAAATGTCCGAGAACTAAAAAATATAGTTGAACGCTGGGCGGTTTCAAACATTGGGGCCTACACCGACATATCCACATTCCTCCAATCAACCCCGCGTCATTCTTCAGCACTTCTGCCTCCTGTTACCCTGAGGGAAAACGAAAGAAGACACATACTTTGGGCACTTGGTAGGACAGGGTGGAAGATCCATGGAAAAGGAGGTGCTGCCGAGCTTCTGGATATTCATCCCAACACACTTGCTTTCAGGATGAAAAAGTTGGGTATCAAACGTCCTGACCAATCTAAAGCAAATGGAGAGAAAGAGGACGCCTATGAGTTCTAAAAACAATGGTATTTGACTTAAAAATTATCTTTCAGGATGTTGCGTACTTGTTTTAGCCTTACACATTCAGTACGCTGTTAATATGGATTTATCATGGCACGGGGTTCACCAATATCAAAACTTGAGCAGATTCGGCAGTTAAAACCTTTAACCAAAATATAAGCATATGAGGAGGAAAAAAGTGAAAAGGATAGTCGTCTTCTGCCTCTTGATTTCGGGTTTCGGTTTTTCCGCGGCGTACTCTCTCCCCGATGGTCCTGTCGGGATATCTCCCGGGGAATGGTCCGGAGAGGCGGTTATAGGTAACAGTTGCCCGACCTTTAGCTGGTCTGCTGTGGAAGGGGCGGTGGCATACAGACTGGAGGTGTTCAAGGCGGAGGGAGATGCGGCAACCCATCAGGATATGGAGGCAAAGGGTGAGATTGTGCTCGGGGTTGATATTCCTGCGCCTGCGCTTTCCTGGACTCCGTCGGCAAGTGGAGCGCTTCAGGCAGGGGAAACTTATGTATGGTACGTGAGAGCCTTTGATCTCAAGGGAGAGGGGTTGTGGTCCTGCGAAAACCGATTCAGGATTGATGCCTCCGCTGTGCTGTCCGGGATGGATGATGCGGTCAGGGAGAGGGTTAGGGAGTATGTGCGGACGGATTCAGGCATAAGGGATTCCATACGGGAGATCGCCAGGGAAATCAGTGTCGGTTCGCCGGGCGCTGCCATTTCAGAAGAAACAGAGGAAGGCCCTGAGAAAGGTTCGCAAATGGGAACCGAAGGAGACACCAACACATTCTATGGGCTTGACGCCGGGAAGGTGACAAGCGGAGGATATAACACCTTTATTGGAAGATCTGCCGGAATGGCCAACGCGGCAGGGCTGTCTAATGTCTTCATCGGTTATCAGGCAGGTGTGGCAAATATAGGAGGCAGCAGCAACATAGCGATCGGTTATCAGGCAGGTGAGGCCAACGGGTATGGTATGGGCAATACAGTTATTGGATGGAAGGCGGGCGAGGCCAATACTGTATCCGATAATACCATGATAGGATATGAAGCCGGAAAACTCAACTCAACAGGACAGAAAAACGTCTTTATGGGTTCTATGGCAGGAAAGCAGAATACTACAGGACATTCCAATACGATAATAGGGTACAAGGCCGGTGAGACCAGCACGGGGTCCAATAACACAATGGTGGGTTCCGAGGCCGGAAAAGTCAACACAACAGGCCAGGGAAACGTCTTTATGGGTATGATGTCCGGAAACAAAAATACTTCAGGATATTACAATACGTTCCTGGGAACCGCGACAGGCGACAAGAACACAACAGGGAATTTCAATACATTCGTAGGCAGCACCTCCGGTGTTTCCAATACCACTGCAAGCTTTAATGTTTTCTTGGGTGAGTCAACGGGCTATTCCAACACCACAGGCCAGAGCAACGTCTTTGTGGGAAGCTCCGCAGGATATTACAATACAACCGGCTTAGGCAATACCTTCACCGGAGTTAATGCAGGATACAAAAGCACCACCAGCTCCTATAATACCTTCATGGGTTATGAGGCAGGCTACAACAACACCACAGGCTCCTCTAACACTTTTCTTGGGGGAGAGGCGGGACACAAGAATCAAGGCGGATCATTCAACACATTTGCAGGAGAAGATGCTGGCCATGACAATACTGAGGGAACATCCAATACTTTTCTTGGAGGTTCATCGGGCTATAAAAACACTACCGGCTCCTATAACACATACGTCGGTCAATGGGCCGGCTACTTCAACCTGACAGGTCAGCGCAACGTCTTTCTTGGATTCCGGGCCGGTCAGAACGAAACAGGTTCCAATAAACTCTATATCCACAACTCTGAATCGCCCGATCCCCTGATATACGGGGAGTTCGATACCAGGCTGGTGGAGATAAACGGCAGCCTCAATCTGGCAGGGCTGTCATCAGCTTCGGATATATCGTTGAAAAAAGATATCAGCCCCCTGGAGGATTCCCTCGAGAAGGTAACAAACCTGAGGGGTGTATCCTTCAACTGGAAAACTGACGCATACCCGCAAAAGGGCTTCAGCGAAAGAAAGCAAATAGGCCTGATCGCCCAGGAAGTGGAGGAGGTCCTGCCTGAGCTCGTCAGTACCGGCAAGGACGGCATGAAATCCGTTTCCTATGACAAGTTGACGGCGGTGCTGATAGAGGCAATAAAGACACAACAGGCTGAGATTGCCTCCAACCGCGCGGAGATACTGGAACTTAAGGACATGGTCAGGCAACTGACTGAAAAGAACTTATAGATAATAACGTTTCCTTTCGGGGGGGGACCTCCCATGAAAAGATATCTTTCGTTAGCTCTTTGTTGCCTGTTTGCCATCGGCTCTGCTGCATCTGCCGCCGAATATTCAAAGGTTGAATTTTTCTCGCCTCAAGGAACAGCCAAAAACATCAGGCAGGTGAAGGCGCGTTTCAATCAACCCATGGTTTCATTTGGTGATCCGAGAACCGACGACATGCCCTTTGAGGTGTTCTGCCGGGTAAGCGGAAAGGGCAGATGGGCGGACACAAGAAACTGGATCTATGATTTCGACAAAGAACTTCCAGGAGGATTGAGGGCTGAATTCAGGCTCAAGTCTGAGCTTAAGAGTCTTTCCGGAAAGAGGGTAAGCGGTCAGAAGATCTTTAGGTTCTCAACCGGCGGTCCGGTTGTTGTTTCGTCCTTTCCATATGAAGGGAGCAGGCACATTGATGAGGAACAGGTGTTTATTCTATCGCTGGATGCGGAGCCCACGGAGGAGAGTGTGCTGAAGTGCGCATCTTTTGAAATCGAGGGTATCGCAAACCCAGTGGGAATACGCATCATTAAAGGCGAGGAAAGAGAGTTTATTCTTAAATCGCAATATCGCCGGGGCAGCAGACCTGAAGAAAACCTGGTCCTCATACAGTGCATCCAGAGATTCCCTGCTGAGGCAAATGTCAGGCTGATATGGGGAAAGGGCGTCACCTCCAGGGAAAGCATGATCAGTACAGATAGAGATATGCCCCTGAGCTTTACCACAAGACCCAGGTTTAAAGCGCAGTTCCAGTGTGCAAAGGAAAATCCGGGTTCCGGCTGCTCACCTCTTTCACCTATGAACCTTGTATTTTCAGCACCGATATCACGGGAACAAGCAAGAGATATTGTACTGACAGATGAGGACGGCACGAAATGGAACAACCGGGAGGATGAGAGCAGTTGGGATAGTGAAGAAAATGTTTTATCTCAGATATCCTTTAAGCCTCCTTTTCCGGAGAAATCCGCCTTTAGAATCCTATTGCCGGCCGATCTGAAGGACGAGGCCGGCAGGACCCTTGTAAATGCAGACGTCTTCCCCCTTTCAGTGCGTACGGGCGGATATCCGCCCCTTGCCAAATTCAACGCCCGGTTCGGAATCCTTGAATATAACGGAGAACGCCTTCTGCCGGTTACGATAAGAAACCTGGAGCCGGAAATAAAAGGCAGCTCCATAAGGGTCGCAGGTGGCGATGGGATTGTGGCTCAGGTGACAGCCAGAACATTGAATGTGGGCCGTGGAAATGCCTCCGGTATTCAGTCGGCTCTAAGGAGAGCGGCCCAGGCATCCAGGGAAAGCTCAATGCTGGCCGGCGTCGGAGAATTAAAGGAGTTTAAAGTCCCAAAACCTGGAGGAACAAGCGCTCTGGAGGTGGTAGGAATTCCGTTCGAGGAACCGGGGTTGTACCTGGTTGAACTCGAAAGCACAATACTGGGCAAGGCTTTGCTGGGTAAACCAAAGCCCATGTATGTTCCGGCGGCAGTCCTTGTCACCGACCTTTCCGTTCATTTTAAATGGGGAAGGGAATCGTCTCTTGTGTGGGTGACATCACTTGGCACAGGAGAGCCGGTAACCGGAGCAAAAATAACTGTTTTTGACTGCAAGGAAAAAGTCCTCTGGAAGGGCAATACCAATGGAAGCGGGATGGCAATCATAAGGGAGACGCTGACTCTTCCTTCTGATCAGCCGGAATGCCGCTACAGACCGGATTCAAGGGACTACCCGCAAATGGGAGCCCTTAGCGGACTGCAGCAGGGGGTCTTCATAGTGGCTCAGGCTTCGAATGACATGGCCTTTGTTCATTCAAGCTGGAATAACGGCATTGAACCTTTCAGATTCAACCTGCCGACGGATCTGCATCAAGAGGCCATAATTGCTCATACCGTATTTGACAGGACTCTGCTGAGAGCAGGAGATACCCTCCACATGAAACATGTCCTGCGTGTGCATACCATGGAAGGGATATCCTTTTCATCAGCATCAAAGAAACTCGACACATTATTGATAACCCATTTCGGAAGCCTTCAACGTTATGAATTACCGCTTGAATGGAATGCCGGCGGCATTGCGGAAAACGAATGGGCAATCCCCGTTGAAGCCAAACTTGGGACATACGAAGTTTCTCTTGCAAGAAAGAAAGCTTCTTCCCCTCAAAGGGTAGCTGCACAGCTCCGGCATGAGGAGTCCGTTTCTTCTCATGACGAGCTTCCTGAGACTATTCCCTCAGGGACATTCAGAGTAGAGGAATTCCGCGTTCCGCTAATGAAGGCTTTTATTAAAGGACCTGCTGAGCCTGTTATAAATCCTGAAAAAATAAGCCTCGACCTTGGGGTCAATTATCTCGCAGGGGGTCCGGCGGGGAATTTATCCGTTAAACTGAGAAGCCATATCAGGCAGAGGTTTTTGGACACGCCGGAGGGATTTGAAGGCTTTATTTTTTCAAACGGCATCGTAAAAGAAGGCCTTCAGAAAGGATCAGAGGGATGGGAGAGTGAGGAAGCGTCTCAAGACGACTCGGGAAAGTCCTTTTTGAAGGTTTCTGACACACGGCTTGATCCATCAGGGGCCGCCCGGGTCTTGATTACGGATTTGCCCAAAATAAATGCGCCAAAGGAGCTTCTTTCCGAAATTGAATACCGTGACCCCAACGGTGAGATCCAAACGGCGTCTTCAAGGATACCTTTATGGAACTCCTCGATTCTTATTGGCTTGATGCCGGAATCCTGGGCCATGTCAAAGGATAAACTCAGGTTTCAGATAGCGGCTCTTGATCTCAAGGGTAAGCCTGTGGATGGTGTCGCGGTGAAGGTTGATTTACTTGAGAAGAAATATTTCAGCCACCGCAAGCGCATAGTTGGAGGCTTTTATTCCTATGACCACACACAGGAGGTTAAAAGGGTTTGTACCCTTTACGAAGGAAAGACAGGCCCTGAAGGTCTTATATATTGCGAGTCGCGCTCTCCGGTCTCGGGAAATGTCATCATCCAGGTTGAAGCCGCCGACAATAAAGGCAATAAGACCTTTGCCAATACCGAGATGTGGATTGCGGGAAAAAGCAGATGGTGGTTTGAAATGACCGACAACGACCGGATGGATCTCATCCCGATGAAGAGAAGATATGAACCTGGAGAGAACGCAGCCTTTCAGGTGCGGATGCCTTTCAGGGAAGCCAATGCGTTGGTTACAGTGGAACGTGAGGGGGTCATAGAAGGTTGGGTCACAAGGCTTGCGGGTGAAAAACCGGTAATAGAGATTCCCATTAAAGGCTCCTACGCTCCCAATGTTTTTGTATCCGTCCTGGCGGTCAGGGGGAGATTGGGGGATATTCAGCCCACTGCCATGGTTGATCTCGGGAGGCCTGCCTATAGACTTGGTATAGCCGAGATCATGGTGGGTTGGAAAGAACACGAACTCAAGGTTGCCGTGAGCCCTGAACGACATATTTACAGGGTGAGGGAAAACGCCAGGGTCCGATTCACCGTGAGGACCATGGATGACAGGGCTCCGCCGCCGGGAAGCGAACTGGCGGTGGCAGCTGTTGATGAGGGTCTTCTGGAGCTTTCGGGCAACAAGAGTTGGGATATCCTGAGCGCCATGATGGGCAGGCGCGGCTACGAGGTTGAGACTGCCACGGCTCAGATGCAGGTGATAGGAAGGCGTCATTACGGAAAAAAGGCCTTGCCTGCGGGAGGCGGTGGAGGAAGGCAGATGACCCGTGAGCTTTTCGATACCCTTCTCATTTGGAAAGGGCGTTTGCCTCTTGATAAAGAAGGCGAAGCCGTGCTCGATATTCCTCTGAATGACTCTATAACCGGCTTCCGCATCGCTGCTGTGGCCGTCGGCGGAGAGGGTTTGTTTGGCAAGGGCTCAGCCTCTATTCGTTCGAGTCAGGAGATAATGATTTTTTCCGGATTACCTCCTGTTGTTCGGGAAGGCGATGAGTTCAGAGGTGAGTTTACGGTCAGAAACGCAACCGAAAATGACACGGAGGCAGAGATTTCTGCGGTAACAGATCCTGCCGCAGCCGCTTTCAATGCCCGGCTTGTCCGGCTTAAGGCAGGAGAATCAAAGAAAATAGGATGGGACATAAAGGTTCCTCCGGGGGTGCCTGCTTTGACCTGGGATGTGCGCGTGGCTGAGAAAGGGACCGTAAACGCAGATCACATGAGGGTGAAACAAAAGGTCATTCCCGTAGTTTCCAGCAGAGTATTCCAGGCCACCATTAGTCAACTGGACAACGAGATTAAACTGGGAGTTGAGATGCCGCGCGACGCTATTCCAAACCAGGGAGGGGTGAGGGTAGGTCTTAAACCGAGGATGGTTCAAAACATCGAGGGAATAGTCGAGTACATGGCAAGGTATCCCTATGGGTGCATGGAACAGAGGATTTCCACAGCGGTGGCTTTGCGTGACGCCAGGCTCTGGAGCGGCTTGATGGCGAAGATATCAGCCTATCTTGATCCGGAAGGCCTTGTTAAATACTTTCCCTCCATGAGGAATGGGAGCCCGGTTCTTACGGCCTATCTTGTAGCAATAGCGCAGGAGGCAGACTGGAAAATTCCTGCCGACATTCAGGCTAATATGGAGTCAGCTCTTAAAAGATTTGTAGAGGGATCCATAAAAAGGACTTCAGCGATTCCGGCGGTGGACCTTTCCATAACAAAACTCATGGCCCTTGAGGCCCTGTCCAGGGTCGGAAAAATGGAGCCGAGGCTTCTGGGTACTATTGCCATCGAGCCCGGCCTGTGGCCTACTTCCGCCCTGATAGATTGGTTTAATATACTCATGAGAGAAAAAGGAATATCCGGACGTGAATCAAGACTCAAGGAGACAGAGCGGATACTGAGGTCTCGTCTTAATCTGCATGGGACAGGAATGAGCTTTACCACCGAGGAATCGGATAGACTCTGGTGGTTGATGGTTTCAAATGACCTGAATGCCGTTCGACTGGTTCTGAGCGTAACGGGGCTTGCAAGCTGGAAAAACGACGTGGTCAGGCTGGTTAATGGAGCCCTGGGGAGGCAGAGAGGCGGACGATGGGATCTCACGCTTGCAAACGCATGGGGAGTGCTGGCCATGGAGAAGTTCTCCAGGATATTTGAGGCAGAGAATGTGGACGGCGTTTCCAGGGCCTCCCTGCGGGACCGGACCGGGAATATCGAATGGGATAAATCCCCGGAGGGGGCTTCTGTCCTTTTTCCATGGCCTGACAGTAAGGAAGAGCTGCAAATCTCACATTCCGGAGCAGGCAGACCATGGGTGATGGTGCAGAGCCTGGCGGCGATTCCGCTCAAAAGACCTGTTTCAAGCGGGTTCAGACTGGTTAAGAGCTTCCTGCCGGTGGAAAAGAAGAATCCCGATTGCTGGAGCACCGGGGATCTGGCATTAATCCGGCTGGAAATCGAGGCTTTTTCCGATTGGACATGGGTGGCTGTCTCTGACCCTATTCCGGCAGGAGCAAGCATTCTCGGTTCCGGACTGGCTGGTGATTCTCAGCTCCTTTCAGAGGTGCAAGGCCGCAGCGATTATGTCCGGCCGACTTTTGAGGAGCGTTCTTTCGAGGCGTTCAAGGCCTACTATGAATACCTTCCAAAAGGCAAGAGGACTTTGGAGTACACCGTGCGGATAAATCACTCAGGGCTATTCCATTTGCCTTCCACAAGGGTTGAGGCTCTATATTTTCCGGAGATGATGGCTGAAGTTCCGGGTCAGGTTTTCCGGGTTGGGCCGTGATAAACATCAGGGAAAGACGCGTGGGCATGAGAGCTTTCTTTGCAGCTGTTTTTTCTGCCTTGTTCATTATGGCTCCGTATCTTCCTTTTCAAGGAGATGCTTCAGCTGTGCCCTGCTTTGAAGATATACGCAAATCCTACAAGAAATCCGATTACCTTCTTCTGGACCGAAATCTCCATGTGATTCATGAACTGAGGGTTGATCCCATGGGAAGGCGACTGGAATGGACTTGTGTAGATGATATCTCCCCCCTGATCGAGGCGGCTGTCCTGAAGGCGGAAGACCGCCGTTTTTACCATCATGCAGGAGTTGATTATCAGGCCATTATGGGGTCCATCGCGAGGGCGTTTGTATCGGGCAGACTGAGGGGAGCCAGTACCATAACCATGCAGTTGGCCTCTCTTCTCGATCCGAAACTTGCACCGAGCAAGGGAAAGAGAGATCTTTCACAGAAATGGAGACAGATAAAAACGGCGTTTCAGATAGAGGAGAAGTGGTCAAAAAAGGAGATCCTGGAGGCTTATCTCAATATCGTCGCTTACAGGGGAGAGCTTCAGGGTATAGCGGCGGCATCAAGATCGCTGTTCGGGAAACAGCCCCATGGTCTTGTGGAGGCAGAATCACTTATCCTGGCATCTCTAATCCGAGCGCCGAATGCGCCTCTGCATGAGGTTAAGAGGAGGTGCTTAAGTCTATGCAGGGAACTGCGCTGGTCCATGAAAGGAGAAGAACTGGACTCCCTTCTCGGCAAGATATATTCAGGACAGGACAAAATAGAGCCGATAAGGGAGATTGCCCCTCATGCGGCCAGACAACTGCTGAGGCTCGGAAGGGACGGAGAGGCCGTTGTTTCCACACTGGATTCAGGGGCACAGAACTTTGTCGTGGAGCGGCTTAGACACCATCTGTCGGTTTTACAGGGTAGAAACGTCCGTGAAGGAGCAGTCCTTGCGGGGGATAATGAATCAGGGGATATCATTGTCTATGTCAGTCTCTCAGATGATTCTCCATACGTTGACGGCATTAAGGCCAGAAGGCAGGCAGGATCTGTTCTCAAGCCTTTTTTATATGCGCTGGCCTTTGACGAAAAAATTTTAACGCCTGCCTCTTTAATTGAAGACTCACAGATGGATCTATTGGCTCCGGGGGGTATTTATGCACCAAAAAACTACGACAACAGTTTTCGAGGCAAAGTAAGTGCCCGGGACGCCCTCGCTTCTTCTCTCAATGTGCCGGCTGTCCGGGTTCTGTCTCTGGTGGGAGAGGATTTATTTCTGGCGGGGCTGCGAAAGCTTGGTTTGACAGGGCTCAGCGAGTCAGGTGACTTTTACGGGCCTTCCCTTGCGCTCGGTACGGCTGACGTAAGTCTTTTTGAACTGGTAAAGGCCTATATGGCACTTGCTAATGGCGGCGTCCTCAAGGATATGGATCTTGTAAGGAAATCCAAAAATCTCGCCGATCCGATAAAGGCTTTCTCTCCAGAGGCGGCATTTCTGGTTTCAGACATTCTTTCTGACCGCGGAGCAAGAAGCCTGACATTCGGTCTTGAGAATCCTCTCTCGACAAGGTTCCGGTCTGCTGTTAAAACCGGCACCAGCAAGGATATGAGGGATAACTGGTGCGTCGGTTATTCCAGCCGTTTTACCGTTGGGGTATGGGTCGGCAATTATTCCGGTCAGCCCATGTGGGATGTGAGCGGTATTACCGGTGCCGCGCAGGTTTGGGCTGAAGTAATGAATCTGCTTCACAGGGGTTTTCACAGCCCGGCCCCTGAACCTCCGTCTGGTTTGGTCAGAATGATGGTCGGGGATCCCTCAGAAGGGAAAGAAGAATGGTTCATTAAAGGAACGGAGCCGCTTATTCGGATGGAATCAGCCGGCAAAGCCTTTCAACGCATAGAATACCCTGTAAACAGAAGCATCATAGCTCTGGACCCGGATATACCTTCGGACAAACAACGAATATTTTTCGCAGCAAGGATTGCGGACAAGGAAGATAGATGGGTCCTCAACGGGACTGAAATCCACAGGGCAAACGAAAGCTCAGGATGGAAGCCCATAAGAGGGAAACACCTGCTCAGAATCGTAAATAAGGAAGGAGTTGTCCTTGATCAGATCTTTTTTGAGGTGAGAGGCAGCTGTCTTCCCGACAATCGGTTTGCCGCTCCATCGCTATGAAACCGTATCCAAATGTGCTGAGGAGGCAGGGGGAACAATCAGGCTACTCGAAGCCCTTTTCAGCGGCCAGGATGTCCAGGTGCAGGGTTGCGAGATACTCGATGTCAAAAGGTGCGGTTTCTTCAAAGGCTCTCATATCCAAGGTCTTCAGGTAGCAGAGGCATTTTCTGCAGAAGTAGACACCGAAACCTTCCTCTCCCTCGACCCCGAGGAAGCCTAAATTCCTCCGATCCTCATTTTCACAGAATGGGCATTTGATTCTGGGGTAAGGCCAAGCCTCTCCACAAAGGCTGCAATGGAGAAAACCTCTGCCGGTTGCCGCCAGAAAGGCCATATCGGGAGGAGATCCGCAGAGAGGACATATTCCGTGCCCCCATGCGCTCTTATTCAGGATCTCTTTGACTGCCTCCCTCAATGCCTGAAAACAGGGTCTAAGAGATACTTTGGTCAAAAACAGTAAAACCGACGGGTCCAGATCCACCTCGGCAGCCATTGTTGTCAGCCTCGTGTTATCCTTTCCCAGGACAGCGCCGTAGAGCTCACGAACCCAGCAATGATCCTGCCCTGCCTTTTGAGCGAACTTCTTAATGCCGTCTTCATCCTTCCTCCCGGTGCGGCGTAGGGTTTCAAGAAACCTTTTGAGAAGGGTCTCGGCTGTCTCATAATCCAGGGGAAGATCTTGTTGCCCGGCAAATAAAGGAAAGTCCTCCTTATTCCTCATCCCGCGATGGATTTTCTGCTCGGACAGGGAAATGGTTTTGGGCTTGATGTCCTGCATGAGGCAGGCAAGAATGCGGTACCGGATAAGCGCGCTCCTTGAGGCCGGTCTTTGGGCAATCAAGCGGTCAATATGTCTAAGGAGTTCTTCATTCATAAAACCTCAGCCTGCGATCCCCTTCATGGAGAGTAAATCCTTCGACAACTCCAGGATGGATTTGCCTGTCTTTTTAAGGGCGGTCTTTCTGTCTATGTCCGATGGAGAGACCTTGGCACTTGCATATATGTGATACTTTCCTGGATGGTCCCCCAGGAGATAAAAGACCCGTAGGTCCTCAAGACCGATAAGGTTGGCATCGAGGAGCCCGATTTTTACTTCCTCCAGCCTTTTCTTTGCAAGGGAGGTCATCTTTTGCCTGTCGCCGAAGTTCATTGCCCCTGTCGGGCATGTCTTGACGCACGCTGGTTTGAGACCATTGTGGACCCGGTCCACACACATATCACACTTGGCCAGGAGCCCTGTCTCCACCTGAACCCCCGGGATATTGAATGGGCATGCCTCTTTTACTTCTCAGGCATCTGCCTTCTTAAGCCTTTCAGTGTAAATAACGGCTCCGGTCAGGGTATCAATGACGATACCTCCTTGTGCCCGGTCATCTGCGGCCTCTTTGCAGGGGGGGCCAGACAATGCCTGCATTGGTCCGGAAAAAAGTACCAGCGAGGTTTTTTATTTTGTGCATCATGCTCCTGGAACCGGACGAGTTTATAGGTATTGAATGACAGATCCCTGGGGTTTTGCATGTTACCCCAGTTCCCTGTCTTTTCGGCCGGAAGCTGATGCCACTGCTTGCAGGCAACCTGACAGCCACGGCATCCTGTGCACACCGTCGTATCAATAAAAAATGCCTTTCCGCCCATTGGATGACATTCCTTGCTTCTTCCTTACATTGACCATGAAGGCCTTGGTTTCCGGGATTCGGGTATTTGAATCTCCCGCCGAGGAGGTGAGAAGATTGGCAGAGTCTCCACCGCCCTGTGGATGGACCCATCCAAAGTGCCATGGCAATCCTACCTCGTGGACGACATTGCCCTGAATGGTAAATGGTTTGAATCGAATGGTCACAACTGCAACCGCCTCAACGCTTCCCCTGGCTGACTCCACAATCACCTTGTCTCCATTTCGTATGCCTCTTAATCCGGCCAGTTCATGGCTTAGCTCCACAAAAAGCTGGGGCTGGCACTCAAGGAGCCATGGAATCCATCGGGTCATGACGCCTGTCTGCCAGTGTTCGCAGGTCCGGTAGGTCGTGCACACGAACGGGTAACGCGGATCGCAGGCCTTGTGTGCATCCGACTTGTTTCCATAGACAGGAACCGTGGGATTGACAAGCCGGGAAGAAAAAAGGTTCTTCTCCAGAGGGCACTCAACAGGCTCATAGTGCTCCGGGAAGGGACCGTGGCATAGAGGACGGTGCCTGCCTTGCCCTTTTTTCCTGTGGAGGCGTAAAGTTCATATACCTTCAGGAGATCTTCCCTGGAAGTTATGGATCTTCGAAAGTCAGCCTATTGTTGAAATATGTGGCGCGGGAGCGTATGTTTGGTTACCCCGACTCACGATACTTGAGGAGGCATGCAGTTCGGTGAGTCCCGGAAGGAGACGGTAAGATCAAAAGGAATTCTCCATGCTCAACAAGGAGGGTGTATAGAGGATGGCATTGCACACGGCTTTTGACAACGAAAGGTACATAGGGGAGCAGACCGCTGAGATCCTTGAGAGAGCAGGAAGGTTCAACAACAAGCTCTATCTTGAGTTCGGAGGGAAGCTCCTATATGACTACCACGCAGCCCGGGTTCTGCCGGGATACGACCCCAACGTGAAGATGCGGCTCCTTCAGCAGTTGAAGGAAAAGGCTGACCTTCTACTGTGTATCTATGCAGGGGACATAGAAAGAAAAAAGATAAGAGCCGATTTCGGCATCACCTATGACTCAGATGCCCTTAAACTTATCGACGACTTAAGGGACTGGGGAATTTGTGTTCTCGGTGTCGTGATAACCCGCTTCGACAATCAGCCTGCGGCGGTGGTCTTTAAAAACAAACTGGAACGAAGGAATATCCGAGTCTATACCCACCGCTTCACCAAAGGATATCCTACCGATACGGATACCATTGTCAGCGACGAAGGCTACGGGGCCAATGAATACATTGAAACCAGCAAGCCCCTTGTTGTCGTGACCGGGCCCGGCCCAGGAAGCGGAAAACTCGCCACGTCCCTTTCCCAGCTCTACCATGACTACCGGCGGGGCATTCAATCGGGATATGCCAAGTTCGAAACCTTTCCCATCTGGAACCTGCCCATCAAACATCCTGTCAACGTCGCCTACGAGGCAGCTACAGCGGACATCAAGGATTTCAATATCATAGACCCTTTTCACCTTGAAGCCTACGACCGAAAGGCAGTAAACTACAACCGCGACGTTGAGATCTTTCCTGTCCTGAAAAGGATACTGGGAAAGATCACCGGAGGGGAGCCCTTCTACAAATCTCCCACCGACATGGGAGTGAACCGGGCTGGTTTCGCAATAACCAACGATGAGGCGGCCAGGGAGGCGTCCAAACAGGAGATCATCCGAAGGTACTTCAGGTACCGCTGCGAGTATGCGATGGGGTTCGCGGACAAGGAAACGGCACAGAGGGTGGAGCTTTTCATAAACGACTTTCACCTCCAGCCCGAGTACAGATCCGTGGTTGAACCGGCCCGCAGGGCGGCCGAAGAGGCTCAAGACCAGGAAAAGGGAAGCGAGGGCATTTACTGCGGTGCGGCAATCGCCCTGAGAGACGGCACCATAGTGACAGGAAACAACTCGCCTCTCATGCACGCCGCATCAAGCGTCGTCATTCATGCAATCAAGCATATGGCTGGCATACCCGGTCAGATCAAGCTGCTCCCTTCTTTTGTGACTGATTCCGTTAGAAGGCTCAAAACGGAAATCATGAAAGAGAAAAACATCAGCCTGGATCTGGAAGAGGCCCTCATCGCCCTCAGCATAGCCGCCACGACCAATTCGGCAACCCAGCTCGCACTGGAGAAACTTAAGGAACTTGAGGGGTGCGAGGCACATCTTACCCATATGCCTACACCCGGTGACGAGGCGGGCATGAGGCGCTTGGGAATAAACCTCACGAGCGATCCCGACTTTGCCACCAAAAACCTGTTTATAAACTGATCATTCATTGCCCTGTTGAACAGGATGCTCCATCTCTCGGGGCAGGGAAAGGAAGATGCTTGCGTGATCAGGAAGATAGGATAAAAGTACCGTTGATTGCAACAAAATGAATCTTAAGAGGAATTTTTATGAAAACAGAGACATTCCCATCCCCTATTGATCAGAGATATTTTGAGGATTATATCCGCGGGGCCACATATAGATGCGGTTCCATCTCAGTTGAGGAAGAGGAAATAATTTCCTTTTCCAAACGTTTCGACCCACAGCTTTTTCATACTGATCCGGAGGCTGCAAAAGAAACGGTTTACGGCGGATTGATAGCAAGCGGATGGCACACAGCCAGCCTCACGATGCGTCTTTTCGTGGACCATTATCTTTCACACGTAGCAAGCCTGGGATCACCCGGCGTGGATGAACTGCGCTGGCTCAGGCCCGTGAGACCCGGCGACACTCTATCGCTCAGAGTAACGGTTACGGATACCAAACGGTCCCGTTCAAAACCTGATCGCGGTATTCTTCAGTCATACTGTGAGACGCTTAATCAGCATGATGAAGTTGTAATGACCATGAAGGCAGTCAACTTGCTGGCGTGTCGCCAACATAGCTAGTTTTACTTTAAAAGGCTGTTGAAAAATGCCCATCTGCTGCGTTTTGCTCATCCATGGGTATCTGCTGGACCTATCGCTGGTCGATCTCGGAAAGGGCAAGCGAATGATTGTCCCAGGGGGACGCTACGACAAAAAAATATCAGATTGATTTGCCGCTATCTATTTGCAGCTATCATGAACTTGGGCTAGGGCAAAAAGCTGTCAAAAAGAGATCTTGATGATAACAGCGCCTGAGAATACAAGGGCAATTGACAAGAAGCGAATAAGACCAATCTTTTCTTTCAAGACAAAGACAGCGATAAGTGCGGCAAATACCACAGAAGACTCCCGAAGGGCCGCTACCGGGGCGATAGGGGCCCGTGTCATGGCCCACAGGGCCAGGCCGTAGGAACTCAGTGTGAAGAGACCCCCTGTAATGGATTTTGCCCAGTTGATCTTCAGGTATTTTTGGGGCATGTTCCCTGGCCTTATGCAGGAAATGCAAGCGAGAATGGCGGCTGTGAACAAGAACATCCACCCCGTGTAGCTAAAGGGATGAGCTGACAGCCGCGCACCCACACCATCAATTAATGTATAGATTACGATGATGCCCGCGTTGATTAATGCAAATCTCAAGGATCTGCGGTTGATCAGGCCGTATCCCATGGATTCTCCGCAGAGGAGAACGACTCCACATGAGATGAGCAAGATACCGATCCAGCCCCCCAAGGAGGCCGATTCCCCCAGGAGCATGGAAGCCCCTAAAGCGGAGATGGCAGGAGGGGTTCCCCTCATAATGGGATAGGCAACACTCAATTCTGCATCTTTATAGGAGAGGGCCAACAGACAGAAAT
>QZIK01000138.1 GCA_003599015.1 Desulfobacteraceae bacterium | reverse complement strand
AACTTGAACAGCAAAAGGATGCCTCTCAGAAGATGATCCTGAGCCCCGAACAGGAGGCCGAACTTGCCAGGTTCAGAGAAGAGCGGCGAAGGATCAACCGTGAACTCAAGGAAGTCAGGCGGAATCTTAGAGCCGACATTGACGCTCTCGGAGCAAACTTAAAGGCACTGAATATATTTTTTATGCCTCTTCTGGTATCTCTGGGCGGTATGGCTTTTGGAATTTACAGACAGAGGAAGATGAGGAAAAAATGAGACCGAAGACCTTTTTTATTTTGCTCGGCATCCTTTGCCTGCTTGCCGGCGGGGGATGGGTGCTTTTTTCTATGGATGATCCTTCCCATCCGGAAAAGAAGATGGGTGGATTCCTGCTGAAAGAACTACCGGTCAACGAGGTTTCTCTTATAAGGATTACAGGCCCGAAGGGTTCGGCCACACTCAAAAGGGATGATGAATCATGGTCTGTGCTCGAGCGCTGGAACTATCCCGCCGATTTTTCAATGATTTCCGATTTCATGCGCAGGCTGAGAGAGATCAAAGTCGGAAGGGAATTTCCGGTATCCGATGATGTGATGGGTCGCATTGGTCTGAGGGACCCCAGGGATAAGAATATCCCGGACGAAGAAAAGGCCATCCGCCTTGAGTTTGAAAAGAGCAAGGGGGAAATGGTTTCAGTTTTATATCTGGGTAAAAACAGAGAAGTTGACGCCTCAAGGGGGCAGACCGGAGAACGTTATCTGATGAAGGAACATGAACCGGTCGTCTACCTGGTTGACTGGCAGGTATCGGGACCTTCGGAAGAGCCTTTTGCATGGCTGCAAAGAGATCTTTTGAAGGTTAAGGGTGCAGATGTTGAGTCAATAGTTTGTTTGGCGGCAGACGGAAAGGATCTGAAATACTCACTCGCGAGACCAGGGAAAGGAATGCCTTTTGAACTTAAGGTGCCCGGGGCGGATGAAAAAATAAGCGCCACCAAGATTAACCGCCTTTCCGATACCCTTTCGAACCTCATGCTTGCGGACGTCTCCGGTCCCTATGATGCAGGCAGACCGGCTGAAGGCTTCGAAGGATCGGTGATCATGGAGTATCATTTGTTTGACGGTCTAATATACAGGATTTATCCCGGCGGTGCATGTGAGAGTGATAGGTGCAGGATAAGAGTAGAGGTGGGATTTCGCCCGGAAGCAGTTCAAACGGAGAAGGGAGAAGGTGAACAGGCCAAGATCGTTGAGGAAAGACTTCGCGAAGCACAGCATCTCAACAGGCGCCTTGGTTCATGGGTCTATATCATTCCCGGCTGGCAGCATGCCGCCTTTGTAACAGATCTGGAACGCCTCTTTGAAAAGGAGGATAAAAAGCGCTAGATCAGAATCTCCTGAGCTCGAAGAGTTTTTTGTTTTGGGTGGCGACAATATGGTAGAATTTGTCCTGGGGTATGTATGTGTAAGGCACATCTTCCGTTCTTCGATAAAGGAAATGGGCAAGGATCATGCGGTTGACGGCCCTGTGCCCAATGATCATTATGTTCTGTGATACCCCGCTGAGGTAAAGGGCCTTTTTTATTCCCCTGTCAATCCGCTCCTTCATTGTTGCGTATCCTTCGCCTCCGGGGTAGACATAGTAATACTTGTCCTTTTGTCGCTGTGAATGGACCTCGGGCATGTAGTTGCGGATTTCTTCGTAGCTCATGCATTCGCAGATGCCGCTGTTTATTTCGTTGAATTCCTCCAGAGATATTATGGTACAGTTTTTCTGAAGTTCCTTTATAGGCTCTGCCGTCTCAATGGTTCTTAGTTTTTTGCTTGTAAAAATCACCGGAATGGACTTTTTCCTGAAGTGGCGGGCAAGAGATCTAGCCTGCTCAATGCCTCTCTGAGTAAGTGGAGAGTCTCCTCCAATCCTGTTTTCGAGGTTGAAAAAGGTCTCTCCATGTCTCACCAGGAATAGGTTTTTAACCACATCAGTGACCAGAAAATCCCTCAGGCGGTCATAAAAGGGTATATCATCGCCGAGGCTTTCTCCTAAAATGCGCCTATTGAGGGAATCCAGTTTGATGAAGTTTTTCTCATTTTCTACCGGCCGGTAAATGGCCTTGTAGAAATCAATCCGCTGATTGAAGCTCCGGACGGCTTCATCTCTGTTTAAGTGGCTGAACTCAGGGAGACATATCTTTCTGGCTATGTTGGCCTCGAGGATTTCTTTGTCCTCGTTTATGCATTCTATGAAAAGGAGCTGGTGGTCGGAAAGAAAGGAGCTTATTTTTTCCCTTCTCTTAATGCTCACGTTTGTGGCGTCCAAGATAGCGACCTGCCCCCTGCCCGCAAGAAAATCCCTGGCCTTCTCCATATTCATAAGTGCGATCTTTTCCCTTATCGCAACGCCTTCACGGTTTTCAGGGGCATAAAATGCGGCCTGGGAGGTCTCAATTCCGGTGAGCCTTCTTCTTAATTGACCGTTATTGAATACCTTTGAGAGTATGGAATCCCGGATCAAACTGTCCCTCAGTCTGCTGGCTATGGTTGATTTGCCTCTGGCCGGTAGTCCCACCATGACTATGTAAAGCTTCTTCGACTGCATGGCCGCGATGATAGCTGTTTTGCATAAAAGTGCAACCCAAATCCTATTCCAAAACATGTCTGCCGGATTTCCTTGAACTTTTCATAGGATGGTTTATACTTTTGAAAAGCAAGGATTCTATCCAAGGCATCAACCTAAGTTTTGGGAGGCAGATAACATGGCACCACAGAGTATTGCGAGACCGAGATCAGAAGTCCTGGTCAATGATTTTGTCAGAAGCGTATATAACTGGATGGCTATAGGCCTTGCTCTTACAGGATTTGTAGCCTTTTATGTGTCGCAGAGCGAGGCTGCTATGCGCATGGTATTTGGTAATCCGATTCTTTTCTTTATCCTTATCCTGGCGGAGCTTGGACTTGTATTCGCAATAAGCGGAAAGGTCAATCGGATGAGCGCCGGAACAGCCACTTCGCTTTTTGTCATTTATGCCGGCCTTAACGGGATTACCCTTTCTTTCATATTCCTCGCCTATACAAGTACTTCCATAGCAAGCACCTTTTTTGTGTGCTCCGGGACTTTTGTTGCATGCAGCATCTATGGTTGGACCACCAAGAGGGATTTGACCTCATTTGGTGGCTTTCTAACAATGGGCCTTATCGGGATAATAATTGCGTCCGTGGTCAACATCTTTTTTCAAAGCAGCGCCATGAATGCCATAATAAGCTACATAGGAGTGTTTGTTTTCGTAGGTCTTACTGCCTATGACACTCAGAAGCTTAAGAATATGGCGCTTACCCAGCCTGCGGGGCTGGATGCGGCGGTCATTAGAAAGGGGGCTATTCTGGGGGCTCTTTCCCTTTACCTCGACTTCATAAACCTTTTCCTGATGCTCCTTAGAATCTTCGGCCAGAGTCGAGAATGAACGTAATCATCTGATCGGCCTCCTGCATTGATCCGTCCCCTGACAGGGCATTGACCCTGGCGGGGGAATTTTTTCGGAGTTGCTGCCCGTGCCTGAAGCGTCATACCTGAAGCTTTATAGAGAAGGAATCTTGAATGATAGGGTCGAAATGGCCGTAGGTTCCCTTGGCACCTGCAAGCTCTGCCCCAGAAGTTGCGGCGTAAACAGACTCAGCGAAGAAAAAGGGTTTTGCAGAACCGGCAGAAAGGCAAAGGTTGCCAGTTACAATGCACACTTTGGCGAGGAATCCCCTCTGGTGGGGAAATTCGGTTCCGGGACCATCTTTATAAGCTCATGTAATCTTTTGTGCAGTTTTTGCCAGAACTTTGAAATAAGCCATCTCAATGAAGGGATAGAGATTGAGCCCACTCAGATGGCCGCCATAATGCTGGAGCTTCAGGAAAGAGGTTGTCACAACATTAATTTTGTAACGCCGACGCATGTTGTTCCCCAGATCCTGGAGGCCCTCGTCCGGGCAATTCCCCTGGGACTCAAGGTGCCTCTGGTATATAACTGCGGAGGTTACGAAAGGTTTGAGACCATAAGGCTCCTTGAAGGGGTCTTTGATATATACATGCCGGATTTCAAATTTTGGGAAAAGACCTGGTCGGAAAGATATTGCAAGGCTTTTGACTACAGAGAGTATGCCTGCCGGGCAATAGAAGAGATGCACAGCCAGGTTGGCGATCTTTTGCTTGATGAGGAAGGGATTGCAAGAAGGGGTCTCCTCGTAAGACATCTGGTTATGCCTGAGGGTATAGCAGGGACCGCTCAGATAATGGAGTTCATTTCTTCCAGGATCTCAAGGTCAACTTATGTGAACTTGATGGACCAATACCGGCCGTGCGGTTCAGCAGTCGGAGACAGGCTCCTGGGACGCAGACTCAATGCCGGGGAATATCGGGAAGCGGTGGATGCGGCAATGAATGCAGGCCTTACCCGGTTGGACCGGAGGGATAGGCCTCGGATCATCTTCAGTCTTTGAGTATGGGCCGCAGGACATTTATAATCGGAGACGTGCATGGCTGCCTCGATATGCTTGAAAGGCTCATGGAAAAGATCGGATGGGACACTTCATCGGATAGGCTTATATATGTTGGCGACTACATTGATCGCGGCTATGATTCCTTTGGGGTTGTTGAATACATAGTCCGCCAAACTAGCCTTTCTCAATCTGTCGAATGTGTTGCGGGAAATCATGAGATAATGCTTCTTGATTATTTGTCCGGAAAGGACCCTGAGCTTTTTTTTTACAACGGAGGCGGAAGCACCATCAGGAGCTACCGCCTAAAAAGGGAAAGCCCCCATGCTCCGCTTTTTCCGAACTCACATCTCAAATTTTTCAACTCATTGAAACCGTTCATAGACATAGGGACCCATCTTGTGGTCCACGCAGGATTTATGCCCGGTGTGCCATTGGAAGAGCAGAGCCTTGCGGATATGATTTGGATAAGGGAACCTTTTATCTCAAGCTCCTGCGACTTTGGAAAAAAGGTTGTATTCGGTCACACTCCCTTCAAGGAGCCTTTAATTATGGATAATAAGGTGGGAATTGATACCGGTGCTGTTTACGGCAATATGCTGACTTGTCTTGAGCTTCCGGCTGAGAGATTCCACTCTGTAGGTAGGACGCAATGCGGTTGGGTTTAACGGCAACTGTTCCCGTTGAAATCATTCTTGCAGCAGGGCTTATTCCCGTTGACCTGAATAATATATTTATAACCTCAGAAAGCCCTTCAAGACTAGTATCCTCAGCGGAGGCACAGGGATTTTCCCATGGAGTTTGTTCATGGATAAAGGGGATCTATTCTGCAGTCTTTGAACAGGAAATAAATAAAATCATCGCCGTTACCGGCGGAGATTGCAGCAATACAATTGCCCTTGGAGAGGTGCTTGATTCCAGGGGTATTGATGTGATCCATTTCTCATACCCTTTGAGCAGGAGACGGGCAGATCTCGAAAAAGAGATGGAAAACCTCAGGCTGATACTTTCCGCCTCATGGAATGAAATTTACAGGATAAGATCCAGGCTGGAAAGCATAAGGGAAAAACTCTCCCTTATTGATTACCTTACTTATAGGGACAACATCGTTACAGGAGGAGAAAATCATTTTTTTCTGGTGAGGAGTTCTGACTTCGGAGGAGATCCTGACGGGTTTGAGAAAGAACTGGATGAGTTCCTGGAACTGGCCAGAAAGAGAATCCCCATGACGGAAGAGATCCGCCTTGGTTATCTTGGGGTTCCACCTATTTTTTCAGGGCTTTACGAAAAGGTTGAATCCATGGGGGCAAGGGTGGTCTTCAACGAGGTGCAGAGACAGTTCAGTATGCCATGCAGCCGAGGGGATATGGTTGATCAGTACCTTGCCTACACCTATCCTTACTCTGTAGAGGGAAGGATCAAAGACATAACTCATGCCATAGAGGAAAGGTCCCTTGACGGACTGATCCATTACACCCAGACATTTTGCTACCGCCAGCTATACGATATCCTTATCAGAGAAAGGCTGCCGATCCCGGTTCTTACACTGGAAGGAGACAAGCCGGGGCCTTTGGACAGCCGCATTTCTTTGCGCCTGGAGACCTTCATAGAAATGCTCCGAACCAGAAAGGAGGAATAATTTTAGCCTTGTTGAACGTAGTTAATACAATTATCCCAATTTTTGCCATCATAATGCTTGGGATTTTTTTAAAAAAGAAAAACTTTCTCCCACCTAATATCCTAAGCCCCCTAAACCGGTTGGTCTACTATCTGGCCATTCCAACCATGATTTTCAGAGAGATCGCGGGCTCATCCTTTCTTTCCAATTTCAACCCTCTGCTTGTGGGAGGGACTCTGCTCCCGCTGCTCGGGGCCTTTGGACTGGCCCTTGTTCTGATCTATGCGCTCAGGATACCGCAGACCCTCAGAGGGACATTCCTGCAGAGTTCTTTCCACGGCAACCTGGGATATATCGGATTTGCTGTATGCTTTTATTTCCTGGGAAAAGAGGGCCTTGCCAGGGCCAGTATCCTGGGAGGATTTCTTATGCTGCTCCAGAACATTCTTTCTGTTGTCAGCCTTCAAGGGTTCTCAACTTCCTCAAGCAGGGAGTTCAACCCACTTTTTTTTGCGCGAAAGGTGGTCGGAAACCCTGTTATTGTTGCTGTTCTGTGCGGCATTCTTTTCTCCCTTTCCGGCCTGCCCATGCCAAATGCATTCGAAAGAATCCTGGCCATCGTAAGCGGAATGGCCCTGCCTCTGGCCCTCCTCGTCATAGGCGCCTCTCTTACCTTTGATCTTATAAAAGAGTATCTGTCCATTTCACTTCTATCGGGTTTTCTAAAACTTATAGCCGGTCCTCTAATGGGGCTTGTGACATACAAGATGATGGGGATCTCAGTCTCAGAATTTCTGCCGGGCATAATACTCCTCGCCTCTCCAACAGCCACAATCACCTATGTAATGGGGAGCGAGATGCACGGTTCCATCGAACTGGCTTCTGCAGCCATCTCGGTTAATACTCTTTTATCATGCATTACCTTTATATTATGGCTTACGCTTTTCAGTTAAATCGCTCGGTCTCTTTCTATTGATTCAAGTAGCTGTCCATTGTATTAATGTTCAATATCATCCAGGGGCTTCAAATGCCCTGCCTCCCTGCTGACAACCCCATAAGGGATGGTTGCGGCAAACGTGAGCCTGGTTTTGATGAATGATCGGAACGATCTCGTCAGGACCAAAGGGGGGCTCGTCGGAACTCGGAGGGTTTTTCTGCAGGACGCGAGTATGACAAAATTCCGGAGATCAAATTATGACATTACTCCATCACGGTTATTGGAAGGGTCGCGGTTAAGCTGCGCTGCGCCTTTCGGTCTTTAAGGACAAGTTCATATTCGAGTTTTCCCGGGATGTTGAAGCTCAGGCTTACATGGGCTGGGATAAGAATCATGCGTTCCTTGAGAATTGCATTGTAAGCCAGAACACGGCCCTGGCCCACCGGCCTTTTTTGTTCGTCCCGAACCAGCAGATCCAGGGTAAAATCAACCCCCCTGTCTTCACCCTGTCCTATGCCCGAGATGGTGAACTGTATATATGCCTTCATTGCCTTTTGCACGACCCAGGGAATAGGAATCTCTCCCTCCTTGTCCGCTGTGAGAGAAAGGTTGATGAGTGCAGGTTTAAGCGGGACCTGAACGAAATTCGCTTTTGCCTGGGCATTGCTTGAGGCGGCTCTATCCTCCGCATCGAGCGTCAGTGTGTATTTTCCTGGAGGCCAGTCATCTCCGGCCATTAGTCTAAAAACGGCTGCCAGCCTCGCCTGGTTGTAAAGCGGCTTTTCCTGTATGGCGATCATTCGTTTTCTCGGCATCAGGGTTTCTCCACCTTCGTGGAGCACTGTGACGTAAAGTTCAACATCCTGCATTCCCCCAGGGTCGGTCTTAAGCCCCGTGATGTCCATGCTCATATGAATCCATTCTCCCAGAGAGAATACGTTTTCACCCTTGACAGGACCGTACTTGGATGCACGAAAACACAGGTTTTCAATGCGAAGCTCGGCCAGAACTTCCGAAGCAGAACCGACCGTCAGAAACAGAATCAATGCAAGCAATCCGAATCTTTTCATCTTATCCCCTCTTTTCTCAACTGTCGCATGCTTTTTTCTAAGTAATTCCGATTATAATTCCCTTATAAGCCTATTTCAACAGTCTTTCTTCCGGTACTTGACTTTTTCTCAATTAACCAAGTAAATGGATACTCAATGTGTTCTCGTGTCTTTTCTCTTACTTCCACGATCAAGAGGAGTGAAACCATGGAAAAGACGATCAACGAGGTCTTCAGAAACAGGGCGGCTCGATTCGGCTCCAGACCCGCGGTTGAAAAGAAACTCAGGGGGAAGTGGGAATCCGTCTCCTGGACTGAGTATTTCCATCAAGCAAGGGCTTTTGGGCTGGGCCTTTATAGCCTTGGGATAAGGAAAGGGGACAGGGTAGGGCTTTTATCTGAAAACAGGCTTGAATGGCTTTATTGTGACATGGGGGTTCTGGGCATAGGCGCCTGTCTTGTTCCCCTTTATCCAACCCTGGCGCCGGAAGAAATAGCCTTCATAATATCAAATTCCGGTTCTCGGATCATTGTGGTTGAAAATAAGGCACAGCTTGAAAAAATAGAAAATTCAAAAGATTCCTGCCCAAATCTTGAGCGTATCATAGTAATTGAAGGCTTTGAAGAAGGAGACGGCAGTCCGTCACTGGTTTCAAGTTTCAAGATGATTTTAGCCCGGGGCGATGAAATTCACGAGAAAAATCCATCTCTTTTTGATGACCTTTCCGGGGAAGTCATTCCCTCGGATCTCGCAACCATTGTCTACACCTCAGGAACAACAGGGGTGCCGAAAGGGGCCATGATCACACACAGAAACATAATGGCCGTGGTGGAAGCCCTTGACAATATAAGGCCCAGATACGCCGATGAGACCGATTCCACTGTTCCGTTTCTCCCTCTGAGCCATGTTTTTGAAAGGGTAGCAGGACATTTTTACGGGATGTTTGTGGGGATTACCGCCTCTTATGCGGAGTCTGTGGAAAGCCTCGTGCAGGACATACAGGAAAAAAGACCGACCCTGATCCTGGCTGTTCCGCGTGTCTGCGAAAAGGTATATCAAAGAATCCTCAGCAGGGTGAACGAACAGCCTTGGTGGCGTCGAAGAATTTTCGAATGGGGCCACCGGATCGGCGCTTGCATCTGCGAGCTGGAGGAGGAAGGAAAGAAGATTTCCCCAGTCCTCAGATATAAATACAGACTTGCCTATCTTCTCATCTTCCGGAAACTCAGGGAGGCCCTGGGGGGCAGGGTAAGATGGATTACAGCATCAGGTGCGCCGACCGGACCTGAGATAATCCGATTTTTCAACGCAGCAGGCATAAAGGTGATTGAAGGATACGGCATGACTGAGTGCACGGCTCCAGCGACCATGAGCAACCTCGCATTTCACAGGATAGGCACAGTAGGCGGACCTCTGCCCGGTGTTGAGATAAGGATAGCACAAGACGGGGAGATATTGATAAGGGGTGAAAATGTATTTGCAGGTTACTGGGCGATGGAAGATGACACAAAGCAGGCCTTCACCCGGGACGGATTTCTCAGGACAGGAGACATCGGAGAGATAGGAGCAGAAGGATTTCTGAGGATCGTTGACCGCAAGAAGGATCTTATAATAACATCAGGTGGAAAGAATGTTGCACCTCAGAAAATAGAGAATCTTTTTAAGGGTGATCCTGTTTTTGAGCAGGTGATTGTGCTGGGTGACAGGCGGAAATTCCTCACGGCTCTTTTCAACCTGAACGCCGATGAGGCGAACCGGCTGGCAGTCGGAAAGGGTATTATGCCTGGAAGCCTTGAGGAACTGCTATCAAATCCTGACTTTCTCGATGCCTTGAAGGCAAGGGTTGCAGAGGTCAATGCAAAGCTTGCCCGCTTTGAGACAATAAAACGTTTTGCAGTTATTAAAAAATCCTTTTCAAAGGATACAGGCGAACTGACCGCGACCCTGAAGGTCAAACGCAAGGTTGTGAGGGAGAGGTTCAAGGACGTTATAGAAGAAATGTACAGAGACGACGCTCCTGAGATAAGGGTGCTCTAAAAGGGAGATAATACATATGGGGAAGGTCCACAAAACCGGATGTGTGCTTTGCGCCCAGAACTGCGGGCTCGAGATAGAGGTTGAGGAAAACAGGATAGCAAAGGTAAAACCAGATAAGGCCAACCCAAGAAGCGAGGGATATGCCTGCAGGAAGGGCCTCAACGTGGCCCGTCATCAGCACCACGACCAGCGCCTGAACTACCCACTTAAGAAGACATCATCAGGATTTGAGAGGATATCCTGGGATCAGGCAGTCAGAGAGATAGCCCAAAAACTTAATACCATAGTCGGAGAACACGGGCCCAGATCCCTGGCCTACATGGGTGGAGGCGGACAGGGATGCCACTTTGAGGCGGCCTTCGGGGTAAGGCTCCTTAGGGCCATGGGCTCCCAGTACCACTACTCGGCCCTTGCCCAGGAACTGACAGGGCATTTTTGGGTGCAGGGAAGGGCCACGGGCCGCCAGTATCTATTTACAATGCCGGATCATCACAATACGGACATGCTTATGGCCGTGGGCTGGAACGGCATGATGAGCCACCAGATGCCCCAGGCAAGGAGATTCTTGACGGCTTTTTCAAAGGACCCTGAAAAAATCCTCGTTGTAATTGATCCGCGCCGCTCTGAGACGGCAAAAATAGCCGATATTCACCTTCCCATAAGGCCTGGAACGGACGCGCTTTTATTCAGGGCCATGATAGGGATCATCCTTCAAAATGGTTGGCAGGCCGAAGACTATATACATCAACATGTGAATGGATTCCAAGAGATAGCCCCGCTTTTTTCGGATTTTGACGCCCGTGCTGCAGTTGATGTTTGCGAGCTTGACTATGAAAAGGTAAAGGAGGTGGCCCGGCTTTTTGCAACCAGAAGATCCTCCATGCACGCGGATCTTGGTACCCTCATGGGCCGCCACAGCACGGTCACATCCTACCTTCAGATAATACTCCTTACAGTATGCGGAAGGATGTGCGTGCCCGGAGGAAACATCATTCCCGGTCACCTCATGCCGCTTGGGGCGCACTCAGATGAGCGGGACCATAGGACATGGCGTACGGTTGCGACAGGGTTCCCAGCAATCATGGGCACATTTCCTCCCAATGTCATGCCAGAGGAAATAATGAGCGATCATCCGGAAAGACTCAGGGCGGTTCTTTGCTGTCAGTCCAATCCGCTTCGCTCTTATGCGGATACGACCGCCTATGAGGAGGCCTTTAAGAGACTTGATCTCCTTGTGACCGCAGAGCTTGCCATGACCGAGACTGCATCCCTTTCTCACTATGTTCTTCCGGCAAGATCCGGGTATGAATCCTGGGACGGGACCTTTTTTGCCTGGACCTATCCTGAGATTTTCTTTCAGATGAGAAGACCAATACTTAAACCAGAGGGTGAGAGGATTGAGCTTGGAGAGATACACGTCCGGCTTGCAGATGCACTTGGTCTTATTCCGCCTATACCTGATTATCTCCAGGATGCGGTCGGTGGAGACAGGCTGGCTTTTGGGACGGAGCTGATGCGCTACATGAACGAGCATCCCGAGGCATCCAGGGCCCTTCCATTTGTGTTGGCAAAAACCCTGGGAAAGACACTCGGCTCAGTTCATCTCGCCGCCCTTTGGGGTCTTCTTCAGTCGGCACCTCAGCATTTCAGGGAAAACGCTAAGAGGGTTGGTTTCAAGCCGGGGCCTGCCATGGGAGAGGAGGTCTTCCAGGCCATCCTGGACCATCCTGACGGCGTCTGGATAGGGCGTTGCGAAGAAGGGGACAATTTTACATCCATACAGCATCCGGATAAAAAGATAGACATATTCATTGCCGAGCTAAAGGACAGGATTAGGGAAATAGAGCCTGAAAAAGAGATAAAGGCACTAAATCCTGACCAGCGTTATCCACTTGTGCTAATGGCAGGCCGCCATATGGACTTTAACGCAAACACCCTCATGAGGGATCCTTCATGGAATGAGGGGAAAAGAGCCTGCACATGTTCAATTCATCCGGAGGATGCATCCAGTCTTGGCTTTTCGGACGGATCTACAGTGCGTGTTGTCACAGAGACATCATCTGTGGAAATAGAGCTCGAGGTGACGAAAGAGGTGAGAAAAGGCCAAATCGTCATACCTCACGGCTTCGGGCTGGATTACAATGGCAAGACACACGGGGTCAATGTCAACATGCTCACCTCAGCTGCCAACAGAGACCCTGTTGCCGGGACCCCCATTCACAGGTATGTCCCATGCAGGATTGAGCCTGTAAAACCCTGAAGTATGTATCCCCCGAGTCCGTAAGGCAGGGGCTGACTTCCGGGGGAATGAAAGATATTGCGGGTCCGGGCTCCACGAGCTTCATGATTGCGGGATAAGATTTCGGAGCAGAAGATCACAGAATGGTAAATGTGGTCTTTTATCAGGACTGACCTCGTGTCGCAGGCTGATGACTTTTACCTCCTTATCGGTTATAGGGAACTATGGAAATTACATGTCAGCAAGTTTCAGATGTCACTTTGATCAAGGTTCAAGGGCGAATCGACCATAGGACTGCAACAGATTTTGGGAATGCGCTCAAGCCTCATTTGAATCAATGTAAGGCAGGGGAATATAAGAAATTCATCATTGATCTGGGCGGTGTGGATTTTATGACGAGTGCCGGCCTGAGAGTACTTATGACCGCTGCCAAGGCTTGTGACAAGCAAAAAGGCGAAGTTGCTGTGGCAGCCCTAAGGCCTGGAATAAAAGAAATTTTCAGAATCAGCCGATTCGACCTGGTTTTTAGGGTTTTTTCGACTGTGAAATCTGCTCTTGAAAACCTGTCGCCTGATGCCGCCGCCAATTACAAGGAGGTATAAGAAAGATCTAGCATAGAGGGATATCGGCATCTCAGCATAGACCAGGAGGACGCTTTTGAGGAGGGGGATGCGAATTAGATTCTGGGGCACGAGAGGTTCCATACCAGTAGCAGCCGACGGTCATATGATCCGCGAAAAGATTAGAACGGCCCTCAGTCTGGCCGAAGGGCGCCACTTTGAAAACGAAAACCAGATTGAGCTATTTATTGATGAATCGCTCAGGTTCCCCATCCGTTTTGGATACGGCGGCGATTCGTCCTGTGTTCAAATCGAAGGAGGTGGCGAGTACATGGTTTGCGATATGGGATCGGGGTTGCGCCGTTTCGGACAAAAGATTATGACGGATTACGGATGCGGATTAGACCATCCTAAGGTGTATCACTTTTTTATGTCGCATGTTCATTGGGACCATATCATGGGTTTTCCTTTCTTCCCACCTGCCTATATTTCGGGCAATACCATCCGTATTTACGGAGGGCACAGCACTGATGTCCTGGAAGATGCTTTTCGCAGGCAGCAATCCAGCCCATGTTTCCCTGTTGACTGGAATCAGTTGGGCGCAGATATTTCATTCATACATCTGGAAGTGGATCGTTGGTATGAAATTAACGGTTTTTGCGTTAAACTTATGCGACAGTCTCATCACGGAAGCTCTTTTGGTTATCGTTTTGAGAAAGATGGGAAGACCGTGGTTTACTCAACCGACGCCGAATACAAGCTGCAGAACGAGGAGGAAACTGCTGCAGTAGAAGATTTTTTCCGCAATGCAGACCTTGTCATCTTTGACGCCATGTATTCACTGGCTGATATGAGTACTATTAGGGAAGACTGGGGACATTCCAGTAATATCGTGGGCGTAGATTTGTGTTTGCGAGCTAAGGTGAAGCACTATTGTATGTTTCATCATGAACCTGCCTATAATGATGAGACTCTATATACGATTTTGCAGGAAACTAAACGCTATGAAAAAATCGTACACGAAAATCATTACCTTAAGATATCTACTGCTTACGACAATTTGATAATCGATATCTAGGAGCGCCAGTGGAGAAATCCACTCCAGCAAGTCCCTTAAGAAAATATTCAGGATGGTTGTCTTCGCACGCCTTCATCACTTTAACCGGAGGTCGCGGGCGGCCTATAGCTATCGCTTTACTCCTGTCGCTAACCATTTCATTCAGAGTCTTTGGTGCCGATTTGTGGAATCCCTTGAGTCATTTTGTTTTTGATACCTGCCAGCGGCTCTTCCCCCGCCAGGTATTGAGCTTTCCGGTTGTCGTTGTTGATATCGACGACGCCAGTCTTGCAGAACTGGGCCGGTGGCCGTGGCCGCGTACAACAATTGCAAAGCTTATCGAAGCGACTTACCGCTTAGGGGCCAAGGCCATAGGCCTTGATATAATAATGCCGGAGCCTGACAGCCTTTCCCCGGATATTGTTCTCAAAGATAGGCCCGATGTCGCTCCTCTTGTTCGGGAGGAACTGGCCAAATTACCCTCAAACGACGAAATCCTTGCTCAAACCTTACGGCGGACGCCGTCGGTGGTAGCCCGCGCCGGCTTAACTCAGGGGGAGCGGTTTACTGAAACAGAACGCAGGCAGACACCCGCGGTGATCGCAGGGGAATCCCCAATCGGTCATGTTATATCTTACTCGGGGCATCTGGCCACCATTTCCCTGCTTGAACAGGCGGCTTTCGGATGCGGGTATCTCAACGATACCCGGGACCGGGACGGGGTAATCCGTTCAATGCCACTTCTGATCGCAGTAAATGGCCACTTGGCTCCCGCTTTATCCCTTGAACTTTTACGCGCGGCTATAGGGGCGAAATGGTACAGTGTTCATGGAAGCACTGACGGGGTTAGGCAGATTCAATTAGGGGAATCCTTTATTCCAACAGATTCTGACGGCCGTATCAGGCTTCATTTCTCACCCGCCTATAGGGATAGACGTGTCTCAGCCCTTGCTTTATTGAACGGAGAACTGAGCGCAGGTTCTTTTGACAATCAAGTGGCCATCATTGGGGTGAGCGGGGTGGGCACCATTGATGTCGTATCAACACCAGTTGCTCCCAAAATGGATGGTCTAGAGGTGCAGGCTCAGATAGTGGAAAACATCCTGGCGAATTCCCGGCTCATTAGACCGCCCAATGCCATTTGGTTAGAGTTAGGGGCATTTATATTCACAGGAATAGTTTTGATTACAGTGCTCCCATGGCTGCGCCCCGGCTATGGAATAGTGGTGTTCCTGTCAGCAGCAGTTTTCTTATGTTCAGCCAGTATCATTTTTTTCATTAAAGGAAAAACACTTTACGATCCGTCGCTGGCAGTCCTCGGAAATGTGCCCGTTTTTGTCACGCTACTGACGCTAGGGTTTTCAGCCTCTAATCGGGAAAGGCGCGAATTGAAGGCGGCCCTGGAAATTGAAAGACTTGAGCGTGCCCGGATATCAGGAGAATTGCAGGCTGCCAGGGAAATTCAGATGGGGATATTGCCGGAACCGGGATCAATTGCCGGGCTTCCGCTCCATGTGGATTTTTACGCCGTAGTCGAGCCGGCCTATGAAGTAGGGGGTGATTTATATGATGCTTTTATGATAGATGAACGGCACTTTTTCTTCTCTGTTGGCGATGTCGCGGGTAAAGGGATCCCCGCGTCGCTCTTCATGGCCTTGAGTAAAACCCTGTGTAAGAGCACGGCCTTGAGGTGCTACATCCCATTAAAAGACTTAATGGGAGAGTTTAACAGGGAGATATCACGGGAAAACCAGGCCATGATGTTTGTTTCAATGATTGCCGGAATCATGGATGTTGTAAGTGGTGAATTGCAGTTGTGCAGCGCAGGACATGAAGCACCTATTCTCATGAGGCGCAACGAACTTTTGAAATATCTGCCTGTGGAAGGAGGACCGCCTTTGTGCGTGCTGGAAGGGTACGAATACTTTGCCACCCAATTGACCATCCAGCCTGACGATATGCTTGTCCTCATATCGGACGGCATTACAGAGGCCCAGGATTCCAATCAAAATCTATATGGCAGGGAAAGAATAGTGAATTATCTCAGAACCCTTACACAGATAGACTGGAATGCAGAGAGCATCTGCCGAGGGGTGTGCGGGGACGTCAAGCAGTTCACCGGAGTCGCCAGTCAGTCCGATGATATCGCAATCATGGCCGTTCGCTTTTGCGCCCCCACTCGGCAGTGGTCTTAAAGACAGAGCGTCCATCTCACCTAATTAGCGTTAACGGACAATGACTTCCACCCTCCGGTTTCTGGGCTCTCGAACATTATCGGGGGTTGGGATTAACAGGTCTCGCGAACCTCGGCCGACTGCCCTTATAAAATCTGATTTCAGGCCCTGGGAAATCAGATCCTTCTTGATTGCTTGTGCCCGTTCTAAAGACAGGCGATCGTTGTCGGATGCCTTGCCGATGGTATCAGTATGCCCTATAATCTCCACTTCAACAGCCTCTCTGCCGGCCACCTCTGCAAAAAGCTTCGACAAGGCATCTTTAGAATCCTTGGTAACAACGGTACTACCCTCTTCAAAATAGAGTGTGAAAGAGATCGGTTTGGGAGGCATAGCGGCAATCGCATCTGAAAAATTCTTCTCCACTTCCGCCTGGGTAATAGCCTCTTTTTCGACACGACCTTGATGGTCCACTCTTGCCGCAGTCATTGGAGCATCGAGAACAGTCACCACATCACCTTGGCTAATGGATATAGAGCCATGAGCCTTTTCATCAGGAAGCAGGACAACGAGGGTCTTAGTGCTGCTGCACGAAACTGTCAGCAGCACTAGCAAACAAAATACGCTGACCTTGCCGATTATTTTCATCTGCCCTGATTTCAAGTATTCTCCCGGAGTACGCCTACTCATTGACCTTTACCGCTATCTTTGTGCCACGCAGCCCAACTATTGTTGTAGGAGTCTTTATCTTCATGGCGTCAGGGGAGCGTTTGGCAATTTGCCCGGAAATAACAGCCAGCGTGCCACCTTTCATGTCGGTTGTAAATTCTCCATCGTGAGTGGTTGGGTTGAACCGAAACTGCTTGAGTTCTATGCGAGTGTTTGGTCCTGCTGAGAAACGGGAACTATCAATAAAAGTTATACCAACGCTTCCTTTAGTACCAGTCTGAACAACATCATACTGCTGAAGCAGATCGCCAGTTTTAGCCTGCGATTTAGTGTTATTACGAACGATAAAAACATCTCCCTCCAGCAATTTAATTTGTCCGATTTCCGCTAAGGCGGAGACGACGAATATGACGGTCATGAAGCACGAAATAAAAACCATGAGAAACAGTCTATGTTTCATGTGTCCTCCTTTCTTTAAGAATTACGAAATGAAAAGCTTTGTCTCTTAATTGTGAATTGAAATGGATAGGAACTTATTCCGGATTAGTCTAATATACAGGGAATGGAATAGTCTGTCAAGTTGCACACCTTTTTTGGTAAAGGCAGTCCAGGGATAATGTATTGCTTTGGATGCCCTGGTTGTTGAGGCTTAGATTCTTTAAACTACCTTTGCCAGGGATGCTTTTTCTGACTCAATACGTTCTGCTATTTTTCTTACACGGCCTTCAACCTTATTAAAGGCCTCTTCCCAGACAACCAGAAGTTCTTTTCTCAGGGAGCCAATGGCGGCAAAGGCTTCTGAATCAACTACTCTCTTTGCCTTGAGGTAGAATCTCAGTCCCATAAATAGGCTTATCAAAATATACGTCAAAAATGCGGCAAGCCCCGAGGCGGAAAAAAGATTCCGCAGGGTTGAAAATAAAGCAATAAAGAATTTGTCCGCTTCAGGTCCGGCGAGAAATGCCTCCCAGGAGCCTGTTGAAGCAAGGGCAGCAAGGAAAAGCAAAAGGATGAGGAGGTAAGCCGCCTTCTGAAACGCCTTGAAGATGAAATGCCCTGGAGAGCGCTCCAGTGAAAGTCGGTTCTTTACCGAATGCAGCAATCTTGCCTCAAGCTCTGCCATAATCCCGTTGGAGTCAACGGCCTTTGTCAGTTCTTCTTCAAAGCCTTCCGGGATGCGCTGGAGCATCTTTATGTTGTTGGCAAGTCGGTTTTCCAGGAATTCAATGTGTCTTGTAATCGGCTCCGCAACCTCCGGTGGAAGTTTTTGAGGAAGGGAGAGGACAATGGCATCTTGCTCAGGGCTCATTCTCCTCTTTGCAGAGCCGGCAAGCGCAAAGAGACGGCCCGGCCAGCCTGCAAGAGGAAGGTCTTCGGAAATGAGGCTGGAAAAACTTTCTGCAAGGTGTTTTTTTATCCAGATATCAATTGCCCCTGCTCCTGTCTCAAGCCAAACAGGCCGATCATCGGCAATTTCCTTCTTGCTGGAGTTAATAGCCTTCGAGATCTTTTCAAGGGACGATCTTCTTTCCTCGATCATCGAGATTATCTCATTCAATTCTTCTTCAAGGTTGGCGGCTTTGATGGCAAGGATCTGTTTTTCATCACGTCTCCGGAAAACGGCATCCTTGAATGAAGTGAATTGATTCCAGGGCGCTGCTTGGGTTTTCTTTCCCGCGTCACGGGCCGAAATGGCGTATAACACAGGGTTTTCAATTCCGGAGCCGGCCAGATGTCCGTTGAGGGTTTTAATGACTGCATCAAGATTTGCACTTCCCTTTTCTTGAGGAATGCCTTCAAAAAGAATATCCGTCTTATTTAGGACAAAGATAAAATTTTGCTTTGATTTTAATGAATGGGTAAGTAGATCGTAGAGTCGCGCATCTGCGTATTTTTCCGGGGAAACCACCCATACAATCATGTCCAGTTTTTCGAAAAAGGCTGCTGCCTGCGCCCGGTTTTCCTTGACCAGGCTGTCAAAGTCGGGAAGATCGCAGAGTATTATCTGCCTGATTGAATCTGCCGTATGTTCAATTTCACGGAGGCGAAATCCTGCGTCCTCCCCCAGTGCTGCTGTGGGGGCCGAAGCATGCCTATAAAGAAGCACCGCATCGGTGTCAGGTCTCCTGTGACTTGTGTGGGCTATTTCTTCTCCTGCCAGGGCGTTCATTATGGTAGATTTCCCTACGCCGGTTCCTCCTGCAAAGCCGATGGTAAGGGCTGCCGAGCCAAGCTCTTCCATCTTCTTTTCTATGACACGCACCCTGGCCAGGATAGCTTCCCTCTCCCGGCCATCCATTGAAATGGCGCAGCTACTTTCAAGAAAGGATATTACCAGGGGTATTTTTGTTTCCAGGTATCCTTTTGCAAGTTTCATAGACAACCCTTTCTTTACTGGTTAAGCCTTTCTTCAAGTGCTGTTAGGATTTCAACGGTCTCCTTCGGGGGCGTTAATCGTGCAAGGCATTGCCAATACCTCGCCCTCTGCTCTTCCACTATGGATAAAAGGCCTTCTTTGTGCAGTCGGGCCAGCTCCTGGGCTGTCTTCCTTATTTCATGGGAGGCAAAAAGCTCCGTGGCGCCTTTGGTTACAAATGGAGCGAGGGCAGATCCCAGAAGTGCGTCAAGGACTGTAAATCCTCCGCCGACAACTGTTTCAAGGACAAGGATAAGTATCCCCCAGAGTATGGATGTGGTGTAAATTCCCCATTTTTTGACTCCGGTTATGTCGCGTGAGAGTTTTGAGAAGGTCTCTTCAAGCCAGGTCAGAAGCTTTTGATTTTCCCTGGAGAGGCGTTCCTCCAGTTCCTCTCCGGTAAATCTGACCCCTTTTTCCCTTAATGCCCTGTAAAGGGGAGTCTCCTCGCCTGCAGGAGAAAGATCCCTGAGGACTTCCCGGCTAAGGCTCTCAATTGTTTCTCTTAACGGAGCCACTGGACCTTTCTCTTTCATTCTTGCCAGTATCTCTTCTCTTGATTTTTCGTTTTTAGGATCAATGATTCCCAGCATCTTCAGGGGCAAAAGAATGATTTCCCTTATGACCTTCCTCGGTTTAGCCAGAAGATCGTAACGCTGGAAAAGCATTTGTATCTTATTTTTTATGTATTCCCGACTTTGGGATGCGAATCTTTTTTCCTCAAGTGAAATCAGATCTGATGCTGCATTTTCTGCGAGCGCTGCCAGGCTTTTTTCCCAATTATCGGAAGCTTTTTGCTCTTCCATTATAAGACGGACAATATTTCCGATAGCGTCCAGGGCCTTTTCGCGGTTGAAATTCCTTCTTTGGGGCAGGAGTGACATCCCCTGCTGCAATTGGATATGGGAAAGAATAAATTCTCTGAGGCTATTAAATGATTCACAGTTTGAAATGACTTTTTCAGTTTCGCCGATGACATAGGGCAGGAGCCCTATCTCCATAATGTTGTCTGGGATCTCTTTGAGCTGCAAAGTCGCTGCGATCTCATCCCGGGTCAGATCTTTCGAGGTTTTGTTCACGAGAAGAAAGCAGGGCTTTTTATATTCCACCTCTCTTTTAAGGAGCTGATATGGGGCGTCGTCTGCGTATTTTTCCTGGCTTGTGACAAATACTACGGCATCCGCAAGAGATGAAAATTTCTCAGCAGTACGGCGGTTTTCAGGTTCCAGGCTGTCCAGGTCAGGTGTGTCTACTATTACTAATTGTTTGTATTGATTGATATTATGGAGTATAATTAAAAACTCATCGTTATTTCCAGCTAAAGAATGTTTAATGTCTTCTAAATTAACAGAAACTGCATTTAGGAAGAAAAAAGGGAAGCCTTGAGTTATATTGGTATCCTTGTGGGCGTATCCAATTGCGCCAGAGGTCATGGGTCTTTCAATGCCGGTTGCGCTCAAAGGCAGGCGGCAGAGAGCATTAAAGATCGTTGACTTGCCGGTGCCTGTTCCTCCAAGCAGTGCGACCCAGACAACAGATTGCCCTTCCTTGTATGCAACAAGAGGAAGAAACTCAAGGAGCCATTCGGCAGTCAATTTAATATCTGCGAAGCCTTGTGTCAGGCCGGGACAGCGTATCTGTTCTAGGATCCTTAGGGCCTCCCTGATATCATTTTCAATTAATGGAGCTTTTGATTCGTTTTTCCCCACGATTCTCCATCCTTATCCGGCCGTATTCCACAAGGGCCTTGAGGGCTCTTATGGCCCTCTGGGGACCTTTGAATACGGGTATGCCAAGTTTTACAGCGCTTTTGATGAATGGATCATCCATGCTCCGGTAGGTGTATGTCACAAACGGTTTGCCGTATTCCTTTAAAAGACCGGAAACGGACCGGCTCTGGGCTGTGAGCAGAGTAAATCCTTCGGTCTCTATTCTTTTTTGGGACCAACCCATCTGTCTCAATGCCCTTTCTATAACCTGAAAGGGCATGTGAAAATACATCAGGAAGCTTTGGCACGCCGGTTCAGAGAGGAGTATCCGGGGAATCTCATTGAAATAGTGAAAAGGGTCCTTGGTAAAGGTCAAATCAACAGGGTTGTTCATGCTTCCCGTATGGGGGAGGAGCTTTCCGAGTTGTTGTCGTGTTTCATCCGAAAGGGCCGGTAACTCAAGACCGGCTCTGCCGATAGCGTCTGCCGCCTCTGTCCCGGGACCTCCCGAGTGGGTCTGTATGACCACTTTATCCCCTTCAGGGGGAGAAAAAGTCCCCAGGACCCATGCCATGTCAAAAAGCTCTGTAACGGATGAGGCGCTCAGTATGCCGCACTGCTTGAACATGGCCTGATATAAAGGATCAGGTCCGGCCATGGCGCCCGTATGGGATCGTCCGGCCTTTTTTCCCATCTCTGAGCCGCCGGCATAATAGGCTACAATAGGCTTTTTGCGAGTTATCTCCCTTGCCTTTTCCAGGAAGGCCCTGCCACGCCTTATTCCTTCTATGTAAAGGGTTATTACCTTTGTGTTAGGGCATGCTCCAAGGTATTCCATGCAGTCAACAAGATCAATTGTTACTTCGTTTCCAACGCTGAAACCTGTGCTGAAGTTGAGGCCAAGCCTGTCCAGATAATGGAACATCTGGGTAATGAAGCTGCCGCTCTGGGATGCCATGCCTATGAAACCGGGTGAGCCTTCATGTTCCATGAAGGTGGTATTGAGCCTGTGATGGGTGTTTACCACGCCTATGCAGTTGGGTCCCAGAAACCTGATGCCGTATCTGGATGCAACCTCCAGCAGCTCTTTCTCCCTTGCAGCTCCCTCTTCCCCTACCTCCCTGAATCCCGCGGTGACGATGATGGCGCTTTTAATTCCTTTCTTTCCGCATTCATCAAGTGTCGTGACCGCCAGGGCCGTTGGTATAACGAATACGGCAAGATCAGGAACCTCCGGAAGATCTGAGACGCTTCTGTATGCCTTCAGACCTTGAACCTCCGTCTCCTTTGGATGTACGGGATAAATGCCCCCTTCATAGCCCAGGGCTAGGACAGATGCAAGAAGGTTGCTTCCCATGGAGGAAATATTGTTTGAAGCGCCTAAGAAGGCTATTGTTCGAGGATTCGCGATTGAAAAAAGTGGGCTTTCTTTGATAGAATTTAACATTGATACTCATCCTATTGCTTTTTTGGAATTCGAACCCAAAAACGGGTGCGAGAGGTGGATGTTAGGAGAAAGGGCAAGTACTGTCAACCCCGGCACTATTTCGCAGGCGGAATTCTTTATTATCCAGTTCCTTGACAACAAACCTTTAGGCGGATTAGCTTTTCTTTTGAAAAGAGGTCCCGGGCAAGTTCTAGGCAAAATAGAGCGAAAGGACGGCATATGGGTATAAGGACAAAGATCTTGTCAGGTTTTGTGATACTGGCGTTCATGCTTCTTATAGCAGGTGCGTGGTCGGTTTATGAGATGAAGTTCCTGGGTTCGTCGGTCCAGAAGATCCTTGATGAGAACTACAGGAGCATAAATGCTGCGAAGCTCATGATAGAGGCACTTGAAAGGGAAGACAGCGGAATTCTGCTTATCCTTTCAGGGAACTGGAAACATGGAGCCGTGGGCTTGGAGGAATCGGACAGGTCTTTTCTTGAGGCCTTCAATACTGCTAAGGGTAATATTACAGAGCCTGGAGAGAATACGCTCATTGATGAGGTGGAGGCAGCCTATCTATCTTTCAAGGATTTATGGAGCAAGCATATTTTGGGATCTGATCCGACGCTTGATTTTTCGACGTATTTCGGAAAACTCCGTCCCGCTCTGCTGGAAACAAGAGGCGCAGTTGAAAAGTTGATGGCTCTTAATGACAGGGCCATGTACAGGACTGCCTCCTACATCCAGAACAGATCCCACAGGGCAACAATGCCGGGGGTGGTTGCTGTAATAGCCGCCTTTATCTTCACCGTGATATTCAATTACTTCATAAATATATATCTGGTAAATCCTATTCTAAGGATCACACAAGGAATAAAGAGGTTTTTAGAGACAAAGGAGCCTGTCATCGTCGAGCTGGACACAAAAGACGAACTTCGTGAACTTCTCTCTTCAATAGAAGATATGGCTGCAAGCCTCAGTGCCGATAAAAAATGAGACCTCAGATCATCATCAGATACGTAGGGTTTGTGCTGCTTTTGAACGGATGCTTTCTGCTTGTCTCGGCATGTATTTCCGCATGGGATAATGACTCCGCTATGCTTCCTCTTTTTTACTCGGCCATGGTAGCGTTTCTTTTTGGGGTCTTTCCTTTAATCTTCGTCCCTTCTTTTACTTCGATTACTACCAGGGAGGGATTTCTCATAGTTATAACAAGCTGGATTCTTTCCTGTCTTGTAGGGCTTATGCCTTACCTTCTGTGGGGCGGAGAGTTTACGTTAATAGATGCATGGTTTGAAAGCGTATCAGGGTTCACCACCACCGGATCATCCATTCTTACCAACGTGGAGGCCTTGCCCCGAGGCCTCCTTTTTTGGCGTTCCGCAACCCAGTGGATGGGCGGAACGGGGATTGTTATTTTTGTGCTGTCGGTACTTCCTTCGATGGGAAAAGCAGGCATGGTTCTATATCGGGTGGAGATGTCCGGGGTTGCTGCCGACAATTTTATTTTGAGCACCAGAACAGCACTGAAGATTATTTTAAAGGTCTACGTCGGGCTGACCATTATGGAAACCGTCTGCCTCCTGCTTTGTGGCCTGGACCTCTATGATGCCATAAACCACTCATTTACAACCATCGCAACGGGGGGGTTTTCTACCAAAAACCTTAGCATAGCCCATTACGAAAGTCCTCTTGTTGAGGGGGTGGTGATGCTGTTCATGCTCCTGTCAGGAATCAATTTTGCATTACTCTTTGCGGTTGCCTCGGGGAGCTTTGGAGAACTCTGGAGATCATCCATTCTGCGATATTACCTTGTCGCTATTATATGCGGCGTCTGCCTTACTGCGTTAAATGTTTATGGAAGCGTTTACCAGACATGGACGGATGCCTTTAGATTTTCTGCCTTTCAGGTGATAAGCCTGGGGACCACAACGGGCTTCGCAACCGCAGATTCGTCGGTGTGGCCGGCCTTTTCCCAGCTTCTTATTATCTATTTTACAATACAGGGCGCATGTGCGGGCTCAACCTCAGGAGCGCTTAAAGCGGATCGGGTGGTTATTTTCTGGAAGGCTCTCATCAGGAGGATTATGACAATCCAGCACCCAAGGGCCGTTATTGCTGTGAGAATCAATAAGACCCCGTTAGACGAAGATTTTGTTGATGTGAGTACACTCTTTATTTCACTTTATACCGGGGTCCTTTTACTTTCCACTCTGATTTTGGCAGCCCTTGGTATTGATTTGCTAACAGCATTCAGCGGCGCAGCGGCAACTCTTGGGGGCGCAGGGCCTGGTTTTGGGACCGTAGGTTCCTTGTCCAACTTCAATCATCTGCCGTTGTTGGCCAAGATGATTTTATCCGCGGACATGCTCTTTGGGAGACTTGAGATCTTCGGTATTATTATTTTCTTCATGCCGAGGTCGTGGAAATGAAATTTAGAGAGTGTGTTCCTGAGCTTGCCCTTCGTTAATCCCGGTTCGTTTAAAACCATGCTTTTTGATTGCTTATGGATTGGCGGCAGGGACAAATTCTTGATGAAGGAGTTCGTATGCTGAAATCATTTCGGTGGATTAGTCAGGTTTTTTTGTGTGGGGTTCTTTTTTATCTGGGCCAGCTTGGATTTCCAACTCTCTCAACGGGCACAGATTTTTCGGGGGAATGGCAGGGGTCTTACACCAGCACGTGGGATAACGAATTGTCCGGAACCTTGAGAGGCGTGTTTACACAAAATGGAAATCAGTTGACCGGCAAAGTGGATATAACGGATAGCGGGTGCACCCCGGAGTACGATATACCCATTTACGACGGTTCCGCAAATGGAGACACGGCCCAGTTCAAGGCAGATATGAACTGCTACGATCCGGAGACGGGTTTTTCAGGCAGCGTCACCACACAGTTCATAGGCAATAAATCATCAGGACCTTTTGCAGGGACTTACTCCGCATGGGTCAAGCAGGATCCAGGCGATGTTCTGGATGGCGGCACTTTTTCCATGACTAGATCGGCTCTGGAAGTAACTTCCGACTTTACCGCCAATGTAACAAGCGGACCTGCTCCACTTACCGTCAACTTCACAAATATTTCCCAGGGCCAGTATTCTACCTCTTCATGGAGTTTCGGAGACGGCGGGACAAGCAATCTTGAGAATCCCTCACATGTTTACAACAATCCCGGGAGTTACACGGTCAGCCTGACGGTCTCCGGGGTGGGCGGCACGGACACTAAGACAAGAACAAATTACATCACCGTGGGGCAGCCCAGCCCGGCACCTGTTGCCTTATTCACCGGAAATCCGACGAGTGGTTGGCGACCTTTAATGGTTACATTTACTGATGAGTCAACAGGAGCGACCTCATGGTCTTGGACGTTTACCGGGGCGAATCCTTCCAGTTTTATCGGCAGGAATCCGCCCATTGTTATCTACAACTCCTCCGGTAAGTTTACTGTAAGTCTGACAGTAGTCGGCCCGGGAGGTTCCGATACCTTGACCAGGACAGACTACATCTCGGTGCAGGAATCATGGCCGGTTCCGGATTTCAGCGCAGAGCCTTTATCGGGAACAGCTCCCCTCTCGGTTCAATTTGCGGATCTTTCCACGGGGAAGATAGACAGTCGCTACTGGATATTCGGTGACGGGCAGACAAGCACTGCGGCCAACCCGCAGCATGTTTATCAAAATGTCGGTAAATATGACGTAACGCTTAGAGTTTCCTCTATAATTAACAATATAATTGTTGTCAGGGAGGAGAAAAAAATACAATATATTGACGTAAAAACTCCTCCCCCTGCGGCCAAGTTCTCAATGACTCCCTTCCACGGGCCGGTTCCCCTTGACGTCCAATTTACGGACCAGTCCTCAGGAGATATCACCTCCAGGGCTTGGAGTTTCGGAGACGGCTCGACTGCAGGAAATGAGCTTAGCCCGCTTCACACTTACAGTGCAATAGGCGTGTATCCGGTTGCCCTTAATGTGACGGGACCCGGAGGATCCAGCACTGCAACCGGATCGGTGATGGTCTATCAGATTGTCTACGTGGACCGAAACGATGCGAGCTGCGGTGGAAAGACACCTTGCAGGACGACGCTTCAGGCGGCTGTCAACGATGCCGCTGCCGTATCTCTCATAAAGGTGACCCAGGGAGGTTATCCGGAAGATGTTTTGGTTGCCCCGGCTCAGAGCAAGGTCATTATGTGCCAGGGCGGATATAATTCTGCATTCACCGCCATGGCTTCAGGTACAACAGTAAACCAGCTCATAATCGGGGGAAGCGGTACAGTTATAGCGGAAAATATGTATGTTCAGGGAGGGGCGATAGCAGCAGCGGTCTTGCCGCTTCTCGAAAGGGATATATCAACATCAGAATCGGCTGAAGCGGAAGCAGGTAATGAAGAAAATGGAAATAATAATGGTGAGCCTTCGGAAGTGGACGATTTTTCGAGGTCTATAGATGGGAGAGGTTTCAAGAGCCCCAGGCAGCAGGTTGAAATCTTTTCTTCCGGATCGGAGCCCCAGAGCCTGCCTGAAGCAATAAGGCAAATCCATCTTGCAGCATTTCACCGCGAGCCTCACAGCGATGAACTTGAACGATGGGGAGATTATATTGCAAGGTTGATTGAAGCGTATGACATAGATCCTCGGTACGCCTTATGGGTTGTAGCTTCTGTCATTTTTTCATCAGATGAATATACCGCGCGGAGTGATGAGAATGAAGCAACGGTTAGGGTTGCTTCGTGTTTTCGCGCTATTCTCTGGAGAGAACCGACCGGCGAAGAAAATGCCTTTTGGACCATGAATCCAGAAAACAATGAGCTTCTTCTCTTTGCACTTTTGTCCTCCCCGGAATTCGAAAAAAAGTCCATAAACGAACTGAAGGGGATGGGCGGGAACCCTGCCCGAAATTCCATAGTAGGGATTTTCATAGGGCTTCTGGATAGATTCCCCTCTCTTTCAGAGCTTAGTGCCTGGGAATCGGTCCCGTTTTCGGATGTTGTCAGGAATATCCTCTACTCAGATGAGTTGAGAGAAAAAAACCGCTCGGATGAGGCAAATCAATTGAGACTGTTCCTGGTAGAGGGAAACGTCCGTCTTTGGATGCAGGCAAGGTGATGAAAAAAGGGAGTTTTTATGCTCGATAATACCGAAGCCGGGAGGGATATTGAAGCCGACTCCCTTAAGGAGAGCGCGGGTAGACTTATCGGGAATGACGATAAAGCCGGTAAAAAATACTGGGATAAAACCTGGCATCGCCGGGGTCTTCTCTATCCATGGCCAGCAAACCTCGGGACGGTTCGAAACTATGCAAGACGCAGGTTATTCACAGAGCTGATAAGGGCGGTATCGTTTGCGAAGAGAGACGGCTGCGATGTAAGGCTGATCGAAGTCGGTTGTGCTGGATCGCGTCTTCTCCCTGCACTTGCAAGGGCAAAGGGAATTTCGGTAACAGGGATTGACTATAGCCTGGTCGGAGCAGAGCAGGCGCGTGCCATGCTCGATCGTGAGGGGATTAGGGGAGAAATATTTCACGCCGACATGTTCAATCCTCCGGATGAACTGATTGGCGGATTTGATGTGGTTGTCTCTTTAGGTCTTGTTGAACATTTCCAGATCACGAGTGGGGCTGTTGAGGCCCTGGCCCGTTTTCTGAAACCGGGCGGAGTGATCTTTACTCAGATCCCCAATATGAAAGGGACCGTGGGATGGTTTCAGAGGCGCTTATGCCTGAAGGTGTTTGATACGCACATCTCCATAGGGCCTGCCGAACTCAGGCTTGCCCACAAGCATGCAGGCCTTTCGGTAATTGAATGCGGCTATTTCCTTTCAACCAATTTTGGAGTTCTCAATGCAGCCGGAACAGAGGACAAACGAGTTGTGCGGGCGGCAAAACTATCCTTAAGAGGGATATTGATGATGATCTCATTTGCTGTTTGGATGATGGAACACCTGCTGGGAGAGTTTCCGGCCACACAGCATTTCTCTCCTTACATCAACTGCATTGCAGTTAGGCCGAAGTTGACTTCCAATTCTGCGGAGAAAGACATCCCAGTGGAATCCTGAGCCTCCAGGACGATGAGCTTATTTTTCTTGCAATACATATGGCTTTGCAAGCCTACCAGATACGTGAACGGCTCACGAGGGTAATGGAATCACCTCCTCAAAAAACACAAAAGCCCCCGCTGGGATTTCAAGTTCCCAGGGAGGCTCAATCCGATAAACTTGCTCAGGCTCCGATCCATGTCGGGCTCCGAAGGAAGAGGTTATGCTGTCAAGATCACACAATGACCTTCCCTTCCCAGAGGGCGCTTAGGAATTGTCTCCAGGGCATGATTGTGATCCGCCCATGAATTCTGGGCTCTTTCTCGTTGCAGACGCAGATGGCATTTTTCGGTGAATAGGCATCTACAAAAGCGTTCAAACCAGCGAGTTCGCTTCGATCAACCCGGCCGGTCCCTTTAACCTCCACCGCCACCTCTCCCTTTCTCAAAACGAAATCCACTTCCAGCCCGCTCTTTGTCCGCCAGTAATGGATTTCGTAGTTCAGTTCGCTGTAAGAGGAATGGGCGGACATTTCCATGAACACAAAGTGCTCCAAGGCCCTCCCGAACAGATCACCCCGCTCTTCGTAAATCCGGCGTTTTATGATGGCCCCGGCGACACCCACGTCGAACAGGTAGAATTTCGGCGCCCTGCTGATCACATTGCGATCCTGCCTGCGCTTGAAGGGCTCTATGAAGCGACCCATAAGGGTGTCGACAAGGATCTGATAGTATTCCCTGACCGTCTTGGAGTCCACGCCGCAGTCTCGGGCGATGTTGCTGAAATTAATGAGCTCGCCATGGGAGTAACCCATTGCGTCGAAAAACCTTGAGAAGGCCGGGATATTCCGGGTTAGTCCTTCCGCGAATACCTCCTCTTTCAGATAATCCTGTGTATAGGCCAGAAGCGATTTCTCGTAATTCACATCAAAGTAGTGCGCCGGAATCATGCCCCTGTTGAGTATCGTGAGAAGGTCGGGATTTTCCAACTCGGATGAAACCAGGGGGAACATCTCATAACGCCAGGCGCGCCCCCCAAGCAGATTGGCCTTACCTCTTTTGAGTTTCCTGGCGCTGGAACCACAAAGGACAAACCGGATCCCTTTGTTTTCAATGAGCCAGTGAACCTCGTCCAGGATCTGGGGAACCTTTTGAACCTCATCGAGGACCACCGGATCATTCAGCTCCCGGTCCTCTCGTGCCAGTAACCGCTCCCGCAACAGGGATGGGTTCTTTGTGAAATCAAGAAAGAGGTCGCTCCGGAGGAAGTCGTAGCAGATGCTTCCCGGGAATCTTCTTCTAAGATACGTGGACTTCCCGGTCTTCCTCGGTCCCCACAAGAAGGCCGATTGACGCGGAGGTAGGTCTATTTCCAACTTTCTCTGAATATATTCCATATATTAAATGCCAAACCTCTTCTTTTTCCCATCGCCGCAAGAAAACTGCGCCGGCCATTGACTCAGCTAAACATGACCAAATCCGCATTAAACCCTTGCAGAACAGAGCAGGCCTGGCTGATTTTTTTGGGTATTTACTCCTAGCTAGTTATACCGGTTAGGAGTTTATTCCGAAATGGTACGGTCGTCAAACGAAAAAAGATCGGCATGCATCCTTTGCCTGCATGCCGCCTCACTTCAGCAGGCCCGCTTTACGCATGGACTCGGCTGCCAGCTTGGGATAATCACCCTTGCTCGGGCTCGTCTTGAGATATTGTTCAGCAGAGAACTTCGGGTTGATCCTCAGTAGTTCCGCGGCCGCCGCGCGGGCCTCATCCTCTTTGCCCATGGCCCCATACGTCACAATCAGGGCGCTCCAGGCCGAAACGCTGTTGGGCGATAAAACCAGGGCCTTCTTCATCTGGGCAACGGACTCCTCATAGCGGCCCAGCCTTGTATAACATGCACCAAGGTTGATGTAGTACCACTGCGGCGGATTCGGATTGAGCCTCATCGCCATTTCATAATGAGGAATAGCCTCCTGGGGTCTGGCAGCCCAACTGAGACAATTGGCCAGCCATACCCTGGCATCCGCACCGTTTGGATCCATCTCAACCGCTTTTTCCGCATAGGCAACGGATTTGTCATGCTCCCGTTTCATGCCGTAAAGATACCCGATGAGTGCATAGGCTTGCGAAAGCGAATCATCCAGGGATACGGCCTTTTCCGAAAGCGCAATGGCCTTGTCCAAGGATTCCTTCGGGGATTTGGACGTCCCGAGCCACACCTCCATCATATGGGCCTCTGACAGGATATAGTACGCTTCTCCCCAGTCGGGTTCCATGGCGATCACCTCTTCGGCCAGTTTGCGCCCCATGTCATTGGCCTCCGGTGTGAAGACAAGCACATATCCGTGGGCTTCATAGGCCTTCGTGGCCGACTCGATGTTCTTCGGGCGTCTTGCCTGCAACACCTGCTGCCCTTCTGAGAGCTTGACCCGCATGGCCTGCAGGATTTCCATGGTGATGTCGTCCTGCACGGCAAAGAGATCCTTGAGTTCCCGGTCATACTTCTGTGCCCACATGTGCCGGCCGCTCAAGGCATCTATGAGCTGGGCCGTGATGCGCAGCCTGTCCCCCGACCTCTGGACGCTCCCTTCGAGCACATATTGGACCCCCAGTTCCCTGGCGGCCTGCTGGATGTTGACGGCCTTGCCCTTGTAGGCGAAGGTGGAGTTTCGAGCGATGACGAACAGATTGTGAATCTTGGAAACCGCCGTGATGATGGATTCCGTGATCCCGTCGCACAGGTACTCCTGCTTGGGATCGCCGCTCATGTTGGCAAAGGGCAGCACCGCGATAGAGGGCTTGTCGGGAAGGGGGAGCTGCGGTTTGTCGGAGAGCCCGGCCTTGCGGAGGGCCGCCAGGACAAACTCTCTGTCCGCCGTTTTCTTGTACGGCCATGTCTTTGCGGCCTGGTCCAAAGAAAACTTGGGATCAACCCTGAGCAGCTCCGAAACCTGGGCGCGTGCCTCGCTGTCACGGCCCAGCGAACCGTAGGCGATGACCAAGGTGACCCGGCCTATCAGATCATCGGGGTTCTTGGGGAGCGCTTCGTTGCACAAGCGAATGGCCTTTTCAAAATCTCCCACGAAGGTGTGCGACAGGGCCAACTGATAGAGATAACTGGCAGGCGGTATGGGGTTCAGACGGATCGCCCTTTCAAACGCCGGGATGGCCTCCTTGACCCTGCCTGCAAACCTCAAAATGACCCCCAGACTGTATACGGGATCTGCGGCGCTGGGGGCGAGAGAGACGGCCCGTTCGCATTCCTCAACGGCCTTATCATGCTCCCTCCTGAGCAGATGCACGAAAGCCAAGACCTGGCGTGCCTGAAAATCGGACGCATCCAGTGCAAGCGCCTTTGTCGCCGACGCAGAGGCATTCCCCAGGGCGTCCTTCGGGGAGGAGGTCCAGCCAAAGAAGACAGCCCCTGTATAGGTCTTGCCCAGAATCGCATGTGCAGTGGAATACTTGGGGTCCAGGGAGATCGCCTCTTCGGCCTTTTGTCTGGCCACGAGGTTGGCGTCTCTGTTGAAGCGAAAAAGATGCTCTCGCGCCTCCATGCACTTCAAGTACGCATCCAGGTTTTCCGTGCCCTTTCCAATCAGCCGCGCCTGCTCGCCCTGGGTCAAGATCACCTGCAGAGCCGTCATGATCTTTTTGGTGATGTCGTCCTCTATGGCAAAGAGGTCTTTAAGATCCCGATCGTACCGTTCGGACCAGAGGTGATGGCCTTTCAGGGCATCGATGAATTGCGCCGTGATCCTCAGCCGCTCACCGGACTTCTGGACGCTTCCCTCCAGGATATAGCGCACTCCGAGATCCTCCGCCACCTGCTGAACCTTCACGGGCTTGCCCTTGTATGTGAAGGTGGAGTTGCGGGCGATGACGAACAGCGCATTTAGCTGGGATAGACCCGTTATGATGTTCTCCGTGATCCCGTCGCTAAAAAAATCCTGCTGCGGGTCTCCGCTCATGTTGGCGAAGGGGAGGACGGCAATGGAAGGTTTGTCGGGCAAGGGAAAGGCCATCTTCTCCCTGGAGGCAGGCTCGATCTTCGGGGCACCC
>QZIK01000109.1 GCA_003599015.1 Desulfobacteraceae bacterium | reverse complement strand
TTTTCGCAGCTCGCGCAGGTCGTGCATTGAAAAAGGGTTTCGATCAACTCATCGCCAAGGGGGATGTTTCCTTCCATTACTTCCTTGAGGACGAGCATCTTCCCCCTCGCATTATAGGATGGCCGCAGGGTAAGTCCAAAGACCGGGCACACGGCCTGACAGAATCCGCAGCTTGAACACCTCAGCACCTGGTCACGATAGAGCTTCTCAAATGTATAGTTATCTTTATCTGTCATTTATGATCTCCGCACGGATGAAACGCTATTGTTCCAGAGCCATTTTCCCCGGGTTAAGAATATTGTTGGGATCAAAGACACGCTTTATGGCCCTCATCATGGCCATGCTCAGATCGCTGTGCTCCTGCCCCATGAAGCGCGCCTTGGCAAGACCTATGCCGTGCTCGCCGGTAAGGGTCCCTCCCAGTTCCAGGACCTTTTCGAAAAGCTCAGCCGAAGCCTCCTCCACCCTCCTGACCTCATCAGGATCTGTCCCGTCAAAGCTTATGACGGGGTGGAGATTGCCGTCTCCGGCATGCCCCACTGTGGGGATTTTGAGATCGTATTTTGTTGCAAGGTCCGCAATGATCCTCAACATCTTTGACACGTTGGACATGGGAACCGCAAGGTCCTCGACGAAAAGATTGTTGTTTATCCTTGCCATGACGCCATAGGCTGTTTTGCGGGCGGTCCACAGGGCGTCGGCCTCGCTTTTTGTTGCCGCTCTCTTTACTGAAGTGGCCTTGTTTTTCTCAAAGATGCGCAGGATCTTATCAAGCTGGAACTCCGTCTCCTCCTTTGTGTAGCCGTCTGTTTCAGCCACAAGGATTGCCTCCACCTCCGGGAGATTGAGGTCCGTGTTTTGATTGATGGCCTTGAGGGTCTGCTGATCAACGATCTCAAGGGCGCTGGGTATTATTCCTGAATGCATAATATCGCTGACGGCTTTTCCGGCATCCTCCAGGTCTTCGAACAGGGCCATGGCGGTAGAGTTGAGGGGCGGCCTGGGGCTTATCTTGAGTGTTATCTCGGTTATCACCCCCAGGGTGCCCTCTGATCCCACAAAGAGCTTTGTAAGATCATAGCCTGAAACGCTCTTCATGCATCTTGAGCCTGTTCGAAGTATCCGTCCTCCGGGAAGGACCACCTCCAGGGCCAGGACGTAATCCTTGGTGGTCCCGTATTTTGCCCCTTTTATGCCTCCCGCATTGGTTGCCACATTTCCCCCCAGGGTGCATACAGATCCGCTCGCAGGATCAGGAGGAAAGAAAAATCCCTGAACTGAAAGCGCCTTATCAAGGTTTGCATACACTACCCCGGGTTGAACCACCGCGAGCCTGTCAACGATATTTATCTCCAGGATCCGGTTCATGCGGCCCAGATCCATCACAAGGCCGCCTTTCTCCGGAACTGCAAGACCGGCCAGGGAAGTTCCTGCACCCCTCGGCACAACAGGGATCTTTTCCCTGTCGGCAAGCTCAAGGACCTTTGATACCTGCTCGGTAGTCTTCGGCCAAATTGCAGCATCAGGCCTCCTCTTGAACTCGGAGGCATCCTTTGCATAACTTATAAGATCTATGAGGCTGTCGCTGAAGCCGTCAGGCCCAAGGATCTCCTTCAGTCTTTCCTTTACTGCTGAATCCATAAAAAGGCTCCCGTGTTTTCCTTCTTTAAAATCACAACAGATTTTTCCCCAATTCTTTAGCAGCGTCCTGTAAAGGGTGAAATAAGATACCCTGAGGAGTCAAATTTCATAAAAACCCTCTCCTTCCCCACCTCCACGTTGGATCTGCCCTCCAGATCCTTAAGGCAACCCTCTGAGGCCCACAGGGTATTGAGCTCCAGTGTATTTTTTATGTGCACGATGCGCAGATCTTCAAGGCTGTATGGTCTGAGGGTCATAAGAGCCGCGGCAACAGCCTCACGGTCTGTTTCATAGGTAAGAGGTATCTTGCCGGACTCAGGGCAGCACGAGGTAAGACAGTTTATGGCAGTGACTTTGAAATCCATCTTATCAACCAGTCTTTTCAGGGTAAAGTCCGCCTGGCCTATGCCGAGCGCGCTTCCCTCGCTCCCATCCGTAAGATCCCGCACAAAGATCCTTGTAACCTGCGGAACAGGCCTTTTGGCGCCGTATGCGCACACATCCCTTCCCACAACGTTGGGGTCTATCCCCTCTCCGCTTATGTCCTTTCCCATCTCATCTACAATGAGCAGATCTATCTCATCTACAGGGATGAGCGGAAGGCATGCCCTTGCAGCCTTGAGAAGCCCGCTTTCGACCTCCTCGATCTCTCCGGCAGGCGCCACCCTGACCATGCAGGTTCTGTGATCCTGGTTCTCCACAAGCCCCACTCCGAATAAAACCCTTGCTCTTCTTATGAGCTCCTTTCCGGCCGTGCTTATGATCCTGTACTGATCTTTTATCACAGAAAGGCGATGATAATGCTCAGCACCCACCTGATTTCCCAACCCTATTGCCATCATCTTTATAAGACCGCTTTCAGTGGGACCCACGAAGTTGGTGTGCGGCTTTATTCGGTTTACAAGCACGATGCCGCCTGCCTCATGGGCAAGACGATCCAGAAAAAGCGGTATCCCGTCCGCCTCCCCCATGGGGACAACCTCCATGGTTGCCTTAACAGGCGCCCCCACGGTCTCCTCCGTTATTCCCCGCAGACGAAGAACCTCCATCTGGCCCTCGGCGGCAGCTCCCCCGTGGGAGCCCATGGCAGGCGTTATAAATGGCTCCATTCCGGCCTCTTTAAGTCTTTTGACCACCTCCCGCACCGCAGTGGAAAGATCCGTTATGCCTCTGCTGCCTACGGCAACCGCAACCGAAAGGCCCGGTTTAAGCTCGACTTTTTTTCTTAAGGTTTCCCATTGCCTTTCAATCTCTCCTGCCACATCAACAGGGGGAGGAACCGAGGCTCTCTGGCGCAAGACCCTCATGGGGGGAAGATCTTTCTCTATTTGTCCCGGGGTTTTCATTGCACGATCTCCTGTTTTTTTCTCCACAAAAAAAGCTCCATCCGTTTTTTGCATACTTTCAGTCTTTCAAATACTTTTCTTCGTCGTCATTCTTCACTTTTCCCATTTTCAGTCCTTAAAACCAATAAGTATGCAAAACCGGATAAATCCAAAAACCGCAAAAATTGTGTCATAAAGCTTATCCGGTTAAAACAGGGTTTATGTCAAGGACTAATCATCCTGACATTAGATCCCCATTGTGCCGACCAAAAAGGCAAGTATGAAAGGCGCGCGACAGATGGGAACTTTAGGCCCGGGTCCACGAATGCATGTGGAAACAAATACCCGGCAATGAAGAGCAGATAGACATAACTCGCCGTTACAAAAGAAGATCACACCAGGGCAGAGGAACCTTTTTCAACGGGCTGTTAAAGATTTAATTGACTAACCAGCCGCACTCCATTAAAAGGGTAGGGTTTAAAGTGGACATTTTTTTACGCAAGTTTTTAAGGAGTGGATGAATGGACAGCAGACCTGTTAGCGAGGGAACCCTTCTGTGGGAGCCTTCCGGGGAGCGTAAGGAAGGGGCCAACATAACGGCCTATATGAGGTGGCTTTCAAGAGAAAAAGGGCTCTCTTTTAAAGAGTACAATGATCTCTGGACCTGGTCGGTTACGGAGATTGAGAGTTTCTGGGAATCCCTCTGGGAATACTTCAAGATTATCCCCAGAAAAGGCTATTCAGAGATTCTTTCAAGCAGAAAGATGCCGGGAGCAAGGTGGTTCAACGGGTCTGAGATAAACTACACGGAACATGTATTCCGAAATATTACCTCCGAACGCCCTGCCCTTATATTTCAATCCGAGATAACACCCCTTACAGAGATCTCCTGGGAAGAGCTATATAAAGATGTTGCATCCATTGCAGCCTCCCTCCGCTCCATGGGAGTGGAGAAGGGAGACAGGGTAGTGGCGTATATGCCCAACATACCTCAAACCGTAAAGGCCTTTCTTGCCTGCGCAAGCATTGGAGCGGTGTGGTCAAGCTGCTCACCTGACTTTGGGACAAGGAGTGTCACGGACCGGTTCAAACAGATAGAGCCGAAGGTCCTGTTTGCCGTTGACGGATACCAATACGGAGGAAAGGCCTTTGACTGCCTTTCCGCCGTTGAGGAGATCAGAAAAAGCCTTACCACCCTCAGGCAGACCATCCTCGTGCCATATCTTAAGGAAACCGGGGGAGAAAAACCGCCTGAAGGTTTTCTCCTTTGGAAGGATCTTCTGGGAAAAAATGCAGAACTCATATACGAGAGCCTGCCGTTTAACCATCCCATATGGGTCGTCTACTCATCAGGCACTACAGGTCTCCCGAAGGGACTCGTCCACAGCCAGGGAGGTATTCTAATTGAGTTGATGAAATTCCTTGCCCTTCACGTGGACATCAAGCCAGGAGACAGGTTCTTCTGGTTCAGCACCACCGGATGGGTCATGTGGAACATAGTCCAGGGAGGCCTTCTGGTTGGGGCGACCCCGATCCTTTATGACGGGAGCCCCGGCTACCCCGACATGGATGTCCTTTGGGGGCTTGCCGAAAAAGCACCCATGAATATCTTCGGAACAAGTGCCGCATTTATCCACGCATGCATGAACTCAGGACTTGAACCCGGCAAAAATCACGACCTCGGCTCCCTCAAAACCATGGGATCAACGGGATCGCCCCTTTCTCCGGAGGGCTTCAGGTGGGTCTATGAAAAGGTAAAGAAAGACCTGCTTCTGGCATCTGTAAGCGGCGGAACAGACCCATGCTCCGGCTTTCTTGGGTCATGCCCCACACTGCCGGTGCACGCAGGAGAACTCCAGTGCCGGTGTCTGGGCGTTAAGGCAGAGGCCCTTGACGAGGCAGGCAAAAGCCTTTTGGGCGAGGTGGGAGAGCTCGTGATAAAAGAACCCATTCCCTCCATGCCTCTTTATCTTTGGAACGATCCGGACAACAAACGATATATCGAAAGCTACTTTGAGATGTACCCGGGCGTCTGGAGACACGGCGACTGGATCAAGATAACCGATAGGGGGAGCGCCGTCATACTGGGACGCTCCGACTCCACCCTCAAACGCATGGGCGTCCGCATGGGAAGCAGCGAGATTTATGCGGCGGTGGAGGAACTTCCCGAGATAGCCGAGAGCCTCATTGTGGGCTATAATCTCCCCAACGGGGACTATAACATGCCTCTTTTCGTGGTCCTTAAGAAAGGCCTGAAACTGGATGCGGCACTTAAGGATAAGATAAAGAAAAAGATCAGAACCGCTCTGTCCCCAAGGCATGTTCCTGATGAAATACATGAAATAGCTGAAGTACCGAAAACCCTGAACGGTAAAAAGCTGGAGGTACCGGTCAAAAAGATCCTGCAGGGAATTCCCGTTGAAAAGGCTGTGAATCTTGATTCCATGAGCAACCCTTCAGCCATAAGATATTTCACTGATATGGCTGAAAAGGAAGGCCCCGGCAAGAAGCCGGCATAGGAGACGGATAAAGGAAAGCGAGGCTGGAAAGGAGGTGAAACCATATTTTCGCTTGGCGGCGGTCTTTTGGTTTTCTTGCTTGAAACTGCTAAACCAACAAGGAGGTAAATTAAAAAATGATTAAGAAACTTCTCATGATTCTTTCTGTAGTGATGTTGGTGACGTGTCTTGCCATGCCCGGCATAGCGGCGGATAAGGTTATCAAATGGAAGGTGCAGGGTTTTGTTCCTGCCGGTATGCTGTACCATGAGGCACTGCTTCGCCTTGCTGATGTGGTCAAGGAAGTGACAGGCGGCCGGATGGTCTGGGAGGTTTTTCCTGCCGGAGCCCTGGTTCCCCCATTTGAGGGCCTCAAGGCAGTAAGCGACGGTGTTTACGATGCAAACTACGGCTATACAGGCCAGTGGGTGGGCAAGATTCCCGTTGCCCCTCTTTTCACCTCCGCACCTGGTGGGCTTGCTGCCTTTGACACACAGATGTGGCTGGAACACGGCGGCGGAAAAGAGCTCCATCAGGAGATGTACGATCGTTACGGATACAAGGTCAAGGCCTTTGAGACGGCTCCCATCTCCATGGAAGTTTACATGTGGGCCAAGAAGCCTCTTGCAAAACTGGACGACTGGAAAGGCATGAAATTCCGCATGATGCCTCTTATGGGAGATGTGCTTGCAAAGAACGGCTTTTCGGTGGTTTTCATGCCGGCCGGCGAGATCATGCCCAACCTGCAGAGAGGCGTTCTTGATGCAGCGGAATACAGCATCCCGGCATTCGACAAGACCCTCGGTATCTGGGAGGTTTGCAAATACATGCATATTCCCGGAATCCATCAGCCCTGCTCGCACATCGAGCTGGTTGTAAACCAGAAATCCTGGGCTGCCGTGCCTGATGACCTTAAGGTCCTCGTAGAGGCCGCCATATGGAAGAGCCGCCTGAAAGAATGGATGTGGATGGAACAAAAGAACTTAGAGGCCATGGATTTCTTTAAAGAAAAGGGTATCCAGGTTGTCCAGCTTGAAGATCAGACATCCAAGACCATGATAAAATGGGCCATCGAATATCTCGATGAAAAGGCGGCAAAGGATGAATTCTTCGGCAAGGTCTGGAATTCACAAAAACAGTTCGGCTCCAAGTGGTTCCCTTACAGCAAGGCATTCTCATTGCCGCGTTAAAAGGGTTAATAAAGTATAATATCATAGTTGCTGGGGCCGTTATTTTTATTTGAAAGATAACGGTCCCCATATATCTTAATCTGGCCAGGAATTCCCCTCATCGCCTCACGGGGAGAGGGGCCAGGCTGAGGGGTAGATTTCAATGGAAAAGTTCTTCGGCGCAATTGACAAACTAAGCGAATGGATGGGAAAGCTGGCGAGCTTTCTCATGGCCGGGCTTGTGGCGGCAATCTGCTACGATGTGTTCATGCGATATGTCTTCAGCAAGCCTACCTACTGGGCCTTTGAATTAACCTACATGGTTTATGGGGCCTACTCCATGCTGGGAGTTGCCTACTGCCTCCTTCTAGGCTCCCACGTTCGAATGGATATGCTTTATTCCAAGCTTTCCACCAGGCGCAAGGCATGGATGGATGTGATAGGATACATCCTACTCTTTTTTCCCTTCATGATTGTTCTTACTTATAAATGCGGAGATCACACCTATTGGACATGGGAGTCAGGGGAGAGTTCATCCTCAAGTGTCTGGCGACCACAGCTCTGGCCTTTTAAAGCAACTATAATGGCCGGTTTTATCATGCTCATACTTCAAGGGATTGCCAATTTCCTGCGCTCCCTTGGTGTAGCCCTGAAGGGAGGTCGCTAATGAGTCCTGAACTGACAACCATCCTCATGCTCCTCAGCCTGTTCATCCTGCTCCTTGGATTTCCCCTGGCCTTCGGAATCGGAACCATGGGACTTTTATTCGGGTACCTGACGGGCGGAAATGCATTCCTCTACATGCTCCCCCAGCGCGTGATGAACGGCACTCTATCCGAGTACATCCTGGCGGCGGTTCCTTTGTTTATCTTCATGGGAGCCATGATGCAGTCCTCCGGCGTTGCAGAAAGGGCTTTCCATATACTGCAGCGATGGATGGCGGATCTGCGGGGAGGTCTCGGGGTCGCAACCATTGTACTTGCAATGATCTTTGCCGCCTGCGTAGGCGTCGTCGGCGCATCGGAGACGGCCATAGGACTGCTGGCGATCCCTTCCATGCTCAAGGCGCGCTATTCAAAGGATCTGGCAAGCGGCGTGGTCTGCGCAGGAGGAACCCTGGGTATTCTCATCCCCCCGAGCGTCATGCTCATCCTTTATGCCCCAATGGCAGGGGTATCTGTTGTTGACATGTACGCTGGCGCTTTTATTCCCGGCCTGCTTCTGGGATTATCTTACATCGTATATATCCTTATCCGTGCGGCCATCTGGCCGGATGTTGCACCCAATCTTCCTAAGGAGATGGCCCTAAAGTTTTTTACAAGGGAATCCTTCAAGGAAGGATTCAAATATCTGCTCCCGCCCGTCGGCATGGTCTTTCTGGTTCTCGGCTCCCTGTTCTTCGGAGTTGCATCCCCAACAGAAGCAGGTGCCGTAGGTTCCCTGGGAGCCGTAGGTCTTGGATTCCTGTACAAGACCTTCACATGGAAGTCTTTTAAGGAAAACTGCTACCTCACCCTCAGAATAACGGCCATGATCATCTTCATAGCCATAGCATCCAATATCTTTACAGGGGCCTTCCTGAACGCCGGTTGCGGTCAGGTGATTACGGATTTCCTTATGGGACTGGGGCTGGGACGGTGGGGCATTTTTATCGTGCTCATGATCATCATTATCGTCCTGGGCTGTTTTATAGACTGGATAGGCATACTCATGATCATGGTGCCCATATTCGCACCCATCCTCTTCAACCTTCAGTTCGATCCTCTGTGGGTGGGATTGGTGGTATGTGTAAGCCTGCAGATCTCGTTTCTCACACCACCTTTTGCATATTCCATTTTTTACCTGAAGGGCATTTCACCGGAACTCGAACTCAACGACATCTATAAAGGGGTAATGCCTTTTGTGGGCCTGCAGCTAATGGTAACAGTGCTTTGCATAATATTTCCGGCGCTCTGCCTCTGGCTTCCAAAGGTCCTTTCAGGCCATTAAGAGAGAAACCATAAGCGCATTGTTAAACGCAAGGAGGATATGGATTGAAATTGGATGAAGTTAAGAGAGTCTCTGTCCTGGGGGCGGGGATCATGGGCCACGGCATCGCCCAGAGCTTTTTGATGGGCGGATATCCCGTGACGCTTTACGATATCAATGAGCAGATACTTAAAACGGCAAGGGACCACATCGAGGAGAACCTGGGGTTGTTTGCCCGGTTCGGGCTCATTGAGGAGCGGGCTATCGGTCCGTGCCTTGAAAGGCTTTTCACCACCTGCAGCCTGGCTGAATGTGTGAAGGGGGGCGATTTCATAACAGAGGCAGCCCCGGAACTCCTTGAGCTGAAACAACGCCTTTTTGCAGAGGTGGAATCCCTCTGCAAAAAAGATGCTATAATTGCAAGCAATACCTCATCCCTTACCCTGGCCGACATAGGGATAAAGGTACAAAACAGGGAAAGGCTTGTGACTACCCACTGGTTCAACCCTCCCCACATAGTTCCGACGGTTGAGGTTGTCCGCGCCCCCTGGACAAGCGAAGAGACCTTTGAGACCACCTATGATCTCCTTGTCAGGATCAAGAAGGTGCCCGTGAAAATAGAAAAAGAGGTCCCGGGATTTCTAATCAACAGGATTCAGATGGCCATGGTCAGGGAGATCCTGGATCTTTACGAACAGGGTATCGCAAGCGCCGAGGACATTGACAAGGCTGTCAAGGGAAGCATCGGATTCAGGCTTGCCAGCATAGGACCACTTTTGACCATTGACCTGGGAGGTCTGAAGCTGTGGCTCAAGGTTTGCCAAAACCTCTTTCCTCTCATCTCCAATTCCAAAGAGCCCCCCGGGGCACTCACAAGACTCGCTGAAAAGGGCCATGACGGAATAAAGAGCGGAAAGGGATTTTACGATTACAGCAACGACTTTTCCAAGGAGAGCCTTGATGAGGCAATAAAAAAACGCGACAGGGAATTTCTCAATAGGCTCAAGACCCTTTACTGGGAGAACAAATAAAGGAATTATTGACGCAGGCGTATAATTAAATAAATTTTACAGGTTATGTCAGGCAAGGCCATCCCAACCTGGGATGGCCTTTTTTATTGCTGTGTTTGCCTTGGAGAGATTGGATCATGATCACAAAACTTATTGTCCTTGGAGGATACTTCCTGGTGGTAATGGTGATAGGAATTTATGCCCGCACACGGCTTAAATCAACCCCTGAGACCTATTTCCTTGCCGACAGGCGGCTTGGCGCATTCGTACTTCTGGGTACAATGGCAGCCACCAATTTTTCTGCCTTTACCATCTTCGGAACCTCGGGGGCGGGTTACAGAGACGGATATGCATTTTTCCCTATCATGGGATTCGGGACAGGGTTCATGGCCCTTACCTTCTGGGTTATAGGCAAAAAGGCCTGGCAGATCGGAAAAGAAAAAGGTGTGGTAACGCCCCCTGAGCTGATCAGGGTCCTTTACGGCAGTCCGTTTCTTTCCCTTCTTGTGTCAATTGTTATGATTGTCTTCACCATTCCATATCTGGCCCTCCAGCCCATGGCCGCCGGATATGCCCTGGAAGAACTCTTGCATATGCCCTATTTCCAGGGCTGCATTCTCGTCACCCTGCTCATGGTCGGTTACACCTTTCGGGGAGGCATGAGGGCGGTGGCCTGGACAGACCTTTTTCAGGGATTTGTGATGGTGGCCGTTTTGATCGCTGCATTCAGCCTGGTGGTCAGACACCATGGAGGTTTTGCGGAAACCCAGCACAAGGTCTTTGAAGTTGCTCCGAAGCTCTTTGCAAGGCCCGGGGCAAACGGAACTTACACCGTCGGAGTGTGGATGAGCTATTTGATGCTGTGGTTCTTCGCTGATCCGATGTTCCCCCAGTTGTTCCAGCGTTTTTTCTCCGCGCGATCCGAAAAGGCCCTCAAAATGACTATGCTCTGGTACCCCGCCGTATGCACGCTCATTTTCTTCATCCCCATAAGCATAGGGGTCATGGGAAGGCTCTCATTTCCTGACCTTACGGGAAAGGCCGCTGACCGTATCCTTCCCATGGTGATGAACGCATTAGGGGGCGATCTCATGTCCTCACTGGTGGTTGCCGCAGGCCTTGCAGCACTAATGTCCACAATGGACTCACAGCTTCTTACCCTCAGTTCCCTTTTCACCCGCGATATATTGCCTGTCATTTCAAAGCGTCTTCCTGAAACAAGCATGCCCGGAAGGTTTTTTGTCATTGCCCTGGCCGCACTCGGACTGATACTTGCCTACAGGCCGCCTGCAACCATCCTCCAGATCGCCACACAGACCTTCACAGGCCTTGCAGTACTTTTCCCGACGGTTCTCTTTGGAATATATTTAAAAAAGGTATACGCGGCAGCCGCCATACTTTCCATTGTCTGCGGAGAAGGGTTGCTCGTCTTGTTTTATACAGGCATATTATCCGGCGGCATATTTCTTCCGGTTGTCTGGGTGATGGCTGCTGGTTTTGCAGTCTACCTCGTTGTGCACGCAGTATTTGCAGCAAAGAATGGAACATCGGCAGGCATAAATCTTTATGGACGGATAGCAAACCCTTACCTCTTTGGTTTCACATCTGTTTTTTTCCTCGGCATTGATTTCTGGGCCTGGAACTGGATTGGACCAACGGCCGGAGGCATTCCTCTCTGGATTCCATATTATATTCTGCTGTCGGCTGTTCAAACGCTTCTTATGTATATAATGGTGAGGTGATCCTTTCTCCTTGCTTTTGTTCCTTGACACATTGCTTGACCAGGGAGAGTACATTTAGTAAAATAGGATGAAGTAATTCTATTATAGCATCATTATAAAAAAATCCGGATCTGTACGACCTTGAGTATTGAGGAAAAAAGAAAGTTTTTCTTGTTTTTTTTGGTCGGCCTTATTTCAACATTAACCATAGTTGTTTATGCCGAATCATTGAAATATGGTTTTATCCATCTGGATGACTACGAATACATCCTGGATAATCCGAACGTAACCAATGGCCTCACTGTAAATGGATTCAAATGGGCCTTTACAACATTCTACGCGTGCAACTGGCATCCCCTTACATGGCTTTCACACATGCTCGACTGCCGGCTTTTCGGCCTGGATGCCGGCGGGCATCACCTTACAAATCTCATCATCCATCTTGCTTCCACCATCATCCTTTTCCTTGTTCTCAACCGGGCCACAGGATCATTGATACGAAGCGCGTTTGTCAGCATTGTCTTCGGAGTCCATCCTCTTCACGTTGAATCAGTGGCCTGGATTTCGGAACGAAAAGACGTACTGAGCGCATTTTTCTGGATGTGCTCCATCTTGGCATATGTCCATTATGCCCAAAGGCCGGGCAGAATTAGATACAGCCTTGTGGCGCTTTTTCTGGTGATGGGCCTCATGTCAAAGCAGATGCTCGTAACCCTTCCTTTTGTACTCCTGCTGATGGATTACTGGCCGCTTAGACGTATTGATTTTTCAACGGAACTTAAAAAAGGTGCCGATGACTCATGGTCCCATACGCTTCGCATGCTTATTCTGGAAAAAGTACCTCTCTTTGCCCTTTGCGCAGCGGCTGCCGCCGTTGCCTTTATCGCTCAGCACTCGGGAGGTGCAACTGCCTCTTTTGATGCGATTCCTTTCCAAACGAGGCTTCAAAACGCACTTATCTCTTACGTCGTCTATATCTTCAAAGCCTTCTGGCCTGTGAATCTGGGCGTCTATTATCCATATCCTGAGATCGTATCCTTGTGGAAGGCAGCCGGTTCGACCTTACTGATCTTTGCCGTTACAGCAGCGGTCATCTTTAAAGCCAGGAAGGTCCCCTATCTGCCCATGGGATGGTTCTGGTATCTGGGGACCCTTGTTCCGGTGATCGGGCTCGTTCAAATAGGCGCCCAGGCTCATGCCGACAGATACACCTATATTCCCCTGACAGGACTTGCAATAATTCTGGCCTGGGGGGGGGCGGATCTGGTTTCGCGGCTGAAGCCGGGGAGAATCCTTCCGCTTCTTGCGGCCTCCGTGGCAGCGCTGGCGCTGAGCATAGCAGGCAGCTCCCAGGTATCATATTGGAAAGACAGCATAACCCTTTTTGAAAGGACGATTGCAGTTACTAAAAACAATTGGATGGCCCACAACTCATTGGGAAGCGCGCTCAAGGACGCGGGGAGGCTGGATGAGTCCATAAGAAGTTACCATGAATCCATAAGGATAAAACCATACTTCCAGGAGGCCCACAACAACCTGGGCGTAGCTTTGACCGCGGCAGGGAAAAAACAGGAAGCAGCGGAAAGTTTCAGGACCGCCCTCCGCCTCAAGCCCGATTATGCAGAGGCCCATGACAACCTTGGCGTAGTGCTTGCCCAAATGGGCGGCCTGACTGAAGGCCTCGAACATATCAAGAGATCCCTTGAAATAAACCCCGACAACGCCAAGGCACATAACAACATGGGAAATGTGTTCTCAATGATGGGGGAAAAAAATGATGCTATCCGCCACTATTCAGAGGCGCTGCGTATAAACCCTGCCCACAAGGGAGCAAGGAAGAACCTGGACCTCCTGATGCAGAGATCCCAAAGACAGCCGGGTTCGCCCTTCAGAAGAGGGGCCAACTGACAAAAGCTTGCACCCATCGCCACCAATCATAATCCCCCCGGCAGAAGCCTCCGCTCAGGGCTTGCCGAACGCCGCAGAAACTGTAAAAATTAAGGGCGTCCCCCAAATTATTATGGAAATTTCGGATTGACATTTCGATATTTCAATGATATATGATTTTCCATGATCGAACGCCCTTCATACCTTCAGCGTCTAGCCACCGCTTTGACACGATCTCCGATAACCGCGCTCCTCGGCCCAAGGCAGTGCGGCAAGACTACATTGGCCCGCATGTTTGCATCCGACAAGGCAGTCGTTTACTTCGATCTTGAAAATCCAATGGATATCAGCAGGATGCAGAATCCGACTCTGATGCTGGAATCACTTCAAGGGAATGTCATTATTGATGAAATTCAACAGATGCCTGAACTGTTTCCAATCCTGCGGGTTCTCGTTGACAGGCCGGAAAATAAGATCCGATTTCTAGTTCTTGGAAGCGCCTCCCCGGAGATCATCAAAAATGTATCGGAGAGTCTCGCAGGCCGTGTTGAGTTCATAGAGATTAATTCCTTCAACCTCTTAGAGACAGGAGTCGAGACGTGTGATGCCCTGTGGCAGAGAGGTGGATTTCCCCGTTCCTTCCTGGCCGCTTCAGATGAAGACAGTATGGCTTGGCGCGAAGGATTTATTCAGACTTTTCTTAACAGAGACATCCCGCAACTGGGTATTTCTATAGCCCCTGCTGCAATGCGACGGTTCTGGATGATGCTTGCGCACTATCATGGCCAGACGTTAAATGCATCTGAACTTGGCCGTTCCCTTGGCCTCTCGGATAAAACCGTAAAATCCTATCTGGATATACTTACCGCTACGTTTATGGTCCGACAGCTCCAGCCATGGCACGAGAATATCAGCAAGAGGCAGGTCAAATCTCCTAAAATATATCTGCGCGACTCCGGAATTCTTCACAGTCTGCTGGGTCTTCCAAACCTTCATGCGCTCTTCGGCCATCCAAAAGTCGGCGCATCCTGGGAAGGCTTTGCCCTTGAACAAGCGCTGCAGGTTTTAAGGCCTTCTCAGTCCTTTTTCTGGGCAACGCACAGCGGGGCTGAAATAGATCTCTTCTTTGTTCTGAAAGGAAAGAGATATGGAATCGAATGCAAATTTACAGAGGCACCCACCGTCACAAAATCAATGATGCAGTCCCTCGAAAGCCTTGGACTCGAACACATTTGGATCATCTATCCAGGCAAGGAGTCATATCCGATCTCGGGTCGCATCTCTGCATGGCCTCTGAAGAAGATTCAGCAACTGCCCAGCCTCTGAGCTAAATCCCCTTTTCCCGAAACGAATACACCGCCAGCTTGCACGCTCACCACCAACCATAATCCCCCTGGCAGAAGCCGCAGCTCAGGACTTGCCGAACGCTGCAGAAACTGTAAAAATTAAGGGCGTCCCCAGAATTTGGGATAGACATGAAGGGAGGGTGATGACAATGGTTACAAAAATCCAAAAATGGGGAAACAGCCAGGGGTTGCGTATTGCCAAACAGGTGCTTGAGGACGCAAATATTTCGGTCGGCGACGAAGTCAAAGTAATAACACGGGACGGCACCATTGTTATTACTCCGGCAAGACGTGTTAGGGGCAGACAAATTTTGGTTAAACTCGTTTCACGTATTCCGGCAAGTTACGACCAAGAAAAACTCGATTGGGGCAAACCGGTCGGAAAAGAGGTCTGGTAAGTGGAAAAATATATTCCCGAAAAAGGGGATTTCATAGCTGTCAGCTTTGATCCCCAATCCGGCAATGAGCAGAAAGGCCGCCGCCCTGCTGTTGTAATCAGCAATACCCTATTTAATCAACGAACCGGACTTGTCATAGTATGCCCCATAACGAATACCGATCGCGGATATCCTTTTCATGTGCCTGTCACAGAACCCAATGGCGTCGGCGGATTCGTAATGGTTGAACAGGTTAAGTCCATTGATTTTCATGCACGAAAGGCCAAGCCTATCGGAAAGGCTTCGTCGGAGGTACTTGACCAGGTCCTGTCAATACTGGATGCATGCATATACTGAATGCCGCAAAAAGTATTCTATCTTACATCATTGGGTTCGAGCGCCCAGGGATGTAAGATAAACGCCTGAAGAAACAAGAACGGCGCCGAGCAAAAGAGAAATGGTCATCGGTTCATTCAGAATCACATAAGCCATCAACACCGCCCAGATCGGCACAAAGTTGATGAAAAGACCTGCCCGGGCAGGACCGATCCGCTTGATCCCCTCATAATACCAGACAAAGCCCAGCACAGTTCCGAAGTAGCCCAGGTAAAAAATGCTCGCCCATGCCTCCCAGGAGTATGCTGGGGATTCAAAAAGGCCTTCAATCACAGCGGCCGGAAAAAGGCACACCGTGCCGATAAGGGTGCTGAAAGTTACCGCATGCATGGGAGAGATTTTGGACATTACCGATTTCCCCAAAAGCGAATACGTCACCCAGCTTGCCACGCACCCCAACAGCCAGAATTCCCCCCAGCCGAAACCGCCGCTCAGCCCCGCGAGGAGGTTGCCTCTCGTGATGGCTGTTACTGCTCCTGCGACCGAAAGCAATATCCCTGCACCCTTAATCAGGCTGAGGCGGTCCCCAAAAATAAGGGCTGCAAACAAAGCTATAAAAATCGGGTTATTGGCAATAATAATGGACGCGCGTCCGGCCTCTATGATCCTTAATCCTTTGAGAAAGAAAAAATGGTAAAGGAAGATGCCGGTCATGCCCATGAGAAACAGGGGTATAATCTGTGATTTTCCGGGCAGTGCGAATCTTCTTTCAGATCTCAGCATAATGCCGGCCAAAAGGACCGATGCCACCAGAAATCGCATAAAGGCCCCTGAAAATGGGCCCACCTCCAATGCAAGCTTTCGGCCGGCTATAAATGTGCCGCCCCAGAACATAGCCATCAGGAGAAGCTTTATTATGACAATTGCGTTGCGTCGCTCTGCAAGCATAGGATCAATTTAGTCCTCTTCTTTCAGCCGTGGTTCCTTCGATCAATCAGGAATTGCCGACCACCGCAGAAACTGTAAATTTTAAGGGCGTCCCACGGATTCAAGGTTGACATAAGAAAGCCAGTTTTGGGCGGAGCGGATCTCGGTGCCGTCCGGGTAGGTCTTTTCCCTCTTCAACTCCTTGACGATCTGAACTTTTTTTGCACCGGCAAGATATTTCTCGAAGCTGGAGAAATTGGAACTTCGTTCTTCATCGCTCCATTTAACTTCAATCATCAAAGCAGGCCTTTCCCCCTTTGTTACAAAAAAATCAATCTCTCTGCCATCTTTGTTTCTGAGGTAATAAAGGTCCCATTTTTCACCCATACAGTCCTCCCGAAAGTGAATCTCTTTCAGCAATGAGCAGGCGACAAGGTTTTCCAGTTTCAAGCCAGGTTCGTCAATGACCTGCCCGTTATCAAAAAAATAGTATTTGGGAGATTTGAGAATGGACCGGGAAATATTTTTATGAAAAGGAAAAATCTTGAAAACCACATACAGCGTTTCCAGCATGGCAAGCCATCGCTTAACGGTTTTATCAGAACACTGAAGGTCTTCTGCTAAAGAAGTGTATGATATTGGACTGCCGACCTTTTTCCTCAAAAGTTGGATCAGGGTCTCAATGGAAGTGATCTGCCGCATATTTTCGAGATCAACAAGATCCTGCTTCAAAATGACGTCCAGATGGCTCCTTTTCCAACGATTATAATATGTCTGGTCGCCTTCAAGATATGGTTCAGGAAACCCCCCTATTTTCATAAGCCTGTCGAGTATTTCTTCCAGGCCCTCCTTTCCCTGGGCATTTTTGATCTCCTTTAAGTCAAAGGGATGGAGTCTGAATTCAAAAAACCTTCCGGCAAGAGAATCGCCGACCTTTCTGTAGATATCCAGTTTTGCGCTTCCTGTAACGATTATGGATGGAGGAATACTTTCGGTGTCGTAAATGCCTTTGAGCCAAGATTTCCAATTTTTCAGCTTATGGAGTTCATCGAAAATAATAAGTTCCCTGGAACGGTCCCACGACTTCTCCAAAAGACTTAAACGGTGCTCGGCATTATCGTAATTAAAATAATCAAAGCTTTCCTTAAGCATCTTTGAAAGTGTCGTTTTGCCTGCCTGCCTTGGACCGGTAAGCAGTACGATCTTTCTTTTCAGATCCTGCTGAATATACTTATCAAGATATCTTTTCATGACGACCATTTTGCCTGCAATTCCGAAAAAGTCAAGACTTTTTCGGAACAGGTGACGGTTTGGCCGCAACTGGCACCCCGTAGCTAATTTGCCTTCCTCCCGGGACGAGCTTCCCATCCGCTGGATTAAGCGACCTTGCCCGGCCGTACCTTAAGAGCGTCCCTACTTTTCCGGATTCACAAATTCACACATGAATATTTGGCGACAAACTGCTCGATAAACTGGTTTGGCGATAGGACAATACACCCCATTCTAGCCGTCTCAGGGTAATGTTTTAGATTGCCGGTGACCAAGGGAACCCCTTCACTCAAGGCTATTTCCAGAAAAGGTGCGTCTCCTTGATCAGGGATGTCACTAACTACGACTTTTGATAAGGTATAATAGGAATTTCCGGATATATACTCAATGACTCGTTCCCGTTCTGATTCCCCAAAATATCGGAGAAAATACCTTCTACGAAGCACATCGGTATATTCGCTCAATATTCTATCATCCACTACAAGTTGCAATGCTCCTGATCTCAATAGATCTATGATTTTCCCGGGAGGGCCGGAAGGATTAAGCATGCCGGAAATCATTACATTAGTATCAAGGACGATTCTCATTTAAGGCCGCGATTTTTTCTGCTCTCCATTATTTCATCCTCAATATCGCCCGCATTCGGCGGAGTTGAAACAGATTTTTTCCGTGCCGCCATAACCGCCGCAGAGAACATGGCCCGCCTTATTTCCGCTAGGGACCCTTCTACGTTTTCCGGCTGGATTCCAACGAGCAAGGCAAAAGGCTGCCCGTCCTTTGTCAGAATCAACTCTCCTTCCTTTTCGAGCCTCTCCCTTAACGAGCGAGTCTTTTTAAGGTCTTTCACTGCCATGTAGTTCATTATTATCTCCTTCTAATGAGCTTATAATCTTATTTTATAGACCATATTCACCCGCATGTAAACACGAAGAAAGAAGCAATCCTTGCCCGGCAGCACCTTAAGGGCGTCCCTACTTTTGTACTAAGAGCTATTTGCCTGGCAAGAATGCTGATTATTCAGACCCAATTCTCCAGCTTCAAGCCCCGAACCTTTTCAAATTCCTTTATGTTGTTGGTTACAAGTGTGACGGATAGGCTTCTCGCATGAGCAGCTATCAAGAGGTCCATGTTACCTATGGGTGTACCGCTTTTCCTCAACTGCGAGCGGATATCGCCGTAATGGAATGCGGCGGCGCTGTCGAAGGAGATAATCTGGAACGGTCCCAGGAATTCGTCGAGAACTTCTTGATTATGTTCAGGCATGCTGCTATGTGACATGCCATACCTGAGCTCAGCTTCTGTTATCGCGGATATTCCCACCAAATCCGGGGAGAGATTCCTCAAACGTTCAAAGACACTCTGGGGATGCTTTTTCATGGTATAAATGCAGATGTTTGTATCAAGCATATAAATCATGGAGATCCTCTCTCTCTTGAGGGTTCGTCTGCTCACGTCCCCCCTCAAAAATATCATCCGTGAACTTCCGGACGCTTTCTTCCACAGTCTTCCAGGGATCTTCCTTGGGGACTATTACAACGAAGTTGCCCATCTTCTTCAAAAAGACCTCAGTTCCCTTAAACTGAAAATCCTTCGGGAGCCTAATAGCCTGACTGTTTCCGCTCTTGAAAACCTTGGCAGTCTGCATGGTCACGATACCTCCTTAAAGTATATACCTTAGCGTATATACTAACATTTCTTCTCTACATTTCAAGTGAAACGCTCATGACAGGGCGAAGTTGTCGCCCCGGCGGATGAAAATGATTAGGTTTTATGAGGAATAATCTTATTGCAGGCCCGGAAACCGGGATGGTAAGATACGAGGAGGTATAGAAATGAAAACTGTAAAAATAAAGGGCGTACCCTATTATATATGAGAGTAGAAGGATTACCCCATCCACAGGGAAAGACCGGTTGGCCTTGGACTGAGGCAGATCAGATTGAAAAACCAGATCCGAACACTTTAAGTGTCTCCGTAGTTACTCCATCTTACAACCAGGCCAAATATTTAGAAGAGACCATCCGCTCAGTCCTGCTTCAAGGATATCCAAATCTTGAATATATGGTCTTTGATGGAGGGAGTACAGACAACACTCTGGAAATAATCAAAAAATATGACAAATGGCTTACCTATTGGGAAAGTGTTCCTGATAAAGGCCAAGCTGATGCAATATCCAAAGGATGGCTGCGCACATCAGGTTCCATATTGGCTTACCTTAACTCCGACGACCTTTACCTTCCAGGGGCAATTACCAGGGCAGTCTCTGTTTTCAAGGAACATCCAGATGCAGCTGCAGTTTGTGGAGGAGAGATCTTAATCAACTCTGAAGGTCTCGTAATGCTAGAACGCAGCGTCAAATCCGCCTCTTTGTCCGATTTGCTTAATCTTCATTTTCTCCCTCAACCGTCAGTTTTTATCTCTCGATCGGCCCTGGAGAGGGTTGGCTATCTTAATACATCTTTCAAGAACTCATTTGATTTCGATTTATGGATACGACTTGCGCAATCGGAAAAAATCGTTTGCATTCCAACTGTTCTTGCGGCAACAAGAATACATGCAAACACCAAGACCTTAACATCCCGCAAGCAAATAACAAAGGAAATTAAAACGATAATTCAAGGATTCCTTAATAGTTCCGAAGGAGTTAATTTAGGTAATAAAGAGAAAAGGGAAATAAAAGCTAATCTCCATATCCTTGCTTTAGGAATAGCCCTAGACAATCCCCTTCGCAGTGCATGGGAGGTTGTCTCTAACTCAATATCAGCGGCTGTTTTAAAGCCTTCCAAGGCTCCGACGATATTGAGGCAAATTCTTTTCAGGATTAGAGAGAACAACAGAGACAATCCCTGGGGCCTGTGCACAACAAACATCCATATCAGTAAATGGAAACCGGGAAACAGCCATGACCATTAGATGAAAACGGATAACGGATCTAATAAACAAGGCAAAAAGCTGGATTGCGCTTATCGTTATTGCGAGCAATTTGCTCCCCTGCTAAACTCAATATTCACTAATAATTTTACACAATCTTAAAGGAAGATGTTACAGCGGAGGAAATAAATGGCGAAAAAGGCTCTCATTACAGGAATTACAGGGCAGGACGGATCTTATCTGGCAGATCTTTTGCTCTCAAAAGGATATGAGGTACATGGCATGGTACGCAGGGTCGCCTTAGAGGACCCAGTGCACAGGCTTCAGCGTCTGAGAGATATACTTGATAAGATAACCCTGCATTCAGGATCGTTAGAGAGTTATGCGAGTGTATTCAATGTTGTTGAAAAGGTAAGGCCTGAAGAGTGCTACCATCTTGCAGCCCAGAGCTTTGTAAGCTATTCATTTGAGGATGCTTTTTCTACTATAAATTCAAACGTTAACGGCACTCTTTTCATCTTGTCGGCCCTGCACGAGAAGGCGCCTTCATGCAGATTCTATTTCAGCGCTTCGAGCGAGATGTTCGGGAAGGTTAAAGAATCTCCTCAGAACGAGGATACGCCTTTTCATCCAAGGTCTCCTTACGGGATATCCAAGGTTGCAGGCTTTGATCTGACGCGCAACTACAGGGAAGCCTACGGGATGTTTGCATGCAGCGGGATTCTTTTTAATCATGAATCGCCAAGAAGAGGCTTTGAGTTTGTAACAAGAAAGATCACAAACGGTGCTGCAAGGATAAAGGCCGGTCTTGAAAAGGAGGTGAGGCTGGGAAACCTTGAAGCAAAAAGAGACTGGGGGTTTTCAGGAGATTATGTTGAAGCCATGTGGTTGATGCTCCAGCACAATGAGCCTGACGACTATGTGATCGCGACCAACACATCCCATTCGGTGCGGGAGTTTGCGGAAAAGGCATTTCATGCAGCCGGCCTTGATTGGGAGAAGTACGTAATGGTTGATGAAAGGTTTTACCGGCCTGCCGAGGTGATGATTCTTCAGGGTGACTACTCAAAGGCCAAAAGGGTTCTGCGTTGGAAACCTAAGATCAGCTTTGACCAACTGGTTCAGATTATGGTGGAAGAAGACATGAGGTTAGTTGGGACACCTTTTAGTTAATTCAAAATCCAATCCGCCCCAGCTTCCCTATCCTCACGGATAAACAATTATCTGCTGGGGCAGAGCGAAAAATTACAATTAAGTTCTATTTATTTTTCAACTATTTTAGATTCAAGAGTCGCAATCTTCTCAGAAAGAGCCGAAATGGTCTTTTGCTGCGCCTGCATCATCCTCTGCTGTTCCTTAAGAACTTTTGTGAGAACGGCAACTACATCCATTGAACTCAGTCCTTTGCGATCCTTTGTAGCGACCATCTCCGGAACATCCTCAGCAATGAAACCTAAATGGGTCTCCTCTCCGTCGGTCTTGTATCTGAAACTAACCGGCTCGAGTCCATCCAGCGTTTGAAAAGCCAAATCGGTCGACAATGCCTTTATGTCTTGTTTATATTCTCTGCTTGAAGCATTAGTCCATACTCCCCCGGCACTGCAGTAAGCACCGTTTCCTAGGTGAATAGGATAAGAAGGGGAAGCCTTGCTGAAACCGACATATCCAGATTCCGCAATGTAGAACGCAGCATTAGGCGCCTTCACATTAACATACAAAGGAGAGGCTTCAAATCCCCCGAATGCAGCAGACCTTCTCTGTACTTGCAACAGATTTGCGTCCAGCACAAAAAGTGCACCTTTTGCACCTGTTCCTGTCTCATCAAGCCAGAAACCAGGGGCAGCGGACTGGGCCAAATATCTGTAAGCTGTCTGGACCTTACCGTCATCTTCAACCTTGAAAGTAGTATTTCCTGTGCCATCTTTAATAATCAGTCTATCAGCCCCAAATGCAAAATTGGAAGCAGTCCAACTAGTCAGTGTAAAAAGCAAACCAAAAGCGATGCCTAAGCTACCTCGCCCCAAACGCCACATTCTTCCTCCTGCAAACAATGCTTCCAGTCTTCCATTTTTCATATTTCCATCCTCCTTTCGTAACTATAGGCTAAATTTTTTAAGATTTAAATTTTAAACTAATTTAAATATGTTATGAAAATAGAAACTGGTAGAAACAAGTAACAATCACTCGTTTACAAGATAAATTGCCGTTATATCAGAAAATTCTACTTCACCATCAACAAATACCTGAACCTTCATGCTGCTAGAAAGAGCAGTTATACCAACTGCAAGCATCTCTTTAGCCCTTTCAGCTGAGAGCCTAAACCATCTTCCTTGAAATACTGGAATAGACCCTTGCACCGACAAATCTGTCAGTTTTATGTAGCTATGGGCACCGCCAGGTCCCACTTTAAGAACATTGCACGTGTACCACTGTCCACCCGCAATAGCATCTTTTGACGAAATAATATACAAAAAAATGGCGCCTATAACCATCCAACTTACTTTATTTAATTTCACAAAATCTTATCCCCCATTGCTGGCGAGCAGAGGCAACAAAATTATATTGCAACTTTACCATTGCTCATGAGTTTTTATTCTTACAAAAAAAAAGCACTCTTTGATTATTTAATTTCACCTCATCAAGGAAGTCAAACAAAATCGAAAAGCTTGATTTAAAGCTATCGTTATCATAAGAGAGATGTTCCCCATTCCTTCCTGCAAGTAATCTTTTTACCATAACATCCGTTGGGGGCACAAATTCAATTACAAGATATTTCCCTAAGCTTCCAAGCCAGCTAGCTATAAGAGGCATAGGGATACACGCCGAAAGCACTAAATGATGTATCAACGCTAGAGCCAATACCAAGTCCGCTGGACCTCTATCACGCAGTCCGAGTCTTTCGGAGCAATCCCACCCTAAACCCGGCGAAGGGTTGGCTAGATCCATTGTCAAAGGCAAAATTGGCAGGCGTTTGTCACCAACAAACACCTTGTAGCTATGCTCTGTGCAAGCCGGATCACCATCTATACTAACAACAAACGACCCATCTTTAGAAGCTAAATGTGAAAACTCTCCCCTGTTAGCTCCCAAATCCCATACAATTTTAGGGGTCAAACGACTCACGCAATCATCTATGAATCTTCTTTTCTTTTGAAGATCATCATCGCTGTAAGTTCTGATGCTGTCGTAATCACTCCAAATACGTGACACACTCTTCCAATTAATTTTTTCTATTGTCCTCCTTAGTGATCTGACCACTCCTAAAAGCCCCTTATCACTTACGGCAGTCTTTTGCTTTGAAGGATCCTTACTAATATCCTCCTTCCGATCGGCCATTACCTGAAACTTGGAATGAAGCACTATGTGCATGAACAAACCAAGCCTATATTTCCTTGTGCTTGGCAGTAAAGACGCTGCTAGGTCAAGAGGGTAGCCATCAATGTAATTGCGCCAGAGGGATAAGGTTCTGATGTCACAATAAGCAGCTAAAGAGAGTGGTGCAAGAAAGTGAGAACAAAACTGACCATAAGCAATCCATGGGCTATTGGGAACTCTCATACCTATGGAAAGTGTATCAATAAGTCTCAAACGATTTCCATCAAACTGAACATTGAAGGCGCTTGCATCCCGCAACCAAAAACCGAGCGGTAAAAGAAACTCCATTATCTCAAGATGGAGTAGCGCCGCATCCTTAAGCATGGAAAAAGACCACTCCCAAGGATAACTCACCATCGGTAATTCAGGATGCCTTAAACTATATACAGTCCCCGGTGGAGCACTTTCAAAATTTTGAATCTCTTCGTGGGGAATCAGCAACCCGGCCCCAATTAATTTGTCAAATATCCCCGCATTCCTAGCAGTTTCAAAGGCTCTCGCGCCAGGAGAAAAGACGCTCCTATAAACCTTGCCGTCTTTTCTGAAAACCCTCCCGAAAGGATCCCTGAATGACCCCTTCTCAGCATTCATCTTTGTGATTAGCCTCTTTTTCCTTAGAAGTGTCCGATCTCAAGAAAAAACTCTTAAGTCGCCGCCAAAAAACGCCTATAGAAACTCCCACAGCTGCTATTCCCGCCAAGACCGCCTGAATAACCATGCTCCCAGTTGCAGGGTCAAGATAAGCAAAAACATCTGGTATAAAAATAGTAAGATAGAAACCTATTAAGATAAAACATAGCAATATTTTCACGAACACTTCCTCCAATGAATAATAATCTTAGTTCAGCGGTTTTAGACTCAAAGACTCAAATAGCGCCGAAAGCGGCCTGGGATCATTTGGCAAAACAGCGCTTTGAGAAAAAAGGAAATCGATTTTGCTAACTTTTGGCCTCGATTCATCAGGCTTTATAGTTGCCGAAACCACTTCCCACGGCCAAGGCTGTTCCCAACTAGCAGCTAACTCAGATAGCTGCCATGTTTTTATTTCTTTCCCATCAATACGTAAAGTTATGGATTGAGGTTTAGCAAATTTTATCGTTTTAACTCGTGCCTGGAGTACGAATGATTTGTTCTTTGGTATCTCAAGCAAGAGAGAAGCCTTTTCTCCCAATGCCCAAATATAGGTCGAGGTCTTGGTGGGGTCAACTTCTTTTGTACTCCAACCTGCACGAAGGAATCTAGCTGAATCCTTTGTACCGAATTTCAATAGTTCTGCAGAATAATCAGCCAAGGGTGAATGGACCTCCCCGACTTCTTGCCATGATAATGAATCAAATGCACTGCCTTTTATTGTGTATCTTGTCATACCATAATAATACTTATCATCGGGCTTGGCCATCTCTTCATAGTAAGCGAAATGACGCTCTCTAGTTTTACTAGGATTAACCTCAAATGCAGATTCGCCAATTGTGGGAATGGATATATTGAGATATGAAAAAATAGTTGGCCTGATGTCCGTAAGAGTGGTTTGTGTATTTAAAATTTTCATTGGACCTTTAGCATATGGAAGCTTGATAGCCATTGTCGGAAGCGATGAGCAAACCAACTGAGCAAAACGTTCCGCTTCTATACCTAAATCAGAAAACCTCTCTTCTACATTTATTAACGGCAACTCCTTCAAGGAATCCGGAACCTTAAAGTATCCGTGATCACCGTGGAAGATGATCAGTGATCTGTCATAGATATCCAGCTCTTTAAGTCTTCTAATAAAAAGCATAAATTGCGCAAAAGAACATCTTGCCTGGTTGTGAATATGCGGCCATGTCCATGGCAATAACCCACCCACATAGTTACAATTACCGTCTACCACGGCAGGATAATGCGGCGTATTGATATGGATGAACTTATAGACAGGCTTGGATCTTTCAACATTCATTCGCGCAATAAAATCATTTAAGAAATCTTGATGAGCCAGTTGCCGCATGGCTTCAAAGGAATTTCGATCATTAACTTCTGCGCTTAAAATATTCAATTTATTTTTATTTATAAATACTTTTAAATAATGAGGCACTGATCTCCCAATTGCCAATTGAAAAATCATATTTGAATTAATTTTTTCAAAATCCTCTTTTTTTGCTACATATGGAACAGGGATACTATAACCATTGGAAAATTTACCCCTATGATAATATCCAACTGAATACATTATATCAACATCATATCCTTTATTAAAAAGAACATTAGCTATTGTATTGCCATTTTTAAACGTTTTAGTTAGAAAACTCTCAATCTCTTCATCATTCTGATATATCTCTCCTCCAAGTATAGCTGGAAGGCTCATTTGAGTTGTAGGAAAAGAACCTGTTGTTTCCGGAAAAAATGCGAACCCTTCAAGCTCCTTAAAATAAGATTCATTTTCTTTCAAAACTCTTTTGAAAACTGTAGACTGAAGTTCATCCAAAATAATGTGTATAATGTTTTCTTGATTTGAGAACTCAAATATTTCTTTAGGTGGTTCTTGAAAGGAAGAAAAGGATTTCGATTTCCAAATATCATCATTTATCATTCCCATTACTGTAGCATTAACAGATTGAATAACTATTAAAATAGAGGATATGATCCATACTATCCTTACAAGGCTTTTTCTAAAAATAAATATGAGCGCTCCTGTAGAAGCCCAAATACCAGCATCCACCCAACCTCGCCAGCTTATTGCATTCCAGTCAGTATCACCCTTTCCTATAACACCATAGTCCCATAAAATAATATTACCTTGTAGCCAAGTTAAAAACCCTAAATAAAATATAACTATCAAATAATACTTATAAATTTTGACAGGAAGTAATAAACCTATAAACAGTAAAATACAATAGCAGGCAATTAAATAATAGACTATATTTTTATAAATTGTACCAAGCCTGATAGGGATTTCAGTAGCATTTCCAGTATAAATATTAAATACATTGAAAATAAAAATATTTCCTAATAATAATAAACATAAAATTGTTAAATTTATAAATTTATTAGTATACATTTCTAACTTTATTAAAGCTTATACGATTAAACCACTGTATACTTCTTTAAGACGTTTGGATTTCTCGCTCGAAGGAATCCATCAGAATGGGGACTACTTGCTCCGACACTTCTATGACTACGAAATAAGCGGAAGGGTAAAGATAATCCTCCCCACTCTCATCGATTATCCTCAAATCTCCATCTGATTCAGCATCCTTATCCGGTAACACTCTATAAATTTTGTGTAATTCTAAAGATGCAGGATACTCTGAATTATCAATACATATCGCGAAATTTGGCTTCATTTTTCTAATCCATATAACGTTTTCTTTTGATTTCCTTTCTACCAATTCCATGCGCTTCGTACCAATGAAGCTCGGCGCGACGGATTCGGCAGGTCATGATATGAATTGTACCAATTCCTTTTAGTTTTCTCCAGCGACCTTGGCCATACTGCTTTTGCAGCCGTGCAATATCCCTAATAGCACTACCAACAGCAATAACCTCAATATTTGTTAGCTCGCTGAGCACTTCAAATGGTTTCATATCCTTTACAAGATCAATACTAATTTACATTAGCGGCACCCATTCTGTTTGAGCGCCTGAAACATTGTCAAGCTCCTGATACCTTACCTCCATTTTGATAGCTCTTTCCTAAATGGTAGAATTATTGTTTATCCAGCAAGCATCATCTGGAGGTAATCTCATCGTTGAAATGAGATCCTTTCCATCCGCCATGAAAGAGGCCTGAAGTCACTGTTAGCAAGATATTTATTGGGAACATACCACGAATTTGCTTCTATCTCAAGCGTATGCATGCCTGGACTTAAGCGTTTAGGCAACGACAAAGCAACATAGAAATCACCGTCTTTATTGATCTCATGAGTACCGATCTTTTGGCCGTCTATCGCAACGGTTAATTTCAAAAAGTTCCCTAAGAACTGAAGGTTGGCATATCCAAGCAATTCAACAACAGAAGACTCATCTTCAACATAGTATTGCATAATTACTTTGGGTCCCACCCAACCGTCATCCCATGGATCAGTCCTTCTAAGGAAAACATTGGTTTGCGGGCTATCTTTGCTGCGAAATCTTATGGGGTGAAGAATTTTTTTCATTAATGCTCCACCTCTTGCGCGAAGCCTGGGATAGGCATACACATTGAAGGCTACCTCTGGAGCGAGTAAAAGACCTGAAATACCATAATGCAAAAATCCAAGCGGATTGCCTTTTCGATATAATTCGCCTGATTTCCTCATCCAGGTTCTTGCCCTTCCTCTTCTGTTAAACTTATAAGCAGCAAGGGAAAAAGCGAGACCCCAATATTTAGGCATGACAGGGGCGCCCCAATACCTTCTGCTTACCGAAATAGCCTCCATGAGCCTTTCTTCCTCACCTACCTGACAGGTCTTCGAATCCGTATGGAGGCGATACGTTGCAAACATATCCCCTACAGAATAGAAATCATATCTCCTTGAGAACCTGCAAAAAAGATCATAATCTATCCATGAGCAGGAAAGTCCCTCCTCCATGGGTCCGCATTCATCCCACACCCTACGCGCCCAGAAAACAGCCGGCTGGGGAATTGTATGCCCTTTCCATACCTTAAGCACCCTGCTATGGCTTTCATATTCGCTGGGATGCTCAATGCCTACATCTTTCCCGAACTCATCAGTAAACCTGCATCGCCCCATCACTATGAAGGGGCCATTTCGGGGGTTAAGCACCTCGCCTACACGCTTAAGTGCCCCAGGAAGAAGTGTATCGTCTGCGTTAAGATAAGCAAGGATTTCTCCTGTTGTCAGATTAAAGCCTTTGTTGATTGCGTCTCCCTGGCCCCGGTCCGGCTCTGATATCACCTTCAGATGTCTATATTCCTTAAGGATATCAATTGTTCCATCCTTTGACCCACCATCCATTATTATATGCTCGAAGTCAGGATAGTCTTGTGCCATTACGCTTTCTATTGTTTCCCTGATAAAACGAGCCTGATTAAGCGAAGGTGTCACAATTGAGATACGAGAATATTTTCTCTCCATAGAAACGGAAAACTTCCTTACTGGTTATTTACCCTAACCTCGCTCATGGCTTGTACCAATTGCAAGGTAAATCTTCTCCATGTAAATTTTCTTGCTTGAATTAGACCCTTTTTTATAAGGTCATGCCTAAGTTCCTGATCGGTAAGAACCTTGAAAATGCTATCTGCGAACTCTTCAGGATTTAACGGGTCCACCAATAGGGCGGCATCCCCTGCTATCTCGGGCAGGCTCGTTGTGTTGCTGCAAACCACAGGACAACCGCACCACATAGCCTCAAGAACCGGCATGCCAAACCCCTCAAAAAGAGACGGAAAAACCATCGCCCCTGCATTTTCATAAAGGGAAGGCAGGTGTTCCTTTGGGCAGTAACCCAAAAACCTTACTCTATCCTCCAATGCGGATTCCCTGATGCATTTCAAAATCTCAGGATGAGCCTCCCTCTCCCCGCCTGTGCAGACAAGCAAGGTATCCAGACAATACACATCACGTAGAAGCCCAATCGCCCTTATTATAGTAAGATGGTTCTTATGCGGCCATGTTTTTGCGGGGAAAAAAAGATAGCCACCCTTGCGGAGGCCATAAATTTTATTAAATACTCCACCCGATCTATAACGACAGGAGCTGTCGAGATGAAAAATCGGATCAGCTGCAAGGTGTGTGGTAGTGATTCTATTTCCAGGAATATCGAAACGGTCCATGATAGTTTGCCTTGTGTACTCAGAAATAGCACATATATGCTGTGCTCTCATTATAGAATCACTGTAAAGTCGTTTCCTTTCCTCGCAAACCTGCGGACTGAAGAACTCAGGATAGTATTCATGCTGTATGTCCGGGACGATGAGCACATTCAACAGAGGGTATAAGTCAAAGCTAATGTAACCCGGAACAGAAAGGGCAATTTCAGCGTCAAGTTTGCCAAGTTGCTGTAACAGTTCAGTTTCATTCGTTCGACGGTAATCAAGCCTCAGCTTGCGAGCGATAAAACCCGCGCCCCTCATAAAAAATCTGCGCCAATGGTAAAGAAGACTATCGGATGCGATTATTCTGAAATTTTTGTTATTGCGAAGGTCAAAGTCATACTTAACTTCGGCCGGAACAATAATCGTATATCTGTTTATCCTGTCTAGTTCGAGGAGAACCTTAAGGAAAGATCTCGACAGATCCTCTATTCCACCTGCAAAGCCAGGTCTCATCCATCTAAGATCAATGACGGCTTTCATGACTCCCCGCTTTTGCCTTTTCTCTGCCACGGCAGAAGCAATTGCGTTGTAGTATGACCTTGCCAATTCAACAGGATCATGGTCACGGATTATAACTTTCCGGCCTGCCTGGCCAAGACTTAGCCTGAGCTTTTCATCTTCAATGAGCCTCGCAACCAGTTCGGCCATCTTACGGGGTTTATCCTCTATTAATATGTTCTCCCCATGCCTGCAATCAAGCCCCTCCGCCCCTACCGAAGTTGAGACGACGGCCTTTTCCATCCCCCAGGCCTCGAGTATTTTATTGCGCATTCCAGCCCCAAATCTTAATGGCACCACCACTACTGTGGCCTCGGCCAGGTATTCTCTAATGTCAGGAACAAATCCGGTCACCTTGACATTATTTACTTTGCCAAGGTTCAACACCTTTGGAGTCGGGTCCCTCCCAACGATCCAGAATTCAGCATCCGGAAAGAAGCCTCTAACAAGTGGTAATACCTGTTCGGCAAAATAGCACACGGCATCCTCGTTTGGGGGATGGTTCATCATGCCGGTGAAGACTATCCGCGCACGAGCCGTTTTGGTATCGGGAGAAAGACGGAAGTAATCCCTATCAACAGGGAGCGGTATGGTAACAAGGGTGCTGGGACCGTAGTGATCACGGACCCATTTTTCATCTGCTGAAGAAACCGTGATTATGAGATCATACTTTTGACAGAACCTTTTCTCGAATCGCCGGTACTGGATCGCCTCATACCATGAAGATAACTTTTCGAATAAGGATCTTCCCGTCCTTGCTTTTCGCTCATAGACAAGCGCCCTGACATCGTGCAGAACAAGCACCTTCACAGGAGCCGCGGGCAAGTATCTAAACCACCGGGCGCAACTGCTTTGTATGACCACAATGGCATCCCACTTTCTGTCAGTCAATGCGTTGATCAGCGGCCACCCCATGTTACGGAACTGAAAATCCCTCATGACGGTATCGACTGGTCTTTTGAAATATGTAAGAAGGAAATGGTAAAGGTTCGTTAATATCATTCTCCGCCATGAGATCAAGTTGCCATGTTGATGTTGCCCATCTATCCAGGGGCTTTCCCAGACAAAAGGATGTACGCCCTTGTTGATTAGGACATCCTTCATTCGCAGGTGCTCTCTGGTATGAACCATGGAAACCAAGCCCAGCTTGTTTGCGTGCGCAGCCAAGTTTGTCGTATGCAGATATTCGCATCCCATCCCGCCAGGAAATACTGGAATATCCGTATTCAATATAAGTATGTCAGCTTGTGCCGGGCTTGAATTAACACAAGCATCTTGAGGCGAAATCTGATTTCTAGGCATATCTATTTGGCAGGCTTGTCAATTACCATTCCGAAAAGAAGATAACAAGATGAATCAACCAGCTTGGGGTTTGTAAAGCTGTAAACAGTCATTTTCATCGTTCCAAGATTACTACAAATCCTCTCAGCTAAGTGCAGATAATCGTAGAAACGTCCATGTCTGTTAGCCCATCCCTTCGCACAACAGATAACAGCGTCTTCCTCAAAAACCACTCTATCCCTAACTGCAACAAGCGGGTCAGTCTGAATTGCGTAAAATTCCGCCAGATAAAGCGGCACAATACAAACACGCCCCCCTGGTCTTAATACCCTTCCGGCCTCTTTGATGAAAGCGATGTCTGAATCCGCCTCGAAATGTTCAAGAGAGCAATGAAGCCCCAACTTTGTAGCAAATCTTGAAGGTACCGGCATATTGCCGGCGTCGCCACCAATCCTGTCCCCCTTTAGCCCGGGCTCGTATGAGATATCCTGTCGGTAACACTTGGCTCCGAAAAGGTGGGAATAAATTTCAGGGACCGGACTTTGTTCACTGGCAATATCTATGTAAATATCCTCATCGCCAAGGTCCAATAACTTTGCGCACACATAATGTTCGAGAGACTTCTCCGGAAGGTTAAAGTCATAATAGTAAGGATAATCTTGTTTATAGCGGGCTTTTGCAAAAAAAGACTTATATTCATCAATATCTACATTGTATTTCGTTACCTTAATCCCTAAAGACACAAGTTGCTCGGTTATTCTCTCTTGTGATCCGCTATCATAGCTAACCATCCTGGGTATTTTAGGCCTCTTTATCATGGCATAAGATGCAAGGAACATAAGATCATCATCCATCATTAACACCCCTCACCATCCCCAGTCTGCACATCCATTTATATCCTCTTGATTCTTTAATCATTCTCAATTCCTGTTCCAGTACTTCATTCGCTGCGTAAAGGGCTTGACTGGTATTCATAATTTTGCTCTTTTCGCTCTGCAATGAATTGATTTTGTTCCAAAGTTCTTCGCATTGCTTTAGCCAACCATGAAGGTTGGACTGGAGTTGGGCTATCTCATTTCCCTGCCTTATTATGACCTCAAGACGCGCGCTTCGATCAGATTCAGACATCTCTAGCCTGGATTTCACTTCTTCAAGTTCTGCATCAAGGGATTGTTTCAGGGCTGAAAGACCGCTGTTCTCACCGTTAAGTCTGGAAATCTCGTCTCCCTGCTTTAAGATTACCTGTAATCGCTCTCTTCGGTCAGCCTCCGAGACCTCAAGCCTTCCCTTTACCTCCTCCAACTCTGCTGCAAGACGATTCCTTTCTCCTTCTCCCCTATTCACCCTGTCC
>QZIK01000090.1 GCA_003599015.1 Desulfobacteraceae bacterium | reverse complement strand
CACAACCGCCGCCATATACGGTCAGATAGCAGGTGCCTACTATGGAGTCGGGGGCATTCCCGAGGAATGGCTGAGGAATCTTGCCCGGATAGAACTCATTGAGGGATTGGCAGCGGCTCTCTACAAAAACAGTTGCAGTATATAAAAAGAAAAACTCGATTTCCTCCTGCATGGGTAATACCTGGCAATTTGACCCATGCGAGCATTTCAAGTATAGTGCAATAGGGATTTGACTGCGTTAGCGGGAGTTAGCCGGAACGCAACTGCGCGTGGGCTTCATCGAGAAGGGAGTCGAGAGCATGGAACCCTCCAATATAGTTCGTGAAATAGCATCATTGCCGCCGGAGGCCCAAAGACAGCTAATTGATTTTATAGCCTTTTTGAAAACTCGTTATGCCACTGGCCAGCCTGTCAAGAAACCAGGACGAACCAAATTGGCCGATGAACCGTTTATCGGAATGTGGCGGGATAGTGATGATAAGAAAGATAGCTCCGCTTGGGTACGCGGAGTGCGCCGGCGCGAATGGGAGCGCACTTCGTGAATGCCTTGACCATAAATGACTGACCATCTCTGGCCGAAAGTATCCCCCCGCCTAACCGGCTCCGAAGCCGAAAAGAGATTCTATGAAGCTTTAAGATCGGGCCTTCCCGAAAGATGGTGGGCATGGCACAGCCTGAGACTAAGGAGCACAATCACCGGGAGATTCGACGAGGCTGATTTCATAATCGCCGATCCCGGGAGACCCGGCATACTGATCATTGAAGTCAAAGGCGGCCTTATCGAAATAAGGGACGGCAAGTGGTATCAAAACGGCAGGCCCATGGATTCCAGACCCCTCGACGAGGCCTTTGCCTTCAGGACTATCCTGGCTGAAAGGATAAAGGATCTCAATCTCAATCCTCCTACAATCGGATGCGCCGTATGCTTTCCTGACACGATATCCGACCATCGGCTGCAGGGAGAAGGCCTTCAGGGTATTTTGATTGGATGTAACGACCTTCCGCACCTGAAGGTGATCCTCCCTGATATAATGAACCGTGCCGTGCCCGACCCGTGGTCTCCTTCACAGGGTTGGATTGATGCGATTCACAGACTCTGGGGGGAAACATGGGTGCCGGGTCTCTGCTTTGGAAGCAGAGTTCGTATTGATGAGGAAAGACGTCTCCCACTTGATCTTGAGCAGATAGCCGTCCTTGAAAGCCTGGAGGAAAATGATCGCCTCTTGATCAGAGGCTCTGCCGGAACCGGAAAGACACTTCTTGCAAGGGAGGCCGCCCTTCGCGAGGCAGGAGCGGGAAAGCGGGTCCTTTTTCTCTGCTACACGGACGCCCTTGCCCTTAATATCAAAGCATCTTCAGCCTACTCCAATCTGACAGTAAATTCGGTCAGAACCTTTGCATCGGCCCTTCTGGGCGAAAAGGCCCCTGAGAAGTCCCCTGGAATACCATCTGAGTATTGGGAGAGCGTAAGCATCAGGGCAGCCCTTGATGGCCTTCCTCCAAGAGATGAAAGATGGGATACGGTAATCGTTGATGAGGGACAGGACTTAAGCAGCGATGACTGGGAGCTTGTCAGGGAATGCCTGGTGCCTCAAGGAAGGCTCTGGGTGTTTGCCGATGATGCCCAGGCATTCTGGAAGGACAGGGGAATTCCGGAAGATATTGCCGGAAGCTTCATGAAATTCACTCTCAAAAGACCCTACCGGTGCCACCCGGCGATTCAGCACCTTAGTGATTGCTACTCTGGGCATTGCAATAAAGACCTCCATGCCATCCGTGCAGGAATAAAGGATGGAACAATCAACATTGTCAAAAGCTCCGAAGGAAGGCTCCTAAAGCAGATCGGAAAGGAGATTATCAGGTTTTTATCAGGCGGCCTTGCCCCGTCCCAGATTGCAGTTCTTTCCCTTCGAGGCAGGGGATCAGATGCGAGCATCGTTCATCACAGGGAAATAGGAGGCCACAGGCTGGTTTCCGCTACAGACCCTGAGGCGGAAGACAGAATAGTCTGCGACACATTCCTCAGATTCAAGGGACTTGAGAGGCCCGGTGTCATTGTGACAGATTTCAGGCTTGTCCCTAACCTCTATGAAAAGCGCATGCACATTGCAGTTTCCAGAGCGCAGAGCTTTCTAAGGATCGTTGGCGTTAAAGAGGAGATAGAAAAAGATCCAATCCTGGCGGCATTGATATGAAAACTGAGGAGTATAAAGACTGAAGAGTGTGAAAAATGAAAGAATATATTTTGAGTTTGACCGTATCTGTCAAAACCGGGATGTATAATCTCCGGCAACGATAGCCCTCAAGAGAGGCAAGAGAGGAGATGTGCCATGGCACTGATAAACTGTCGAGAATGCGGCAAACAGATTTCCGATCAAGCGGGAGCGTGTCCTAACTGCGGGGCTCCTGTTTCTGAACGTCTACATGCCATGCAGTCACCAATTATTCTCACATATGCAAAGAGCAGATCCGCGGCGGTTTTACTGGCTTTGTTACTGGGAGGACTCGGTATTCACAAATTCTATCTGAACCGTCCGGGCTGGGGGGTTATTTACCTGCTCTTTTGCTGGACCTTTATACCTACCATTCTGGGTTTCCTGGAAGGATTGGGATACCTGTTCATGTCTGATGAGGCCTTCCAAGAAAAGTACGGCAGAGGCAGAAGTTAGTTGTTTGTCAAGTAGTTATGGAGCGTTGATGTAACTTGAAAGGAGATAGAAGAATGAAAACGAGCTACAAGATCTCTTGTGGGGTTTCTTTTCTGGTTGCCTTAATAACAATTTTTTTCAGCCTTACTGCGGAGGTGGCTGGTAAGTCTTTTGATTTCGAGTCACTAAACAGCGGCGATAATATCGGCGAATACATGACTGGTATTTACGGCAGCCCTATAGAAGTGACTGGCGCTGCCGTGACAGTAAACACTCTGCTGCCATACTCTGAAGGCGATAAACTCATTTGGGTTGAAGCGGCAGGCACAGCGCCACAGATGGCCATATCCTTTCTGGACAATTCGATTGACGCCATAAGTTTTGAGGCTTGGGTTTTTGAAGTAAATCTATTTCATTGGTCGGATCATACCATGATGGCCTATAACGCGAATGGAGACCCTGTTGGAATGAGTGCTCAGGGCTCCCTGCAGCCTCTTTACGGAAAAGACGTAAGAAATCCACACATAAGCAAGCCTGATGACATGTTATTTATAATATCCGGTAATGAGTGGTGGTTAGGGAGCGTATGGCAAAGGGCGGTCGTAATAAGTCCCTTATTGACATTTAATGAACCGGTTTCAAAAATCATTTTTCATAGTGACTCCTCTTACCATATAGGTGTGGATGATTTGTCCGTATGGGCTCATACCTCTTCGGTTCCTGAGCCTGGAACAGTGATCCTTCTTGCTTCATCATTAGGATTTCTTGGATTTTTTAGGAAAAGGCATTCTTAAGGTCGTAATCTGGCATCACTCGGCCCTTGACCTGGCAGACAAAAGGATGATCAATATATCGAACTGAACTTGGAGGTCTGGATAAGCCTGCCTGCAAACAATTGCAGCTCTCACTATAGGCGCAAATGGTCGGGAGGTCAGATAAGAGGCTCAGGATACTCGAAATGCAAAGTACTTCTATGTGGCTTGGGAGTCGAAAAACCAGCAATCAGAGCAGCGTCGCCAGCTAAGAAACAGTCGGTTTTAGCGTAAGCGTATGAGCGGCCCATCTTTTTCACGACAGTAGGCCAGGATAAGGTTCTGCCAGATATAAGGGCGGGGAGTTGTGCCTGGCTGGTTCTTTAAAATACAATATGGGCAGAGATAATGCTACAGGCAAGCTTAAGAGCTCCATTTCAAGATTAAGTTAATAAGAAACTACCTTGGGAGACATGATGTTTAAAGAACTCGAACTGGGGCCAAGGCAACGTGCGACCGTTGCCGCTGCGATAACGCTGGGAGCGCTGCTGGTGCTTGTGGCGGTTTTCAGCGCGATCGTGTGGGGACTGGCGCGCTTTGTCGGCGCTTTCCAGAATGTATTGCTGCCGCCTGCGGCTGCGGGCATCCTGGCGATGCTGTTGCGACCGTATTACAGCTGGCTCGTCAAGGCCTGCCGCGGGTCCCAGGCCGCCGGCCTGGTTCTGTTTTTTCTTTCTGCGCTTGTTCCGCTGGGAGTCTTTATCTGGTTCGCCAGTGTCTTTGTCGGCAATCAATTGCTCCGGCTGTTCGAAGACTTGCCGTCCATGATCAACGCCTTGCTGGAGGCGGGTCGGTCGCATTGGCCTCAGGTTGCAGCACTGCTGGAGAAGTACGGGGTGATGTCCGAGTTCGGCAACCTGCTGGAGAATCCTGCGGAAATGGTGGCCAAGGCGCTCCGATCTTCGGGGGAGTGGATGTCAGAGTCCATTACTCAGATGTTTCAGTCCGCAGCGGGATTGTTCGCGTGGGCGGTACTTCCGCTCTATCTTGCCTTTTTTCTCATCGCTAAGCCATTTGAACCCAAACAGATTGGCGAATTTCTTCCGTTTCTAAAGGCGGAAACCAGGGAAGACGTTATCTATCTGTTCGATCAATTCGTCAACATCCTCCTAACGTTTTTCCGCGGCCAGATCATCATCGCCCTTGCCCAGGGTGCACTGTTTGCGGTCGGCTTTACCCTTGTCGGGCTGCCATACGGTATTGTTATCGGCATGGTGCTGGGGTTGCTCAACATCATCCCCTACTTGGGGAGTATCGTGGGTCTAGGCGTCGCATTGCCGCTCGCCTATTTCGCCAAGGAGGGGGGCCTCTCGCTGGTGGGGCTGGTGCTGGTCGTATTCGGTGCAACGCAGGCGATTGAAGGCTATCTTCTCACCCCGAGAATTATGGGCAATCGCACCGGCCTGCATCCCGCCCTCATCATTTTTGCGGTGTTCTTCTGGGGCATCGCACTCGGCGGCATTCTGGGTATGATGCTTGCTATTCCTCTGACTGCCTTTGCCGTAGTGTTCTGGAGGTTATTGAAGAAGAAGTATATTACGGAAGTAGTGTAGAGAGGATTTCGAAACGGAGTCGAGTTGGCTATGACAAAAGGCGAACATGACGCTGGAGGCGATTGTTGAACACCGCGTCTTCTGCTACTCCTCAGCTTCCCGTTCGCCGGATAGAGACGTAATCATGACAGAAAGCAAAGAGGTGGCCTATGCATTTCCTTCTCTATGTCTGTCTTCCGACTGACGAAGCCGGAACAAGCCTTCAGGCTAGGCGACGCGTCTGTCGATATCTAAACGAGGAGCATTTTGTCCATGGTGGGCGATTCTGCGGGTGCTGTGATTACTTCTCGGTGGGTGGGAGATTCTCCGGCATGTTGAACATGCTACGCTTGAAACAGCATCACCCGCGAGTATTCAAGAAGTTCTTGACTCGATATCAGGACGTATCAGATGCACAGGAGGGCTATGAGCTCTTCAGACGTTGCTTTCCCAAGTACGAAGGGATGAATCCTATTAATCGATCTAACGACCGTTTCTACGGTTACCCCGACGATGCTCAGATCATGGACGAAATTCTGTTCGCGGAGTTGAAGGATGGCTTCAACGAAGAAGTCTCCTTTGCTTTTTGCTTCGAGAAGCCGAATGTGATCTTCACCGACCTATGTGAGAACGAATGGCCTGCGGATGCATCAAGTGGGGTCGGGCGACACTGGGTCGTGGTGATTGACTACCACGACTAGTGCGACGAAAAAAACTGCATTGCTGATTTGCGGGGTTCGATCTAAGATGGAAATTAAACTCATTGATCTGATACAACTCGCCGGAGTAACGCTTGATGATTTCAAGATTCATTGCGCCACTGGCGCTAATCCAACTCCGTTAGAAGCATTTTTCGATGGCAAATTCCAGCAATGGCAAGAGCCACAGAACCAAAAGAATTTTGAGTGCAGACACATACTGTCACTCATTCATCTTGGAGGAACAAGGTGGCTTTTCGCTGGCGTTTATGAGGTACTCGGCGTCGCTCCTGGGAAATGGAAACCTACGAACTGCTACATGTATTCCACCAGGGAGATCCTTGGACTAGATCACCTCACTGGTCGAGCTTTAATTGAATTTGATAAAGTCTTCCGTGCGTCATACTTACGAGGCAAGAGGTATGCTGACCAACTCAGGGTCGTTTCTATCCGCGAACAGCGCATGACTATTGGCGATTTCCCGGGATTCAACAGCATTATCCTTTCACACAGGATGCTGCAAACCCTTGTTCGAGAATTAAATCCATCATGGCGTTCCGCCTTGTCCAACGTTTCAGGGGTCTACTTGATCACAGACACTTTGACGGGGAAACATTATGTCGGGAGTGCATACGGCGGTGAAGGAATCTGGCAACGCTGGACTGCTTACGCTACAACCGGACACGGGGGAAACAAGGAACTTCGCGAGCTCTTAGAGGTTGGGGGACCGGATCATGTGCATTTCTTCCAATATACGCTCCTGGAGGTCTGCGACATCAACTCAAGCAACGATCAAATCATCGCAAGGGAGACCCACTGGAAGATAGTACTCAGATCACGGGAATTCGGACTCAACAGTAACTAGAGAAAGAGGATCGAATGACAGAATTAACTCGCACTGTGGACTGGCAATTCCGCCTCGCTCCATTGCCGCCGGTGAGCTTATTATCAGAGCTGCAAATGGAAAGATCGCAAGAGATAATTAAAGCGTTCCATAGTTGAGTTGAAAAGAGTCCAACTCAGGATCTCTATGGAAGACTTTTGAGACAGACGAAACGCATTAGGGGGATGAATGATTGCCATGGTCTTACTCACCCTGCCAAAATGAGAGCACCCGGGGATCCATTGAGAAGGGATAATTTAAGGCTTCGGAGATCCATCCAAGGAATTGCCCCAATTCAAGCCATAGTCTAAGCTTTTCATATTCGCAAAGAATAACCTGCTTCCTTGCATCTGCTATCCCGCCTGACAATTGAGCCGGATTCCTGATCCGAAGCAAACCAACCCGATCGTGGCAACTGCACAAGCCAGAGCCCAGCCGAGATGAATACAAGGGATATTCAATTAAATCATTTTTCCCCCTCTCGTTTTGACCGTATCTGTCAAAACCGTGTGATATTTTCTTCTTGACAGTGACACAAATACTGTATAGTATTTGTGTCATGAAAAACGAGACCAGGACATTTACCATTGATGACATCTGCTCCTTAGTTGAGATGACTAAGAGAACCGTCAGGTTCTACATCCAGAAGGGGTTGCTCGAAAGACCCCTCGGGACAGGGAAGGGCGCATACTACACGCATTCTCACCTGGAGCAACTCCTGGAGATAAGAAAGTGGAAGGAGGCAGGCCTATCCCTTGAGCGCATAGAGGAGATAGTTGCAGCCAAGAGAGAGGGGAGTGAGTACGGAAGACCCACTCCACCTCCTGCCAGGAGGAAAAGAGGTTCTGTTGAGGTATGGAGCCATATAATCATTGACGATGGGGTTGAAATACATCTCGAACCCGGCCGCTCCGGACTCAGCCCCGAAGAGGTAAGGAAAGTGGCAGCGGAAATGACAAGACTATACAGGAGAATAAAGGAGGGATCTTGTGATGAGTAAGAGTTTGACTGCTCCCGTACTTGAGCCCAGAGGGGAGGGAAGGGTAGCTCTTAAATCCGTTGCTGTTGCGGCGGTGATAGAAAATCTACTCAGCAAGGTGAGCATCACCCAGGGCTATGAAAACCTGGAAGGCATAAACATCGAAGCAACCTATACCTTTTCGATCCCGGTCGAGGCTGTTCTTCTATCTCTGAGTGTGAGGACAAACGGTAGAGAGCTTAAGGGAGTCGTCACTGAAAGAAAGCAAGCAGAGGATCGCTACGAGGAGGCTATAACCGAAGGAGATACCGCCATAATGCTTGAGCAAGTGGAACCCGGCCTCTACACCATGAACGTAGGAAACATCATGCCCATGGATAAAATCGAGGTCTCCTTTACCTACGCAAAGCTCCTTCACTGGCAGGGAGATACCCTCAGATTCCACCTTCCGACAACCATAGCCCCCCGGTATGGAGACACCTTAGACATGGCTCCCCACCAGGTTCCGGAATACGACCTTACAGTAGAGAATTTTTTAAGCCTCTCAATCAGAGTCCTTGGTGAGCTTGCCAAAGGCCGCGTAAGCAGCCCGACTCATCTCCTTGATGTAACAAGGGAGGAGCATTGCTTGAATCTTAGGCTTGCAAAGGGAAAGATCCCGATGGACAGGGATTTCGTACTCAACATTTCAGCAGAGAAATCTGATAAGGGCTTTGGAGTATTTGACCATGACGCCGGTGGATATGCGGCCCTTGCATCCTTTTTTCCCAGGTTCCCCGACACAAGCGAAAAGATCTCAAGAACCATAACCATTGTCCAGGACTGCTCGGGATCAATGGGTGGGGATTCGATAGCTCAGTCAAGAAAGGCCCTCCTTGATATACTTGATCTCATGACCCAGGAGGAAGACTTCAACCTGATACTCTTTGGAAGCACCTATATAAAGATCTTTCTTAAGCCCATGAGGGCCAGTCCAACCAATCTCAAGATAGCAAGGGCCGCAGTCAAAAACCTTGACGCCGACATGGGAGGAACGGAGATAGGCTCAGCCATGGAAGCGGCGCTTGCGGATATTGAAAAAACAGGAAGGAGGGGAGATATCCTTCTCATAACCGACGGAGAGGTGTGGAACTGGGAGAGGGTTGTGGAAGAGGCGAAGGCATCCGGCACGCGTATCTTTACCGTGGGTGTCGGTGCATCATCTGCGGAGGCCTTTCTTGAAACAATAGCCCAGGAGAGCGGAGGCGCCTGCGAGATTGTGACACCCAGAGAGGATATGTCGGATAAGATCGTAAGACACTTCAAACGAATCTACCTGCCCAGGGCTGAAAACATATCCGTCAAGTGGTCCACGGTTCCTCAAAAGAACATTCCTGCTTCAATTCAATCTCTCTATGACGGAGACACCCTTCATGTTTTTGCGCAATTCACAGAAAAGCCAGAGGGGGAGGCGGAACTCAGATTCACCCTGGAAAACGGCCAGGAGGTGGTTCAAAGGCTTGAGCTTCACCAGACGGGCATAAGCGAAGATGACGCTCTCCCCACAACCATAGCCCGGCTTGCCGCCGCAAGGATGATAGAGGAGATGAAAAACCCCGAAGACATCTCAAGTCTAGCCGTCAAGTACCAGTTGATGAGCAGGGAGACAAACTACCTTGTTGTGGACGTAAAGGCCCAGGGAGACAAGGCGGTGGATCTACCGACCTTAAGAAAGACTCCTCTCATGGCAGCCGCGGGGTGGGGAGGCATGGGAAAGATTGTATGTGACAGTATGGTGGCGGGGCCTCCCCCCCCGGTATTCATGAGCCGGATGAGCATGGAGCTTGATGAGCCGTCAGGCGACTATTTTGACAATGAGACGAAATTGAGTATTGCAAAATGGCCCAGCACGGATTGGGCGGGTTTGATGTCAGAACTGAACCTGCGGGTTGAAGGTGTCCTATCAATAGAGGCGATGCCGTCAACCATCCGGGAGTTCTGCTTAATAGGGATGTCTGAATCCCTTGCTGAGCGCCTATCAGAGATACTTGGCCCTGAAATCGATGAAAGGACCTTGGTCATTACGATCCTCAAGATACTTGCGGAGGAAGAACGTTTCAAAAGGGCCATGAACAGGAATCTCAAGCGGATGATCAGAAAAGAGTCAAAGCAGATTCCAACGGTTCCCGAAAGCATATTTAGCAGGATAAGGTTTGAAATGATGCAGGAGACAAGCTGAAGGAAAGGAGGAAACAAGGCATGCCCGCAAATGTTGGAGAGATGTTCTACTACGGAGAGGTTCCCTGGCATGGTAAAGGCACGAAGCTCGAAGAGCTTGCCAATATGGAGGAGGCGATCAAGAACGGAGGGCTTGATTGGGAGGTTCAAACAATCCCTCTTGTAACTGCGGAGTTTCCCCCTTCGCCAGTATCAGGGCGAGTAGCGATTGTGAGGAAGGATAAACCGCCTGGACACAAGGGAAGGGCGCTTGGAGTCGCCTATGATGGATTCAAGCCGCTGCAGAACAGGGAAGGGATCAGGATCTTTGATGCAATTTTTGGAAAAGGCGAGAGGGTCTATTGCACCGGAGGCTATCTTGGCGCAGGAGAAGTTGTCTGGGTGCTTGCTCAACTCCCGAAATCAATTGAAATCGTCAAAGGCGACAAAGTAAAGCCCTATGCACTGTTTACTAACAGCCACGACGGATCTATTGCTATAGATGTCAGGTTGACCACTATTCGGGTTGTCTGCCAGAACACCCTGTCCATGGCGCTTAAGGAGCAGGATAAGAAATCAATTTTCAAGAAGGCACATCAGGGTAACTACGGGGACCTGGAAAAGGACATGGAGGAGTTCTTCTCCGATATGCTTAAATCGGTGGATAGAATCGAAACAAATTTCAAGGCTATGCTGGAAAGAAGGTTCGACGACGATGAGATCAGGGAGTACATAGAAAACCTCCTGCCCATGCCACCGAAGAAAGACCAGAAAAAGCTTTCCCCGAAAGCTCTGAATCGCTACCTTGGCGATGTTGCAAGAATACAGTCAGCCCGCTTGCAGATAGGCCGCCTTGCAAGCAAAGGTCTGGGGACTGAGATAATTGGTGTAACGGGCTCCCTATGGGGCGTCTTCAATGCGTCACTTGAGTATGTAGATCACCATAAGAAGAAGAGCGTGGATGACCTGTCCTGGAGTCTGTTTGGTTCAAGCACCTTACTAAAGCGCAGGGCTTTTGACCTGGCAATGGAATACGTTAAACCCAATCCGATTGAAAAGATTCACCAAAAAGGCCTTTTCGAGACTTCCGGTATGTCGGGAACTTCATACTGATCTAATGACTTGAATCATTGGGAGGTTAGTTCATAGTTGTGGCTATAGACCTTGAGACTGCCAAAAAGATCGCCTTTAATGCCTTCGTTGGCACTGAGGGGCAACACTTCAGACTTGAGGAAGTCAAGGAACTGCCGGGCCTGCCTACAACTTCGACCCAAAGGGATGGATCCTGTTTGCTGTAGCGGGTGACCGGCTATTCCTTGGAGGGACTTACTATGTAGCGGTGCATCCGGTTACAGGGGAGGCAAGAAGGCTAGGACGAATAGGAGAGTAACAGCCATGGAGACTCAACTGAAATCAAAGTTGCCTTGTCAGAACAGCCGCAGGCGAAAGGCTTCTTTCACCTGAATTTAAAAACCGCATCAAGGCAATTGCTGAATTTTTTTTGAGTCTCGCTTCTTGCTTAACTCGAAATAATAACATAAAGGAGGTTAAAGTGCCTCGTTTAACAGGCCTGACATGATTCGCGTAGAGAGCAATCGCACTACTGCTTTATTGGCTAGGACGCGGTAGCTTCGTGTAATCAGGCCTTTTCGGATTGCACAAAGCTCCGCTTGGGAATGAAGCTCAGCTTTGGAAAAACATACGTGTCCTTGACAGCTTTCCTCCAATTTGCTTGCATAGGGACGCTATGAGGTCTGCCGAGCCTCTATGGGAAGCAGCTGACAATTTTTTCCTGAAAATGGGGAAAAGGCATGTTTCTTTATCAAGAGATCCCTGGTCTGCCTGCCAAAAGTAAGAGATTTGCTTCATACTCTTCCTCCTTCATCGCTGTTGTTATGGCCCTTATCGTTTCGGTATCTTCTGCACATGCCTCGGGCTACCCCGCCTCTACAGAATTCTTGGAATCTACCGCTAGGCACATCGTGGCCGAGCTAGAGAAAAAGGCGGAGTTTAGATATGTTGGGGCGGATAGAGGTGACTACTTTGGACCGGCTGACGCGGCCAGAAAAAGACCCTATCTGAAGATTCCCTGGCAGGCGGGGGATAGAGAGTCTGTGGCAGTCTATCTCTTCCAGGAGAGGGGAACAACCTCTAGGTCGCCCTTTGCTGAACTCATGGAAAAGGAGTTGACGCTCGCCCTGGACAGCTCCACTAAATTCATGCCAGTTACGAGGGATGAGAAGTTCCTCGCCATGCACAAAAAAGAGATTGCTCCGACCATTGATGAAAGAACCGCGCCCGCCTTCGGCAGTGCCCTCGGCGCAAGATATTTCCTCACAGGCACCTTCTGGCTTGAGGGCGGCTCAACCATAGTTCTTTGTTCCCTTTGGGATGCGGAACTCGGAGTTGAGCTGAACGCCCAAAGGCTTCTAAGCTCCTGGGACCCGATACTGCTCAAGGAGAGGGCGAGCAAGGGCTGGTGGAAGGCCCTTTTGGGGCTTGGAGTGGTCTTAGGGGTGGGCCTCTTTTTCAGGCTCCTCAACAGGAGTGTTTGTTACAATCTGAGGTGCAGGGAGAACAAGTGGGCCTACGCGGCCTTGCAGATAATATTCGCACTTGTAATTCTTGCAGTGGCCGGTCTTGCGGGCCTCTGGTGGCTGGGGCCATAAGGATATCTCAGATAATTTGCAAAGGCGTGGCGGTAAAACAGTTGCGGTGAACAGAGGCCATTTTCGAGAATCGAGTATGGGCCGGTGTATGATGGTTCGCCGTTTCGTGTGGAAAAGGGACGATCCAGGAGGTTCCTGTATATGGTTTTTTTTGCCGGCATAAAGAAGGTCTTTTCAACAGGGCAGGTTTCTGCTGCCGAAAAGGCGAAGGCCCTGCACGACCAGGGGGACATAGAGGGGGCACTAAAGATACTGGAGGAGGCGATCGCATCGCGCAGAGAAAGCGGCAAGGCACTTGCGGTACTCCAGGAGAGACTCGATCAATACACACAGGAACTCTCCATGGAGCGTATAACCACCATGGAACAGATGGTTTCCTCTTCTCCATTCGAAGAGGGGAGCTTTGACAGCCTTGACAAGGTCCTTACTGGACTGGATAGAGGCATAGCGGATGGAAGATTCAAGGACCAGGCAAGGGCAAGGGCCGAGGCACTGTACAAGCGATACTGGCCGGACTTCATGGAGCTTAAGGAAAAGGTCAGGGCAAAGAAGGCCGCATCCATCCTTGAAAACCTTAGAAGCCTCAATCCCGAGACCCAGGCCGACGCCTTTGTTACCCTTGCGGAGGAACTCCATCGTGTGGGAGGGAGGATACCGGATGACCTCTCACGCGCCTATAACCAGGCCCAGCAGATTTCCTATCTTCTACCCGAGACCCTCATGGAGTTTGCCGGTATGAAGATAGAGCAAAGGCTCGGTCGGGGCGGATTCGCCGAGGTCTTCCTGGGCTCGCCTCTCGGCACGAGCTTCAGACAGGCGGTTAAGATCTTCGCCCCTCTCCCTTCTCTTGTAAGGGAGTCCGGGATCTCTCTTGCCGAGATGCGGGACCGTTTTCGCCGGGAAGCGGATCTCATGCTGAGGCTCTCCCAGGAGCACATCCCCGGGATCGTGTTTGCTAGATCCTTCAATGTCTGGCAGGGAAAACCGTATCTCACGATGAACTATTATCCGGCAAATCTCTATGCCCTGATTGGCTTCGATGAGGACATCTTGAAGACGGGAAGGCCTGCCCCCCCAGTTGGATGGGATAAGGCTAGCCCCATCATCTCCGATTTTCTTTTGACCATACTGGCATTGCAGGAAAGGCCGGTACACATAATTCACAGGGATCTGAAACCAGGGAATATCCTCCTGGACGAGCAGAACCGCCCGCATGTTGGCGATTTCGGTCTTGCAAGAGAGGTAAGTCGGACGGATATCATGCAAAGCCTTATGAGTAAGTCGGGTCAGACACTGGGAACTCGCTTCTATGCGGCACCGGAACAACAGGGGGGCTTCAAAGATGCGGACCACCGCGCAGATATATATTCGGCGGGAGTGATTATTTACCGTATCCTCACAGGCAGGGTCCTTGGGTTACACGATTATGAGCCCGTTGAGTTCTCTAATCCAGGAATACCCAAAGAACTTAATGATCTCCTAAGAAAGGCAACCATGACTGAAATAAGTCAGAGACTTGCTGACATCAGAACCATGTGTTCCGTAATTCCGCAGCTTCGGGGAGATGAGAAGGTTATCTTGGACCCTGCAAGAGCTGAGGAGCGTTTCCAAACCTTCCTTGAGATGGCTTATGCCTTTGCCGAAAAAGGGATTCTGCCAGAGGCCATAAAGACAAAAGTCATGACCAAGGCTGCTGAGTTTGGGATTGATGGAGGAGCGGCTATTGCGCTTGAAAAAGACTACCGGCGAAGAATCGGGCTTCCTGAGGGTGAGGAGGAGACGGTGATACTACCGCCTTCTGATCCGCACCTTGCGATGGGCTTCGGGACGCTTTCCGTAACCTCCAAACCTGAGATGGCCGATGTGAGTGTGGATAACGTCTTAAGGGGAAAGACCCCAATTACCCTTCCTCGGGTAGAGGCAGGGATACGGACCATTTCAATAAATCTTCATGGATTTCATCCAGTGAGGATGCTTAAGCAGATAGACCCTGAAAAGGAAAGCCACATCAACGTCTTGCTGGTTCCCCAACTGGGCAGTATCAGAGTGGACGCGAAGACTTATTCATCTCAGTATCCTGCGCGGTTCAGCCTAGACGGCAAGCCGGTAGGAAAGGTTCCTTTGACAGTGAGGGAAGTTCCTGCTGGCGAACACTTATGGCGAATGGAGGCTGAAAAGCACGATCTAACCTCTGGTATTGTGACGGTGAAACTGGAAGAGGTAGCTGAGGTTGCTACAACTCTCCACCCCCTTCCTGGACAAATTGAGGTTGTAAGCACTCCAAAAGGGGCACCTATCCTTTTGGACGGAAAGGGAACTGGTAGAACTACCGACGCAGTGTTTGAAAGAGAAGCTGGAAAGGTAAAGGTTGAACTCAGGCTCAGGGGTTATAGAAACATTGAAAAGGAGGTAGAGGTATTTCCGGCTGATTATTCCAAGCTTGAGATCACGCTGGAAAAGGGGGAGGCCCCTAAATCTGAGGCAAAATCAACATCAGATAGGATCATTAACAATACTGTAATACAAAAGGGAGAGGCTCCTAAATCTGAGGCAAAAGCAACATTAGATAGGATTATTAACAATACTGGAATGCAATTAGTACTTATTCAGCCAGGAAGGTTTCGGATGGGTACGGAAAAGGACAGAATGGCATTGGCGAATGAAAGACCTAGTCATTTAGTAGAGATTGAACTTCCCTTTTATTTCGGTAGTTATCCAGTGACGCAGGCAGAATGGCAGGCAGTAACAGGTATTAACCCCGTTAACTTTAAGGGAGCAAGGCATCCGGTTGCGTGGGTATCTTGGAACGATGCGCAGGAGTTTGTCAAGAAGCTTAATTACAAAGAGGGTACCAATAAATACCGTCTTCCCACGGAAGCTGAATGGGAATACGCATGTCGGGCAGGTAACAATGGGAGATGGTGTTTTGGAGATGACAGTTCAGAACTGAAGCAATATGCATGGTATGAGTCTAACTCCGGGCAAAAGACGCACCCTGTAGGAGAGCTGAAGGCAAATTCTTGGGGTCTCCATGATGTGCATGGTAACGTTTGGGAATGGTGCCAGGATGAATATGAGGAATATGGTACAACCAATTCAGAGAATGGAGGAAAAAGTTTCGTTCTTTTCGGCGGTACTGCGGCTATGATTCAGGCTATCAAAAAGGGCCACCCTAATTCATCCAAGGTAATGCGTGGGGGTTGCTGGTTTTGTAACGCAACATTATGCCGCTCGGCAACGCGTGGTAGTGGAGATCCTACGGCAAGGAACGAGGGAGTTGGGTTGCGAATAGTCAGAAGCTTATGAGCTCGCTTTATTTGATTCCTTACACAAATGCATATTTGACTTACCGTTTGCAGTAGTTTGAGGGTTGATCATTGTAACTTATTGTAATGATTTGATGGCTCTTCAAAAAAAATCGAACCTAGGAGTGTGAATGGATTCATTACCTTAGAAATGAAAAGACGCCCAAATGTGCCTATGACTGTCGAACCCAGGTTCTCGAAGAGCCCACAGAGAAACAAATCAGCATACTATCTAGCCTGGAATTCAAGATCCAAAACGGTAGTGTCCTACAGAAGTAATTGCCATTTTATTCATTAATGGCGGTTGGTTGGGTGTCTTTTTGCGGCGCTATCTTGTAAAGTCAAGTTTCATTTTTAAAAACTCGAATAAAATGAAGGTCTGACGAGCCATAGCGGAGTAAAGCAAAATCACATTGGGCATTTATCCGGTATCACCGCCCAGGGCCGAGGTCAGGTGCTGCTTCGGCCAATTTGTTGCGGTATTCCTCGGGCACCTTTTCCATCGTCTCCTCGTCCAACAGGGCGCCGAAGAGTTGGGCATTTAGCGCGGCCCGGCGGCTGCGGAGAATGTTGGCCTGATATTCGTCGTATGTGCCACTAAACACGAGAGACTCAATTTCAATAATTGGGTAAGGTTTTTCTCGATCCTGTTTCCAATCTTCGGCCAAATGGGTCCATAGACTTTCAATGCGATCCACACGGCCGATTTGTTGTTCCATGACTCCAGGATTCCACTCGGGATGAAAAAGAAATACCTTTCGGCAGGCTTTATGCAAATTCAGCCCCTCACGGCCAACCATGCTTTGAGCGATCAGTACATACGGGCCCGAATCGTGACGATTGAAGGATGCTTGGATCGAACGACGAGTGGCATGATGCACGGAGCCATCCATAATGCGGCAGAAATAACTACGGGGTTCACGATCTAAGTATTCTTTAAAGCGTTTTGGAGAAATCTGGCCTGCTCTAGAAACCAAGTCGGCCAATTCTTTATCCCCGCCTTGGTAGTTTGTGGACTGGGAATCTCCCTTGTCTTGGGAGGAGTCTGACTCTTCCCTTTCATCGGAATCATGAAGGATGCATCGCAGGTGACTGACCCATATCTCACCGGTAAGCCGGTGAATATCTGCCTCCGAAATGCTTTCTGGGGTAATAGATTGATAAAGGATATGGTCCAAGAGGTCCGCGCGAAGCAACTCGAACAGGTCATTGAATACATTTTTCGCTACTGCTTTCAGTCGATTCAACGCGGCATCCGCCGGCTGATTTCCAATCCAAACTGTCATTTCACCGTGGAAGTGATTGCGCAGAGAATCTCGCAGCTTTTCATATCGCGCACGAGCTTGTTTCAAAATTGCCAATAACCGCTCTTTGGAAAGGATAGCGCCTGCAAGATTTCCAGAAAAGATCCCCTGCCGGAATTGTTGCTGATAATGGTGATACAAATGCTGCTCAAGTTTTTCATCATAGGGTACTAAACCGATCTTTTCTGAATCCAAGATTCGCAGAGTCTGCCGAATATTTAATGTATCGCGGAGCGCTCGCATTGGTTCGCTGAAACGGCCAAACACCAGAACCTTTTCCTGGGGATTCAGGCCATTAATTTTGCAGAGTTCTTCTATCCGATTTGCCGCTTGGACAATGCGCGGGTGGTCCCACAGCCAGGACTTTCCCATTCTAGACAAGGAATCAGACAGCCCCTTCTGCAGCTTCGCCCAGGCCCGTGCACGCAGGTCTTTACGGCTCAGTCCATTGGTTGTTTCCAGGGAGGGTTCATCATACTCAAATTGGCATTGCAGTCCCGAGGAATAACGAATATCCGCCTGCCGTTGTGCCATTCCCAGAGACAAGATCCCCTTGGCTGCTAATCCTTGCCCCTCTAAGGCCAGCACCATCTTGCGCCAAGGGTCAGTCAAGCTTTGGATATCGATGCGACAGGGTAAAAGGTTCCGGTGGGGATGAGCACCCTCTGGATTTTGAGGTAACAGGCTTAGCATTTCTTCTTGATGCATGCGGCGACGACGTGTAACAAACGGTGCAAGTGCATTCTCAAACTGGCGGGCCGATTCGATTAGGCGATCCAGAACCTCCAGCTGATCAGGCCGGGAACGGGCTTGCGTGAGCAACAGGGCGAATTCTTGAATCGCAGCATTGATTTTGGGCCATTCCGCATACTTTTTTGTAATGCCGGTGCGAAGAAGTAGGTCGAGCCATTGGTCGGGCCCAAGTTCGATCGGCGTCGCGGTCATGCTAATGCGGCGACATTGTTTGCTGGGTATAAGAATTTCATTCAGCAGGCGACCGAGTCGCTTCTGTGGTTTCTCTCCATCTTCACGACTCTTGTGTGCCTCATCCATCACCAGCAGATCAATGGGGCCGATCAGCTTACCCACGAGGTGCATCAGTAGCTTGCGGCCTGGCTGATCCAACTGGAAGAACTCTGCACAAATTTCGTCCGCAACGTGATAACCATCTATATTGGGTCGAATGTTTTCATTGTGAAGAATTGTCAGATACTCTTGAGAGTAGGTTCTGTTGGATAAATATTTCGCAGCTTTATCTTCCATATACAGCCAGGGATATTCCTGGTAATTTAGACCCTCAATTCTTCTTTGCCGACGGTACTGTATCCATTTGTCTCTGCCGTGTGCCCCTTCGCTAATGGCCCTATGCGCCCGAACAAGCGCGGGCAGTTCGATACGCCAGCAATGGGCGGTGGAACGAACACGATAGAGATCAAAGGTTTGGCTGATCAGAACCCATCGATTCTCCTTCGTATTGGCCAGAGGATAACGATCCCTCTCACCAATCACTTCGAAAAGGTCCTCAAAAGTGCGGAGCAGGACAGGCGTCCAGGTGTAAATCTGTTGCCGAGAGATAGAGTTCAATGCCCGCATGACCTCTTCAGCTTCCTGACGCCATTGATAGAGCAGACCTGGAGGGACCACGGCTACCACCTTGCCCCCTTCTTCCAATACAGCCATCATGGTGAGCAATGCAATGCGAGTCTTTCCCATACCGACTTCGTCGGCAATGATGATTCCATTTTCCGGAAGCCTTTCGGAGATCCACTTGAGTGAATCCTGCTGGCCATACCTGAAGAGGCCGGTATGGTGGGACCACTTTTCAAGCCTCCTGGAAACTCGCTTCCAAAAGTCATTACCGACTGCTTTCATACGCTCAACTCCAATGCGGGAAACCCGTCAAGATCCCAGTCCTTCGCAACTTCGCGAATCAAAATATGATATGCGGTTAGATCAGTCCATGGGGGTGCAAAGCCCTCGGGGCTGAGTAGCGCGGTCAAGAAATTGATCCGTAGGGAACGCCAGCCTTCTATCTGCGAGTCAGGCTTGATTTCGAGCAAGATATGCCGAAGATAATGAATCCAATCTGCCGCGTTTTCCTCGGGAATATTGCCATTACGATCGGCCATGGTTTCCACCAACATCATGGCTGTATGGGCTGGGAAATCCCGTTTATAGCATTTGAGATCCCGTTTTGGTTTCGGGGCGGTTTTTTTATTGACCGGATCAGGGATTCCCGAACCATCTTCATCGCCATCATCATTGTTATCTTCATCAATATCCGGATCGTGAAATGTTTCCGGAAAACCCGCCAACATATCAAGCCAATTTTCGAAGGTGGGGTTATTGATTGCCTGGCGCTTGTAATCGCCGGCTGCATCCAGACATGGGACCTTTATAGCAAACCCAGCACCCTGGATTTCCAGACTGCGCGGCCATTGCAATTGACCAATGTCCAAGGTTGCCTGTTGCGGTTGTAAGGAATGTTTGGATCCGTCCGGTAACAATACCTCCAGAGCGCCCTTTACTTTCACGGTAGTGTCCCAGACGATGCTCAGTATACCCGCTTGTAAGACCTGGAAGAGAATGATGGGTGAGGGGGGCTGATCCGGTGCCTTTTCCGTCGGCTGAACCTCTCCATGAGCAACATCATCCATCTCGCTTTTTTCGAACTTACTGCCGATGGGGAATTGACGCATCACCTTCTGCCGAGTATCCAGTTCCGGTACCGGTATAATCACCCCGGCTTCAATGTTGCCGGAGGGGGGTGCTTTCACCATGCCTGGGATACTCAAGTTGCCTGATCCGAGATACAACCAGCAGCTTGAAAGAAAGGCCGCGCGGTTTTTGGCAACAAAGCGGTTTTTGGCAACAAAGATGAACTTGGCGTGCAGTAGCATGCGCGGCTGAGTGCCATCAGAAACCGGATCCTTGGGACGACGCAGTTCCCAACCCGCGAGGGCATTTGACTTGAAGGCCGTTACTACCTGGTCTTCCATGTTGCCATTGGTGACAAGCAATTTATGCGCAATGGATCGAGTCAGTATGCGGTTTTTCTGGAACTGGGTAACCAGTTTCTTCAGAACCTTGGGTTGGCCTTGGGGATCGTGTTTCTGCTCGAAAAATCCTGAACCGCAGACCAGGTAATTACAAGCATTCGTTTGGTCTTTCAGGCTCGTGCACAACTGGGAAAGAAGCGATTGTCCTGAAGAGTCCATGAAGCGGGTCTGTGTTCTTGCCGATGGTCTTATACCGAACTTTAATGCCCCGTTGAGCCATCCGTGGACTTTCAAAACATCGCTCGTCTGATAGCATCCAAGTAGATTTTGTAAGAAGGAGGCAACCTTATAGAGTTCCCATCGATCCTCTTTCGGAGACGTGGAATGGATGTCCAGATACCATGCAAGTTCAATCTGCTGCTGGGCGGACGCTTTGGTCCAGTTGCCTGTGCTGACAATAATTCGGTATTGCGTAGGTTCACCCATGCGTGCCGGCCCAAAGGTCAACAATGCCACTTTGGCATGCATGCACTTGAATTGCCATGGACGATGTTCTCTATCCTTAGGGCGTAACTGTAATAGCCCAGGAACTACATCCTGTGCCAGGATCTCATGGGCGGGATCCAGCATGAGGGTGAAATCCACACTACCCCGACTGCGTCGCGAACCTGGCGGCACCCGCGTGAAGCGGAGCAGGGCCTGTTCTAAAAAATCTGCATCAGACGAGAAAGCGCATAGAACCCCACCGATCCCATGCAGTTTCTCGGGAGATGCAAAAAGACTGCTGAGGGTTTCCTTAGGCCTGCCCATGGCAATCCCTCCAGAGGGCAATGAACTGAAATAACCGGCTAGGGCGGCCTTTGAAGCTGATTTCTTGCTCTTGGTCCTGCTCTATATCGGCTTCGCGAAAATCCGGACGATACACGGGGCCGGGGAAGATGGCATCGCCCGCAAGGGAAAGAATACGCCCGTCTCTCTTCAGCAGCGTGCAAATGACTTCTGTATTGTCCTTTTTTATGGCTTCCTGAGCAAAGGCATCAGCATCACGTCGGGAGTTGTTGCCGCCTTTGGCACAATGCAGATACCATTTCGCGGCATTACGATGTGCAGCGATGTTTTTTATTATAGAAGGGTTTTTAACGCAGTCTTTTAAGGAAAGGCGAGCTAAAGCGCTTCCCAGGATTTTGGCAATGCTGCCCAGCAGATTAACCCCGGCCAAGCGCATATCTTCAAAGGCAATTGCAGTGAGAATGTCCTTGGCGTGGGTTCTGCCTTCAAGTGTCGTTTCTAGCCAACTCAGAAGGGATTCGGTGTCGGACCAATCATCATTGTCTCTTACATTGTCTTCCAAGAATCTGAGCAGCCGTTCCCGTCTTCGAGGATCATTCCGCAAGCCGACTTCACCCGAAGCAGGCACCAGGCTATGTACCCTGCCCAAAACAAGGGAACACTCCTGCTTGGTAGGAGATAAAGGGCTCAATAGTGGTTTGAGCTTCATCAAATGGGTTTTAGGGGTTTTAGGGTCGAACTCACCCGCGATCCATCTGCGTAGATTGGTCTCTAATGTGGGTGGCCCCTGTCCTACGCCTTCGCGAGCTAACAGAGCCGTGGCCAGTTCTTTCCCTAAGGTGGTGATAACCATAGAATTGAAGCGGCTGGAATCTTGAGTGAAACCTAAACCAGTATCGACGGGAAGCGCACGTGTACACTGCTGACGGTGGGTGATTTGGACATAGAACCGCTTCTGGCTCAGTTCCCGAAAGGCCCAGGCGTTTTCATTGCGCGCAAATGCTCGAACGCCGCGGAGGTGTAAGTTTGCTCGATCAGAGTCCTTTGCGCAGAACCATTCAAGCTTGTTCCCCAATGCCTCGATCCCATGGGTTATAGCGATGGCTGAGTGCTTGCTTTGCATCTGCTGCTTGAGGTAGATTCCTGCTACCGGCCAACTCAGATGGCGGACACGCCAGGCACCACCGATTCCGGGCACCACCAGTTCATTATAGTAACGTGCTGCTCGGCGCATGCCAAGGCTCATGTCTGCACGCAGGGCATCGAAATCGTCTCGTTCAGGGATTAGGTAGGGCATAGGTCAATTTTCTCGTTCTTGCGAACGTTCGTACCTCGTTATCGAACATTCGGAAAGTCTTTTTCACCAGGTGGCGATAGCTGCACTTGGGTCTGCCGGTACTTCCCGAATTCATCTCCCGCCTTTTGTGTAGTAAGCTGAAAACATAGCCTGTTTGGCTTGCTATCATAGTTTTCTTATGAACTCAACAAGTAAAATAAAATAAACGTGTTTGTTCCTGTTGGATTTCCATTGAACGAAGAATAGGCATGTCCTGGCGAAGTTTGGTTCATCCCGAATTCAGAAAGAAACTCTGGCGTACGGGGATTCTCCATTTTATTTGGAGAGTTTGAAAAACCAGCGAGTGAAAGATTGCATTCGAACGGAGGTTGTTTCCTCAGAGCACTCCCTCGGAAGGCACCCTTATTCATAAGAACTCTATAATGGTCAGCTTCATCTTGGGTTCAGAGAGCCCCGGATGAACCAGGCATCCGCTGAATCCAGGGAAGGCTGCCTCAAGCATGTGGCTGATCTCCTCATGATGCTTGACAGGGTCCTTATCCTCATGGTGAGTCTCAAGGATGGCCCAAACCGGCGCATCATCTTCGAGGGTGCGGTCTTGAACAACGCTGCCCATCGCATCTGAAAGCACGGAGCGAACGGCGAGTTCGTCTCCGCCCCACTCCTTCTCCGCACTTATTAAGACCCTCCCGAATCTGTGTTTCCTCATAACCAGAAAATAATCCAGAAAATACTTGAGACACATGATGCTCCCCATGCCTCCGCAGCCAAGAAACGTGTTGTGGAGGGTTAGAAGAAAAGAGGGACAAAGATCCTTTCCTGACAGGGCCGTTTCAAAGACACAGTCAAGCAGCATCCTGGATGCAGATAAAGCCTCCCCAGGCGTCATGGCAATTAAACGCTCGCCCTTGCCCCTTACCTCTTTTGCAATACCCTCGGCGATTGCAAAATCCCCCGGATCTCTCATGTCCACGACAAAAATCCCCATCTTCAGCCGTTCCACCATTGAAAGGACAGATGCCGCCTCATCAAAATTTGTCACCAAGACCAGGCTCCTGTCTGACGAAACATCCATGCCGATGTGACCGCACTTCCTGATAACGGGATTCCTCTCCCTCAAAACACGAAAACTCTCCGAAACAGCCCTTCCGTAGCCGCCTATGAAGAAGATCACAAAATCCGGGCTCTCATCTGCCTCCTTTATGCGTCTTTCAAATCCCTTGCCTGACAAAATCTGCGGCAGGCAAAGGGCAGGGGCTGCAAGAATAGCCGCCTTTATGAATGTGCGCCTGTCCAACTCTTTATTCCTCCTGCTGTTTATCCGTGCATATGCCCATGTCAGTTACTAAAAAACTTCGCCCTTCTTCCCTAGAAACCCGGTGTGCCCTTTCTTCCTGAGTGAAGGGCCTTGAGCTTTGACTCCTGATCGAGTGCCTGTATGAGCCCAGCGTGAGTCAAACCCTCTGCCTGAAACTTAAGCCTCTCCCGGACCGCCTTGAAATCCCCTGGAGCAAGATCAGGGATGTTCATCAACACTTTTTTGTCATCAAGACCAAGCTCTCCTTCGGCAAGATCCGCGAGAAGCTTTACGTAGAAGATTACTTTTCCTTCACAGGTAAGGTTTTTAAAGCCTATCTTTGCGTTGAATCTCCTGAGTGCGGCATGATCCAGGCCTTCGAGCCTGTTGGTGGTGCAGATGATGATCCCGCGGAATCTTTCCAACTGGGTCAGAAACTCATTTGTTAGTGTCATCTCCCAGGAATGATTGGCGGCACTGCGGTTGAAGAGAAAAGAGTCAACCTCATCAATCAAAAGTATCCCTTCCTCTTTTCTTGCCTCATCAAAGGCTGCTTTAAGGTTCATTTCGGATACTCCGACCCAGGGTCCGAGGATATCGCTTGGTCCCCTGGTGACAAGCTCCCTGTCAAGTATCTCGGAAATATGGATCCCAAGCTCTGTCTTTCCGCTTCCGGGGGGACCGTAGAAAAGAAGAGCCATTTTGGCTTCTTCATCAGCCCTCCCGTCACGCAGGGCCTTATCAAAGCCTTCAAGGCGCGCTATCAGGGATTTGACATCCCCGTCCATGGAAAGACCCTCAAGGGAAAATGCCCTGTCTGTCTTTTTATCTCTTTCCGGCTCCTCCCCACCGTTAATGAGTCTTTCATGAGCATCAAGGCACATCCCGATTGCCTCATGGAGCTCCTTTCTCTTCTTTCTTCCTGCGAAAATCGCACCCTTGACGGCCAGATCAATGGCGCCTGCGCTCAGATCATAGCGGGATGCCATGAGTGAGAAGTCCTCTTTTTTGAAGTGGGAGTCTACCTTGTTATTTGTTGCCACGTTTTCCCACAGAAGCGCCCTCTGCCTCTTGCTGAAGGGCTTAAAGTGCAGGCTGAAGGCAAACCTTCTCAATACCGATTCTTCGATCTCACCTATATGGTTTGTTATCCAGATCATCCGCACCCCGGGCTCCTCAAGGATCTGGTTGAGCCAGCCCTTGTCCTGGGTCTCTCCGCGGGTGAACCAGGAAAACTGCGTGTTTAGAAGGTTATCTGCCTCATCAACCAGAATAAGAGAGCCCGGGCCGTTGTTGGTCATGTTGAGGCAGACAAGAAGAGAGAGCCTCCTTGACATGGCTGTGTTATCCGTCCCCCGGGTGATGCCGTAGGCAGGTATTCCTATTTGCCGGGCGATGCCGCGGGCAAAGGTGGTCTTTCCGGTTCCGGGGGGCCCGTAAAGGAGTATGTTGACAGCCCCCTTGGGTTTTTCCTTTAGAAGAGAGCAGACAAAGCTAAGCTCTTCCTCTGCAATAAAGTGAGCCTCAAGCGGGAGAGGGTCTCCGACATCTATGGGAAAGAAGTGTTTGGATGAAAGCGAAGGTGTTCCCTTATCAAGGATTTCCTGGAATTCATCGGCCATGGTGACAGAGTGCCTGTCAAACTCAAATAGCTCAAGATTCCTTAGCCTTCCCGAGAAGATGCCGGTTAGCTTTCCCGCGCTCAATCCCAGGATGTGTGAGAGGACCCTTATGTTGATATTCCTGTGGCACTCAAGATGTCTTATGTAAAAGCTCTCGATTGGTTCATAGCTTGCGACCAGATAGAAGAAAGCGCAGAACTCCTTTTCCTCCTCACTCAGGCTGAAGATCGCGGCAGCGTTTTTGAGGCTTTGTTGAAGCCCCTCCCTGCCGCTGCAGGGAAGGGCGCTTATCCTTTCATCAAGAAATGCCCTGAGGGATTTTAAGGCCTTTTTTCTCTTTGAAGCCTGTCGTTTCAACACATCCCATATGCCCGTGGCGCAGAAGTCGTGGTCGTAGAGAAATTCATCATAGCTTTCCTCCGCCATGCTCTTTTCCTCCTCGCTCAGAAGAGCGCTGCTCAAGCTTTCAAGATCTTCCCTTAAAAGCCAGCAGGCCAGTTCTATTGATTCCTTCTTTAACGATGGGGCAATCTCAAGATAGCGCTTGAGATAGATAAAAGACTGCCTCATCAGATAACGGTCTTCGCCTGACAATCGCACTCCGGCTGGTCTCTTAATAGTCCCTGATTTCCTTTTCATCCGGCAATCTCCTTTCATGTTGTTTTCTTAAATACTAACATGCTATTATTCCATTGTACGGAACGATAATGCGTTTTTACGGAGAAAATCTGTGGCTCAAAAGATAGATACTTCAAGTAATTACGGGATGAAGCTGATAGGGCTTTTTGCAAGGCTTCTTTTTACCGGAAGCCCTCACTCCCTGATTGATCTTTCCCGCATGCTCAATTGCTCAAAGCAGACCGTCTTAAGACTCATTGATGACATAGAACGGAGTTACACTGGCGGGCTTGAGATAGAAAGGATAAGAACGGGAAGAAGGGTATCCTATCAGATAAAGCGCGCGAGAAAGGCAATTGAGCCCGTTCCCATAACCGTCAGAGAGATGAATCTTCTTCTCATGTGCAGGGCCTTTGCAGAAAATCTCCTGGGGCATGATCTCTTTGAAGAGGCCTCAAAGGGCCTCGATAAGGGGATGCTCCTTGTCCCGGGAAGGGAGCTTCCAAGAGGAAGCGCCTTTGGATCTTTCAGGCCGGGAACGATAGATTACAGCCCTCACCAGGAGGCTCTAAGCAGTCTCCTAGAGGCAATGGATAAGAAAAGGATAGTCGCTCTTTCCTACAAATCCCCTGGATCGGATAGAGAAAGAAGCTTTCTCTTTAAGCCGTACAAGATATTTTCCCGCAACGAGACCCTCTATGTTCACGGAGGCCTGGCCCCTGAAACCGGAAAACCATACCGGGAGCCTGACTTTGATCCACTCCTTGCCGTACACAGGATACAAAAGACCCACGTAACGGATGAATTTTTCAAGGTTCCGCCTGAGTATGATTTTGAAAAGGTCTTCAACCGGCATTTCGGGCTCATAAAGCAGAAAGTTTTCAAGGTGGAGGCGGAACTCACTGGATATACGGCTGTCTATGCGGCAGAGAGGATCTGGAGTCCTGATCAGAAGATCAGGAAGACCGGAGAGGACTCAATAAGGCTCACCTTCACCGCCACCTCGGAGCCTGAGGTCATGTCCCTGATTCTCTCCTTTGGAAGGGAGGCAAGACTCATTAAGCCAAAGAGGCTCGTAAAGAAGCTCAGAGCTGAAATGGAGAAGATGAAGAGATTGTATGAAAGCTGACTTGATCACAAGAGATGGGGTGGCTGGACCGGAGGCTGATACAATGAAAGCCAAGAGGGGCTTGGCGCCAGGGCATGGAGGGGTTTTGACTGGGAGACACTAAAAAGGCTCCATAACCAACCCCTTAACTCAGGCATTTGAGTTATGCTAAAGGAAGATTATGAAACCCGTTTTGCGATTCCCTAAGTCCGAACTCAGGTTCTTTACCGACCGGTATCAGTATCCGGTTCAAGAGACAACTGTGCTCGGCCTCAGGGAAACCGTTGCAAAGCGTGGATGGCTGACAAAGGATGACCTCAGGACCGTTGCTCAATGGAAAGCGCCCCGCAGCGCGGGGCACATAGAAGGTAATTCTGAAGAATACGTAAAAGAAATTACAGCATTTGCTCTCAGGGCCGCAACAGAGCGTGCGCGTATCGAAATCCTGACAAATCTTGACGGTGTCAGGTGGCCTACGGCGTCCGTAATCTTGCATTTCTTCCACAAAGAGCCTTACCCCATCATGGATTTTCGGGCGTTGTGGTCTGTCTCTCTTGAAGTGCCTGCTCAGTATTCGTTTGCTTACTGGTGGTCCTACGTTGAGTTTTGACGGTCATTGTCGAAAGAAACGGGTCTTGACATGAGGACGCTGGATAGAGCGCTGTGGCAGTACTCAAAAGAGAGACAAAAGAACGCATAACTTGGCGATGCGATGGATTGCCGATAGGACCGGCTTACTGTGGTTTTTTTTGTTAGGTGAGGAATATAAATATGAGGCAGACAAGGGGTCCAGAATTTATACGTTTCTTCAAGCCAGTCCTCGAAGCGCTAAAGGAATCCGGTGGCTCAGGAACTGCTGCGGAAATCATTGACCAAGCCATCGAAAAGATGAACATATCTGAAAAAGAGCAGGAAGCCACTAATAAAAATGGCCAATCTCGTGTCAGAAATCAGGTGAATTGGGCCCGTCTTTACCTTGTTCAGGCAGGTTACCTTGGCTCCTCGAAACGAGGTATTTGGAGTCTCACAGAAAAAGGAATGTCACTTGACTTGGTATCGTTTGATGTGCTGGGGACCTTCAAGCATGTCCAAGAAACCTTTAGGGGCGAGAAAAAAACGAAGATCAAAGCAGAGCCTTTTGAAAAGGAGGCTGGTGAGCATGATATTGAACCTGAAGATCATAGAGAAAAGCTGCTGAATATTATCAAGTCACTCCCGCCTGGTGGTTTTGAGAGATTGAGTCAGAGATTGCTTCGTGAATCAGGCTTCCAACAGGTTGCCGTGACAGGCAGAAGTGGCGACGGAGGTATCGACGGCATGGGCATTCTTCAGGTGAACCCGTTTGTGAGCTTCAACGTGCTATTCCAGTGTAAACGTTATCAGGGGGCTGTTACGCCTTCTCAAGTGCGTGATTTCCGAGGAGCCATGATGGGAAGAGCCGACAAGGGCATCATAATCACAACCGGAACCTTTACCCTTGACGCCAAGAAAGAAGCTCGACGAGACGGTGTGCCACCCATTGAGCTTGTTGACGGTGATCTTTTGGTTGAGATGTTTGAACGACTCGAACTGGGATTATCTCCGCGCAAGACATACGATGTGGATGAGAGGTTTTTCGATGAATTCAAGAAGTGACAAACCAGTATGATTTTTCATCAGTCAGTTTTAGCTTGGGTATTACTGAAACTCATCTTTATAGGTATGCCCGTTCAGGGAGATGAGGCCCTTAGTATGGCGGCGCTCGTTTAGCAATATGGCATATATCAAGTTATTAAGGTTTTCTCGTTGACATATCATCTTCTCTTTCCTATTGTCCAAAAATTGGGAGATTCTTTCTTGTTCCTTTAATTTGCCATCAACTTCCTTTCGATTGGCTGGGGGCCAATAGTGGTGGTATCGGCAAAAAGAAACAAATCAACGGGCATGAGATCAAGCCACAGTCGGCAGCATCCTTCGTCAGCCCCACCCTCACATCTATACCAGCTCGATAGAATTTCATTTCGATATAAAGAACGGCACGCGGATATTAGCGCATTTGGTAATCAGTTAAATATTAAAATTAGTCTGACACACAAGGAACACGGTGATATTCGCATCTATAACAAGCAGAAGTCCTATGCAGAAACCGGACTGAAAAGAAATGAGCGCAACTATTATAATGAATTAGGGAAGTTGACTTCATACTTATCTCATAGGAGCGTAGGTGTTTCTGATTCCTAGTTTAGAGCGGTTCTTAAAAGGAGTAGCTTAGAGAGGTAATGCTAAGAAAGCAGGCACCTGAGGGTTGTGGCTCAAGATGGAAGTAGATCAGAATTTAACCGCTACTAAGCGTCTGACGGAAATCCTTAGCGCTTCGCTAATACCTCTGTCCCTGAAGGAGTTAGGCGTCCGCCTGAGGCTAAGGCACGTTGGACTAGCTGATTACGAGATCTCTTATCTGCTCAGGGGCATGTCGCGTGAAGGGCGTGTTGAATTCAAAAACGGCCGATGGTTGATTAACGCATTCCCAGAGAGGAGTATCGGAAGTTCAAAGTATCCAAAGTTTATCCAACCTTCGCTCTCTCCAGAAGGTCTCTTTTGCCTTGACCGGGTGCCAAAAGAATCATCAGACGGGACTCCAGGAGACAGCCTAAACCCAGTCCAATCATTGACCTCATCTGATCGTTGGGGAACCTTCCGTAAACTTGTTGCTTACTATAAGCAATGTATTCGCAACGAGGAGGGGGCCGATGCGTCAGCGTTCCAAAACGAGATCGGAAAAAGATTTATCTATTTGCGAAAGACTGGCTCTTGGTATCCTCGTCCAGGTATGCATTGGCGGAGTACGATCGCTCTTGGCGCACACCTTTCTCACTTGCTCAACAGTACGCCGGCTTCAGGCGATGAGGATGCTCTGGTTGTGGGCTATCCGGTGCAGGCATTTTACAAAGAAAAGCAAGATGAGCCCGATGTAGCTATAATTCGCCCGGTATTTTATTTCCCTGTAGAGAGGGCGATCTCGCATGAGGGTCTTGTAATCAGTTGTGAAGAGCCTAGACCAGAGGTCAATCTGGGATGGTTGGAGTACGCTTTTTCGAGAAATGCTGAGCGGCAGAGGAATTTTCTTTCAGCGTGCGGCTTCATCAATCGTTGGCGTCCCAGCGATGAAATTCCGGGCGTTGAACGAGGTGAGTTGGCACTCAGCCTCGATAATCTGGTATCCGCCTTGGGTGCTTTCTTACATGGAAAGGTAAGGCAGCCTCTGGATCTAAGTAATATCCCAGACGAGCTGCTGCAGGAGCCATTTGAGACAGGCATTTACAATCGCGCTGTGCTAATGCTGGCAAAAAGAACCAGGTTCACAGTAACTTTGCTCAAGGAGTTATCTGCCATTGAAAAGGCCTCCGATGAAGTGTTGGATCAAACTGCGCTGCGCCACATTTTTGCCGGCAATAAAAATCCTCCAATATCACGGACTGATGAACCCCTTCATGAAGCGTTGGTGGCTGACACTACCACGCTCAACGCAGAACAGCGGAGAGCAACTGCAGCACTCCTAACCCAGGATATCACCGTGGTTACCGGACCGCCAGGTACAGGAAAGAGCCAGGTAGTATCAGGTACCGTGGCCAATGCTCGACTCAAGGGCCAGACGGTACTTTTTGCTAGCCGTAATCATAAGGCCATAGATGCGGTAATTGGGCGTCTTTCCTCCGCTGAGGGTCAATCTTTGATTGTCCGTACTAATTCCAAAGTTGATCCCAATTTCCGTTTTACCTTCTCTGAGGCAATTAAGGATATACTTGCTCAGGAACCCGATCTGATTTCCAAAGAGCGCTTTCGTCATTCAAATAGCGAACTGGAATCTCTCTTGGCGGATAGAGGCGAGATAGCCCGGTCTGCGCGTTTCTCATCGGAAACCGGCACAAAACTGGGATATCTGGTAGAGCAGATGAGCTATCTTCTTAAGGATATACCAGAGGAATTGGTTGCCTTTCTTGACACAGAACCAAGCAAGTTTCCTTGTGATGGTTTTCAGAAAATAAGCCTAAGCTTGGAGGGCTTATATCTTAGGTCGCTTAAGAAAGGTTTATACAATAAATTCTTATCTAAAGTAAGGCTTCTTGTCCTCTTGCCTCGTTATATGGAGGTGATGTCAAAACTGAGGCAACTGCCTGCTCTATCCTCCCTTCCGCTAATCATTGGGACTAATGACCTAAGGACCATTATCCAGCAGTTCCAGGGGCTAAAAAAGGCAGCCGAGTTTGTAATGTTGCGCAAAGAATGTGCCCCTTATGAGCTGGAGCTGAAGAGACTTCCTGCTATTGAAGAAATGGCAGAAAATCTTGCCAGAATTAGCGAAAGAATTGCTAAGATGGCATCGCGTGCCATAGAATTTGACCAAGGTTGCAGAAGAGGTCTTCCTTTTGGGGTGGATAGGGAGGAGCTTAGTGGACTTCGTGCGGCCTTAAGGGCTATGGCAACTGGCCTGGATGAAGGTGACATCCGGGCAGAGACAATCCGTGTTCTTGAAAAACTTACCTCTTCCATTCTTAAAGCTTTCCCATGCTGGGCGGTCACGAACCTTTCAGTTGGATCCAGAATTCCTTTGGTTCCTGCAATGTTTGATCTGGCAATTGTGGATGAGGCCAGCCAGTCAGATATTCCCTCTGCGATACCTATACTTTACCGTTCCCGAAGGGCTGGGGTGGTAGGCGACCCATGGCAACTTACTCATACCTCCAAACTTACGACGGCTAGGGATACTATTCTTAGGCGTCAGCTAGGTCTTAAGCGTGTCGAGGATGTAAGATTTGCTTACACAGAAACCTCGCTTTATGATCTTTTCGCAGGAACTCAAGGAGTGGAACCGGTTTTTCTGAGTGAGACATATCGTAGCGCACCGGAAATTGCGGGATACTCTGATTTGGTTTTCTATAATGGGAGATTGCGTGTGGCTACTGACCCTAAGCGCCTTGTTACACCACAAGGAATGTCTCCCGGGATATATTGGACGGAGATAAACGGAGAGATTCAGAGTGGGGGAGGAAGCGGGTGCTATTGTCAAGATGAAGTGGGTGAAGTCGTAAAAATAATGCGGACGATGCTAACGGATGGTGGATTTAGGGGAACTGTAGGTGTTATCACACCTTTCAGGCATCAGGCTAACCGATTAAGGGACGCTCTGTTTGAAAGCGATACGAGATTTTACGATGCATTACTTCGCGCCAATGCCCATGTGGATACAGCCCATGGGTTTCAGGGGGATGAGCGGGATGTCATCCTGTTTAGCTTATGCGGTGGACCGGGAATGCCTGGTGGTTCCCGTTCTTTCTTGAGGGAGACAGGTAATCTATTTAATGTAGCCGTCAGTCGAGCGAGGGCTGTACTTCATGTAATAGGTAATCGTGAGTGGGCCAAGAGTTGCGGCATTAATCACATTGAAAAGCTGGCTGTCCAGTTAAGTAGGATGCCTATTCTCCAGCCTCCAGGACCATGGTATCCACATGAATCTCCTTGGGAGAAGAAACTGTATGATGCGCTTTTAGATGCCGGTTTAGAGCCCAGACCTCAATTCAAAGTCTCCAGTCGGAGACTTGACTTGGCGCTCATACGGGAGGGAAGTAATCCGCTCAAAATCGATATAGAGGTGGATGGGGATTGTCATCGTAATCCGGACGGCACGCGCAAGTTTGACGACTTGTGGCGTGATACGCAGATCCAAGGAATGGGTTGGAAAGTTGTTAGATTCTGGACCTATCAACTTCGTGAGGACTTGCAAGCTTGCGTGAAAAGTATTCATGCAATATGGAGCCAAAATGAATAGCGAAGTCAGCAGCCAAAACAAGCCTGAAAAGATTGAAGTGAAGGATTTGAATAATAATTCAGGAAGCGCGCTTGATCGTAGCTTTTTTCCCCTTTGGTCTATGTGGATAGCTCTCATCCTGGTCATACTACTGACCATGCTATCGGGCTGGAAGATAATAAACCTCGAAAGAGAGCGTTCCAGCGTGGAGTCGAAGCGTCTCCTTTTAGAAAGAGATAAACAGGCTTATGCTGATATCCAGAAAGAACTCCCCTCTTTGGAAAAGCGAAAACAAGCACTAATAAGCGAGGTTTCAGAATTAGAGGGAAAAGAAAGAAGCGCAAAGGTCCGCTATGAAAGCATCACAACTCAATATAATGTGGCTTATTCTAACCTGGAAAAGGCTTTGGCTGAAAGGGAGCAAGCTCAAGCAGCTAGCCAGGCTGCCAGACAAGAATTTGCCTCTTTGCAGGCCGATATTCAAAAGGGTCGAATTGACTCTCAGAACCTGAAGCAGCAGGTAGAAGCCCTGCATGCACAGGAGCAAACGTTCGGAAAAAGCGCAAAACAACTTAGAGAACAGGTAGCGCAGATTGAGGCGGATATCTCAGGTTTAGAGCGTGAGCGAGAAAACAAAAAGAAGATGCTTGAACAGATGTCCCAGGAAACTTCTGAGCTGCAGAAGATCTCAAAACGCTTTGATGGGATCGCTGATAACCTTGAAGTATCTCGTAATGCCGCTGGCGAAGCAATTAAGAGCTTTCACTCTGATAGTCAGAAGTTCACTAAAGCCGTTGAAGAAGTAAATAAACAGACCCAAGGTTTTGCAAAAGAAACCCAGGCTGTCTCCCGCGAAGCCGCTAACCTTGCAACTACTGTGCAAGGGATTCAGAGTTCCGGCCAGACGGTTAAACAAGCATCTTTTGATATCCAAGGGAGCAAGACAGCCCTAGCCGATGCCATGGGGCAATTGAAGAAGGCATCGGAAGGGGCGGAGCAACAGGCCCGGCGTTTGGCTGAGACCACGGACGCCCAATTGAAGATCCTTCAGCAAACTCTTCCCGTTCTTGAACAGTCAGCGTCAAGTCTAGGGAGCTATGTGAAGAAGGTGGAGAGTCATGTCAGTGAACTGGATGGGCCTACTGGCGATTTCCAGAAGACCGTGGCCGAAGCAAAGAATGCTCAATCGCAGCTCTCCGAGATGATTGCAAGCCTCAAGAACGTTGTTGGGCCGCTCGCACAGGCACGTGCAG
>QZIK01000088.1 GCA_003599015.1 Desulfobacteraceae bacterium | reverse complement strand
CATGAGGTGCTGCGAATTGATGGAGACGAAAGGGTCCGGTCGGTCGTGACGGACAAAAACGTCCTTGAGACGGATCTGGTAATCATGGCGGTAGGGGTTTGGCCCAACAGCGATCTGGCAAAGGATGCCGGGTTAAGGCTGACGGATAGGGGAGCCATCTCGGTCAACAAAAGGATGCAGACATCAGACCCTTTTATTTACGCAGGAGGAGACTGCGTTGAGATCCCCAATCTGATAACAGGAAAACCTGCCCATTACCCGCTGGGTTCTATGGCCAATCGCCAGGGAAGGGTGATCGGAACCAACATCGCCGGAGGGAGCGCCGAATTCGACGGTGCGGTTGGCTCTTTTGTGATAAAGCTTTTCGACATCTCGGTTGCAAGCGCCGGGCTGGCCCCGGAAGCAGCGCGGAAAGAGGGCTTCGATGCTGTGAGCGCTTTTGTCGCCCAGTTTGACAGGGCGCATTTTTATCCGGAGAAAGATCTTCTTTATCTGGAATTGACGGTTGACAGAAAAACAGGACAGGTCCTGGGTATCCAGGGCTTGGGAGAAAAGGGAGATTCATTGCTTGCAAGGGTAAACGCAGTGGCTGCCCTGCTCAGGCACCAGCCGAAAATATCTGAAATAAGCAACCTGGAACTTCCCTATTCGCCTCCTTTTTCTTCTGCCATGGACATCCTTAACGCCCTTGGAAACACGGCTGAAAACATAATAGAGGGAAGAAGCACGGTAATTGAGCCTGAGACCTTTGCAGCCTGGTGGGAGAACCGGGGCAGCGGTGATGTATTCTTTTTGGATTGCAGAGGATGGGGAAACGCAGAGCCTTTTGTTAAAAAATATCCGGACCACTGGAAAAGCATCCCGCAGGATGAGCTGCGATCAAGGATGGAAGAGGTTCCAAGGGATCGCCCCATAGTCTTGATATGCAATACCGGTGTCCGGTCATACGAGGCGCAGGTACTTCTCAAACAGGCGGGAATAACCCACACTTTCAATCTGCAGGGCGGCATGGCAGCCCTTAAGAAGTCGGGAATTCCGGTCTGAAGCAAAGCCGACGGACCTCTTTGAGCAGGCATAAGAGGCGGAAAGAGAAATTTCATGTTGACGATACGTTTTGTGGTGGTGGACCGCACCAGGCAGGAATTCCTGCAAAGAGGGGAGTCCTTTTACCTTGATCGGATAAAAAGATATGCCCGAACAGAATGGATCGAGGTAAGACCTGCAAGCGGTAAACACGCCGTTTCCCCAAGAGACGCCCTGGCATTTGAGGGAGAAGCCATCTCCCGGAGGCTCACGCCCCGGGAGCATGTCATATCCCTGGACCGCAAAGGCAGGACCTATGATTCAGTGCAGCTTGCAGAGCGGATTGGAAGGCTATCCCTTGATCAAAGCAGCATCTGCTTCATCATAGGGGGGACTCTGGGTCTTTCTCAGGAGATCCTGGCAAAATCAAACGAAACATTTTCCCTTTCATCCCTCACCATGACCCATGAGATGGCCCGTCTGTTTCTCCTGGAGCAGGTATACAGGGCCTTCACCATCCTCAACAACGAGAAATATCACAAATAGAAGAGGCCTTGTCAGGCCATTGATCCTCCATCCACCGTAATGGTCTCTCCTGTCACAAAACGTGACAGTTCCGAGGCCAGAAAAAGCACACAACCCACCACATCCTCCACCTCAGCAATCCTCCCCATGGGGACCATCCTTGTGATCTCAGGAAGAAGAGATTCATTCCCCCAGAAAAATTTACTGAAACCTGTCTTCACCATGGAAGGCGCAATTGCATTGACGTTTATCCGCTCCTGTGCCAGTTCAACGGCAAGGACACGGGTGAGCATTTCAAGGCCCGCCTTTGCAATGCAATAGATGCCCATTCCCATGGTGGCCTTGCGGGCGGCAATTGAGCTTATGTTAATTACACGTCCGGCTCCGGCTTTTCTGATGAGCCTGACCGCTTCCTTTGTAACAAGGTATGGTCCTTTAAGGTTGGTCTCAATAACCTTGTCCCAGAGTCCCTCGTCGGAGTCTATAATAGACGGCGTGAGGATGTTCATTCCCACATTGTTGACCAGTATGTCGAGCTTGCCGAACTGTTTGTCCAGGTATTCCATGAGAGCCTTTACCTGATCAGATTTGCCCACATTGGCAGGAAAGGCAAGCACCTCATAGCCAAGTTCCTTTAATTCCCGGGAAGCGCTCCTGAGGATTTCCTCCTTTCTTCCACAGATCATAACCCGTGCGCCCCTTTCTGCAAGGGCCAGAGAAACACCTTTTCCTATGCCCCTGCTGCCTCCTGTTACCAGAGCAACTTTGCCTGAAAAATCCAGTTCCGCTCCCTTCATGGCTTCCCTCCTTTTAAATAGCTTCTCTCGACTGTATTATTGCAGGACCTTCTTATACCCAAATATCCTTTGACTAGTAAACCATGTTTTGGAAAATACCATTCCCCCATGCACATACGCACGTTTTAATCCGCCGATTTCTTAAAGGACCTTTAGAATTTGAAGTCAAGGTCCTTTTATTGATTATGAAGCATAAATTGGACCTATAGTTGTCCCGCTGAATAGGGTTGCATTTTCCCGGAAATAAGTCAAAATCACATGGGCATATTTTTTTCAAGTAAGTTTCTGATGCTGTTTCTCAGGAAATCACAGCCGGAAGCGGCAAAAGACTCTTTATAAGGAGGATTCCCAAATGAGATTTGTCATAATCGGGGGCGACGCTGCCGGAATGAGCGCCGCAAGCAAGGCCAAGCGCAATATGCCCGAGCTCGATGTCACTGTCTTTGAGCAGGGAGAGGACGTATCTTACAGCGCCTGCGGCATGCCCTACAATCTGGCGGACCAATCCAGGGAAATGGATGATCTCGTTGTAAGAGACGCGCGGACCTTCAAGGAAAAGCAGGGGATAGATCTAAGACTTAGGCACAGGGTGGAGGCAATTGACCGTAAGGAACGGAAAGTGAGAGGGACCCTCCGATCAGGAGAAGTCTTTTCAGTACCTTACGATTATCTTTTAATAGCCACCGGTGCAAGCCCCACATTGCCTGATTTGGCAGGGGTTGATCTTCCGGGGGTGTTTGTTTTAAAGGGCCTTCACCACGGAAGGGCAATCAAAAATTATCTAAGATCAACAAAGGCAAGGAGAGCCGTTATTATAGGCATGGGCTATATAGCCCTTGAGATGTGTGAGGCATTCCGCGCACTGGGGCTTGAGGTGGCCATGGTTAAACCGAGGGCGGCGTTTCTTCCATGGATGCATCCGGAGCTTGCCCGCATGGTAAGGAATACGCTCGAAAAAGAGTCGGTGAGGATATATACAGGCGTTCAAATTAAAAGGATTGAGCAAAACAAGGGATCTCTCGTTCTCATTTGTTCAGGCCTTGAACTTGAGACCGATCTGGTTCTCGTTGCAGCGGGGGTAAGGCCCAACAGCGATTTGGCCTCTGATGCGGGCCTTGCGCTCGGCCCCTCAAGGGCAGTAGCCGTTGACAGGTGTCTTCGGACAACCGATGCAGATATCTTTGCCGCGGGCGACTGTGCAGACGCCTTTCATGTGGTTACAGGCAAAAAGGTATGGATTCCCCTGGCGCTCAGGGCAAACAGAGGCGGCTGGGCAGTGGCGGACACGGTAACCGGGAAAGAGACATCCCTGGACGGGGTGGCAGGCACTTCGGTATTCAAGGTATTTGACCTTGAAGTGGCAAAAACCGGCCTCAACGCTGCTGAAGCAAAGGAAGCAGGCTTCAACCCTGCCGAGGTTGTCATCGAATCCAGGTCCAGGGCCCACGCCCACCCAGGGTCATCCGGCATTCTTGTAAACATGGCGGGGGATAAGATATCCGGAAGGCTGCTGGGGGTCCAGATGGTAGGCAGGGAGGGAACTGCCCACAGGATAAACGCAGCATCTGTGGCGCTGCATCAACACATGACCGTTGAGGCCTTCAGCCAGTGCGATCTGGCCTATGCCCCTCCCTTCAGCCCCGTATGGGACCCGCTCCTTACAGCGGCCAACCAGTTGTTAAAAATTTTCTAGAGCTTTCCTGATCACTCCTTGGCCCAGATTGCAAGCCCCATGGAGTGACGGTTTTCCAGGATAGGATGGTTCGGCGTAATCCTCACATTTATTCCGAATCTTCCTACCTCCTGAAACTGAACATCTCCTGCATACCTGTATGATCGGTCCCCAAAGACCTCAACAGGGTTCATAACCTGCTCAAAACGGTCAAGAAACTGCCCCGAAGAATCCAGTCTTCCACAGTAGGCAGCCACCATCACCTCCTGTGGGCTCAGCTCTCCCAGGGTGACATCAGCTTCCACATGATAGGTTCCGCCCGCTTCAAGTTCGGAGATCTGCTGCATCCTTACCGCCTTTATGGAGACACCCGACCAGTTATACATGATCTTCTCCCTCCAGGATGCAAGCCTCCTGAGACCTTCCCTATCTTTGCCCATCAGTCTTTCTTCATGGACAGCAGCAGGCACATAAAAGCGATCCCAGTATTCCTCCACCATTCGATGGGTGTTGAAGACAGGGCAAAGACGGCGCAGGGACATCTTCATCATTGAAAGCCACTTGCGCGGCAATCGGTCTGCCCCTCTGTCGTAGAAAAGAGGCACCACGTCTTTTTCCAGGATGTCATAGAGGGCCCTGCTTTCAAGATCATCCTGAAAGCTCTCATCCTGGTATTCCTCTCCCCTGCCTATTGCCCACCCTATCTCTCTGTCGTATCCTTCATCCCACCATCCGTCCAGAACGCTCATATGAAGGGCTCCGTTGGCAACAGCCTTCATACCGCTCGTACCACACGCCTCGAGCGGCCTTCTGGGCGTATTTAGCCAGACGTCCACCCCCTGCACCATATTGCGGGCCACTTCCATGTCATAGTCTTCGAGAAACACAACACGCCGTCTCAGGTTGTCCTTTTCAGCTATTTCAATGAGATGTTTGATGAGCTCCTTGCCCATGTGGTCCTGGGGATGTGCCTTTCCGGCAAAGATGATCTGGGCTGGCTGAGTCTTATTGGTCAGTATTCTCTCCAGACGCGTCAGATCCCTCAGGACAAGATGCGCCCTTTTGTATGGTGCAAAGCGCCTTGCAAATCCTATGGTCAAGGCCTCCGGATCAAGCACCTCATCCACTATGGCCATATCGCGATTGGAAAATCCTCTTCTCGCCATCTGATCACGCAGCCTGCGCCGGCAGAAGGCCACAAGCCTTGCCCTTGCCTGCTCGTGGGTCCTCCAGAGTTCCGTGTCCGGAATTCTGTCCACCCTCTCCCAAACCTTTTCATTGTCCGGATCCTCAATCCATCTGGGACCCAGATACCGATTATAATGTTCGGCCATGCCCTGGCAGATCCATGTCGGGATATGGACTCCATTTGTGGTATAGCTGATGGGAAGATCAATCTCCGGAGTCTTGGGCCATATTTTCTGCCACATTTTTCTGCTAACCTTCCCATGAAGCCTGCTGACGGCGTTATTCCATGTTGAAAGACGCAGGGCAAGCACAGCCATGGAAAAAGGCTCTTCCCTGTCTCTGGGGTTCTGCCGGCCGAATGCCAGCATTACATCAAAGCTTATACCCATTGATCTTGCGAAATCCTCAAAATACGTTCTCATCAGATCAGGATGAAATATATCAATGCCTGCCGGCACCGGGGTATGGGTTGTAAAGACATTGGTTACCCTTACCAGTTCAAGTGCCTCGTTGAAGCTCAAACCGGAATCCGCTTTCAGACTTCGTATCCGCTCAAAGGCAGCAAAGGCACTGTGCCCCTCGTTCATGTGATAGATTGTAGCTTCAATACCAAGGTTCTTGAGCATCCTCACCCCGCCTATGCCCAGAACAATCTCCTGGCGGATCCTCATGTCACGGTCCCCTCCATACAGCTGGGAGGTTATGTCCCTCATCCAGGGGGAGTTCTCGGGAACATTTGTGTCAAGGAGATACAGCTGGGTTCTCCCAACATCCACCTGCCAGGCCTGAATCCACACCTGCTCTCCCCTCATGGAAAGCGCTATCCTCAAAGGAGACCCATCAGAGGTCCGCACCAGCTTCATAGGCGTTGAGGTAAACTGTATGGCAGGATATGTCTCCATCTGCCAGCCTTCTTTGCTCAGGTACTGCCGGAAATATCCCTGCTGATAAGCAAGCGAAACACCTACCAGGGGAAGATTCAGGTCGCTTGCCGATTTAAGGTGATCCCCGGACAGTATGCCAAGGCCTCCAGAATAAATGGGAAGACATCCTGCAACTCCGCACTCGGCAGTAAAATAGGCTACCGTAAAAGGATTGTTTCTGTCTCCAAAGACCTTGGGATTTCTCTTTTCGGACATATACCTGTTAAACTCCTGAATAACTCTATCCATGTGGGCCAGGAAACCCTCATCTGAGGCAAGGAGCTCCAGATCGCTCTGCCTCAGTTTGCCCAAAAGCGCTGCCGGATTTCTCCCTGTCTCCTCCCACAGTTCCGGGCTGAGCCTTCTGAAAAGGTCGCTGGACTCGTAGTTCCACTCAAACCATACGTTGTGGGCAAGATCGCTTAATGGTTTAAACCTTTCGGGGATGCGCGGCTTTATATCAAGGGCGGCGATGGGGACGGTCATGGCAGTCTCTAACCTCTCTTCCTATTTTGGTTATGTCCAATCTTTACTGTTTCATGCAAGCACTCTGGCCTCTCAGTCGCGGATCGGACTTCACTATCATAAAGACATTCACTGTTTATTGCGCAGTTTGAATTCCATCTGAGTCGGCCTTATCTGTACAATCTGGATCCTGTCGTTGGGAAGAAAAACCTGGTCCCTGCTTACAGGAAAAACCGTGTACCCCAGGTGTGCCAGGGAAAGATCTATCTCAACTCTTACGTCGCTGCTTCTCAAGGTACTGGCGTCCCTCCTGAGTCCTCTGACGGTAAGGTTCACCCTGGGATTAACAGGCTCAGCTATCTCCTTATCTGCCGGAACATTCCTGAGGACGGGGGGCACATAAAAGCTCACCTCAAAATCCTGCTGGCCTGCCAGAAGGAGCCATGTTGCGGAAACAACTGATATTGCAAGGAGCTTGGCGGCCCAGTTGATTGTAAAATAGGACTTAACCCTTTCCCCCCAGGAGCGCTGGGATTGAGCCTTGGGAAGGATCCCCTCTGAGATCAACGAGGCCAGGGGTTCCTTGCCCTTAACCCCTGTCATAGCCCCTCCTCTGGCAATGGATACGGTCCCTCTTTCTTCAGAGACCGCTATAACCCACGCATCGCACCGTTCGCTGAGTCCTAGAGCGGCCCTGTGCCTTGTCCCCCACTCCTTGGGAAGACCTTCCGCAGAGCTGAGGGGAAGATAACATGCTGCCTTTTTCAGACGTCCCTCCCTGACCAGGATGGCGCCGTCATGAAGAGGGGAATCCTTTTGAAAGATACTCATAAGTATCTCCAGGCCGGCATCCGCTTCAATGCTCTGGCCTGCTGTAATCCACTCATTTACCCTGTCCGATCTCTCCAGGATGACCAGTGCCCCTATTCTTCGAGAAGCGAGTTTGAAGATGGCGTCCGACAGATCCCCCGCCCAGTCCACAGATGAATTGGGCCTTCTGAACCCAAGTACTCTCATTGGGTTTACTCTCTCTAAAACCTGACGGATCTCTGATTGAAAAAGTATGATAAGCAATATTACCAGGACCTGCCAAAGTATTTGAAAAACCCACGTAGTCAAAAAAAGACCCCATGTCCTGGCTATAGTAAAAACAACACCCATAGCCACCATCCCTATAAGTGCCTTAAAGGCCTTGGTGCCCCTGAACCACAGATAAAGATGATATACAAGTATGCCCAGAAGCAGGATATCAGCCAAATCCCTGATTCTGAGAGTCGTAACTATGGCCAGAAAATCCATGCCGATTGTTTCCCCTTTGACTGATAATCCATGATCATCAGGCTAGATACCGTTCCTTTTTTCTTCGACGGACAACAAACGTCGCTATAATGACAAGGATCGGAATACCTATAAAGGCTGCATCGTCCCATAACCCGGCTGAAAAGTCAGGCATGAAATAATAGGTTATGCCTCCGAAAAACAGACTTATCCTCATTGACCGACCATACCCGGCAAATGTAAAAACCCTCAGAAAAATCATATAGAGGAACGACCAGAAGAAGAACAGCATAAGATCAGCAGTGAGTCTGTACCGTGGCGGAATGATGCCTGACACATATCTGATGCTCCGCTCCACCACGGAGCCCTCTTTTTTTAATCTCAACCTGGCAACATCTCCAATGGTTATTTTTTCATCTATATGAACACCTGCGGGAATCAAAATATCAAGGGTTAAAGGGCTGCCGGACCTGTGAAGTTCGTCGTTGGTCGCTCTGAAAGGAAGTCTGCAGATATCGGCAACAACAAGATACCCTCCGTAGAAGACTGCAAAAAGAAAGGTTAAAGGGATCACCCTCAGAATGAATCTTCCCAACATTTTTCATTTCCTAATTGCGCCAATCAAACCTTTGCTTCATCTGCTTTGCTGCCTCTTGGGGCGAGGCCCGCTTTCCATTGCTTTTTTTATGCGGTCTGCCATTTCATTATCGCCTGCTGCCAGTTCCATGGCCTTCTCGAAGTGAAATCTGGCCTTGCTGGACTCACCCTTCTTCTTAAAGAATATACCGAAATTAAGATGAGCAAGGGAAAGTTTCTCAAGCCTTCCGTAAGAAACACCAAGGTTATGGAAGACGTCGTCCTTTACAGGGGGAAATGAAACAAGCTTTTCATATATTGATACAGCCTTTGCATCGTTACCCAAATACTGATGGCATCCTGCCAAAAGGAATAGAGCCGCCTTATCATTCCGGTCCTTTTCAAGCACCCTTTCAAGCACTGAAATCGCTTCATTCACCCTGCCGCTCGCCTGATATGTGTCGGCAAGGCTTCGCAGCACAACCGCTGACTCGGGGGCAATTCTAGAGGCTCTTGCAAGATATTCGGAAGCCATATCAAAATCAGCCTTTCCCTTCATCACAAGTCCAAGACCGAAATAGCCAACGGCAGATTTCGGGTTACCTTTGATCTCGGATTTGAACACCCTTGCTGCATCATTGGAATCCATGTTCATTGCCACGACGGTAGCTCTGAAAAAAGGATATTCCGAGGCAAAAAAATGGGCTTCCGGAGGCAGGGGACCTTCGGTATATTCCCTTGTAATGATATCCAGGTTAGCCATGCGTTCAGGACCCGTAGGATGGGTAAGAAGATAAGCCGGAACCTTGTCTGTTCCCATCCACCTTCCTCTTTCTATTTTGGACAACACCGATACCATGGCCCTTGGATCGAACCCGGCGTTCTTCATATATAAAAATCCCCGCTGGTCGGCCTCCCTCTCATCGTTTCTGCTGTAGTAAAGCTGGGTCTGGATCCCTGCCGCCATTGTACCGCTGACAATGGCCCCAGCTGCAGGGCCGCCAATAAGGACCCCGGCGAGAATGCCCGCCAGGGTAGCCAGGCCTATCTTCTTGCCCTGTTCGATGCGGGTTGAAAGATGCCTGGACGAGACATGGGCAATCTCGTGGCACACAACTGCGGCAAGTTCATCTACCCTGTCCATCTCCATCACCAGACCAGTAAACATAAAAACGTATCCGCCCGGGCCTGCAAAGGCGTTTAGAGACCCGTCCTTGATCAGATGAAACTTGAAAGGAAAAGGCGGCGCTTCTATTGATCTTACAAGATATAGACCCAGAGAGTTTAGGTACTCGGTGAGGAAATCATCTTCGACAAGATTAAAGTATCGGTTAACCTGAGAAAAAAACTCCTGTCCCAGTGTTGTTTCCTCTTCTATGGAAAGAGCCCTTGCCGATTCCGGCTGCACCAAAAAGCTCCATAGCAGGATGACACACGTAACCGTTTTTGCCCAGAGCCTTAAACTGGTTGTGCGGATTTTCATGAAAAATAGATCCCTTTTTTTGGACTTGGTTTTGCCATGCTACCATGCTAAAAGGTCTTTTGCAAACCCTGAACCCTTATACCCCCCGCATTTCAAGGGGGTGTAAATATCAAGGAGAGGCAGCTCTGTCATGGGTTCGAAACCAACATACGAGGAACTTAGAGAGAGGCTCGACCTTCTAGAGCAGGAGGCGCTCAGGAGGTTCCAGGCTGAAGAGGCACTTGAGAAGGTTCAGAGGGATTTTGAAATAAGAATTGAGGAGCGAACTGCTGCCCTGGTTGCCGCGAATGCAAGACTTAAAAGGGAGGTTGATGAAAAGGTCTCCGCCGAAAAGGCCCTGAGAGAAAGCGAAGAGAAATACCGCAACATTCTTGAAACCATAGAAGACGGATATTATGAAACCGATCTCGCGGGAAACATGACCTTCTGCAATATGGCCATGTGCCATATTGCCGGGCGACCAAAGGAGGAACTTGAAGGGATAAATAACCGTCAGTACATGGACCCGGGGGATGCAGAAAAGACTTATCGGGTCTTCAATCAGGTCTATTCCACGGGCAAGGCAGTCAAAGGTTTTGAGTGTCGCATAACCAAACAGGACGGAAACAAGGCATATCTTGAGCTCTCGATATCCCTCATAAGAGATCAGGATGGCCGGCCTACGGGATTCAGGGGAACCGTCCGGGATGTTACGGCAAAGTGTCTGGCAGAAGCAGCTATTCGTGAGAGCGAACAGAAATACAGAACCGTCTTTGAAAACACAGGAACCGCAACAGTCATAATAGAAGAAGATATGACCATATCCATGGCCAACTCAGAGTTTCAAAGAATGAGCGGGTGTTCCGGAGAGGCTATTGAGGGAAGGCTTAAATGGACCCAGTTCGTGGCGCCTGAAGATCTTGAGAGGATGAAAGGCTATCATATAACCCGCAGGACTAATGACAAGGAGGCTCCCGATGGATACGAATTCAGCTTCATAGACAAGTTTGGACGGGTCATGGACGCCTATGTCAGGGTTTCTACCATCGGCAATACCGGTAAAAGCGTAGCATCCATAACAGATATTACTGCCCTCAGGCAGGCAGAGAGACTATTCAGGGATCTGTTCAACAATGCCGAGGTGGGGTTGTTCATTGTCCAGGACAAGATCTTCAAGCTGGTAAACCCCGTCTTTTCAAAGATGACCGGCTACACCACCGAGGAACTTACAGGCATGAACTCCCTCAATCTGGTCATTTCAGAAGATAAAGAGAAGATGGCGGAAGAGCTTGTGAACATGCTCAAGACAAAAAGGTTCACGCCCTATGAAATGCGAGTGAGAGACAAGGCAGGCAGGGAAAGATTCGTCATGGTAAGCACCGGCCTCATAACCTATGAGGGAAAACCTGCCCTTCTTGGCAATTTTATGGAAATAACCGAGAAAAAGGCCGCAGAAAACGAACTGATCAGGACCCAAAAGCTGGAGTCCCTGGGTCTGCTTGCAGGTGGAATCGCCCATGATTTCAACAATCTCCTGACCGTTATATTGGGCAATATCAATATAGCTCGAATGGAATTGCAAAAAAATTCCCGCGGACACTTTAATCTGATTGAAGCAGAGAAGGCTTGTACTAGTGCAAAGGATCTCACTAAGAAATTCATATCCTTTTCCGGTGGAGGAACCCCTGTAAAAAGACCTGGAGTAATTTCAGAAACAGTTATCCATTCAGCAAACCTTGCCCTTGCCGGATCTGCCGTTCAATTTATATTAGATATTGATGATTCCCTGTGGATTGCATCATACGACGAGTCACAGATACGCCAAGCCTTGACCAACATAATTGTGAATGCCAGAGAGGCCCTGAATGGAGCGGGAGAAATAGAGATTTCCATTAAAAATAAGGAAATGAGAAGAGAAATGTCTTCCTCATCGTCTTTTAAGGCAGGGGATGGCAAATACATAATTATTTCCATACATGACAATGGTCCTGGCATACCAAAAGAGCACCTGCCCAGACTCTTTGATCCGTATTTTTCTACAAAGGAGAGAGGAGTCCAAAAGGGCATGGGACTTGGTCTTACGACAGCCTACAACATAATAAAAAGACACGGAGGGTATATCCATGTAGAGTCCAAAGATGGATCAGGCACTTGTGTTTATGTATATCTGCCTGCAAGGCCGAAGATGGAGTCGGCAATAGGATTGAAGCCCAGTCCCTGCCAGGACCCTCCAGGAAGCGCCCGCATACTATTAATGGACGATGAGGAAAGCGTAAGAATTCTTACCAAAGAGATTTTGGAAAAGTTCGGACACACAGCGGTCCTGGCCCGAGATGGAGCAGAGGCGATTGATCTTTATATGAAGGCATATGAAGAAGAAAGGCCCTTTGACCTTGTCCTCCTGGATCTTACTGTCAGGGGAGGCATGGGTGGAAAGGAAGCCATGAAAAGGCTTCGGGAGCTGGACCCGAAGATAAGGGCTGTTGTCACAAGCGGATACGACACTGATCCGGTTATTACTGATTTTGCCCGCTATGGATTTCTTGCGGCCATACCAAAACCTTACTCTCTTGACAACCTCAGGGCAACCATTGAATCAGTGCTTCTTGGCGGCGACGCAGCCGGCGATTCAACGAATACTTTCATAAGCCAAAAAGATGAAATACATACTAAGGCAGAAGAATGATAGCGACTATATCTTTCATGGATTGACAACCGATATACAAGGCATATTAACTATGAAAAGAACGCTTGTTATCGCCACCAGAAACAAAGGTAAACTCCTTGAATTCTCAGAGCTTTTTTCGGGTATGGAAATTACCGTATGTGGTCTGGATGATTTTGGCCCTATACCTCATGTTATTGAAGATGGGGAGACATTTGAAGACAACGCTGTTATAAAGGCCAGGTTTACCGCCAGGATACTTGGGTTTCCGGCACTGGCAGACGACTCGGGTATAATGGTCAAGTCCCTGGGAGGCATGCCTGGCGTGCACTCTGCAAGATATGCAGGAGAATCTGCGACGGACGAGGAGAACAATTTAAAACTCCTTCATGCTCTAAAAAACCGCAAGGACAGGGAGGCTGCATTTATTTGTGTTCTCGCCATTGCAGTACCCAGGGGACCGGCCTTAATCTACGAAGGCAGGTGCGAAGGTCTGGTTCTTGACAGCCAGTTGGGTTCCAACGGTTTCGGCTACGATCCTCTTTTTTATTATCCGCCACTTGGTAAGACCTTTGCCCAGATGACAACACAGGAGAAAAACCATGTAAGCCACAGGGGAAGGGCAATGGCTGAACTCAGGGGGGAGGCTGAAAAGATAATCAAATGGCTTGACCTAAGAATGGCGGAAGAACCATCCTGATGTAAGTTGTTTTTTGTTGCCTTGTATTTTTGTTTGACTTATTCATAAGAATGTATACTTTCACGCTATGGAATCGGCATGGTGGTGGAACCAGGTTTGAGCTTTAAGCCAGAACAATAAGGTTTAGGATTATGCCGTAAAGAGGAGGGCTTTTTAGCCTGAGTTAAAAAGATAAGGAGAAAGACATGTTTGAGGTAACACAAAAAGCAAGCGATATGATTAAGGATTTCTTAAAGGACCGACCCATAATTCCGCCCATTCGTATAATGCTCTCGCAGGGTGGGTGATCGGGTCCCTCCCTGGGAATGGCTCTGGATGAGTCAAAAGAGAACGACGAGATCTTTGATGACAGGGGAATCACTTATGTAATAGATAAGGTGTTGCTGGAACAGGTTAAACCTGTGAAGGTTGACTACGTTGAATCCCCTTTTGGATCCGGTTTTTCAATAGGTTCCAGCATGAAGGCAGGCGGCGGCTGTGGCAGCTCTTGCAGTTGCTGATCAATAAAAAATTATTGCATTCCCGGCCTGAAGGCCGGGAATTATATTAGAAAGCTCCCAGCTGACACCTGGATATCTTTATGCCCAATGCCTCACAAGCCGAGGAGACATCAGTCTTCCTCAGGCCAGTTTCAAAAGCAATGTCCCAGGCCTTTTTGCAAGGCAGCTTCCCGTCTGTAAGACAGGAGCGTATGGCATCCTCAAGGGTAAAGCTTACAGATTTTGCAGGAATAAGCCTTTTCTCCTTATCGCGGTATCCATAAAGTCCAAGCTGGCATTTAACGATAGAAACATCCTTCAGGTCTGCAGCAAGCCCCACATCCTGAGGCAAAACCCCAAGCTGATCGGCAATCTTGAAAGCGATTGCACAGTCAAGCTTTCCCCTATAAGCCTCACGGACTACAGCCTCTGCCACATCTCTTCGCACAACAATACCCGGTGGATGTTTCCGCGAGTACCCGGTCATATGATTTTTTTTCATAAAAGCCTCTTAGATTATTTTTTTGCCTGTCCGCCCCGTTAGTTCTTACAAAACACCTCCAAGAGAACGGAGTCAACAAGTAATTTCATGCCTTATAAAATGCTAATAGCGCTTTACACAGCCGCCTTGTTGATTTATCAATAAATCATCAGGGAGGACCATCATGATAAGAGAGAAAGTAATGAGAATCATCTCCCAGATCCCCTCTTCAGTTAAGGTGGTCGCCGCAGCCAAGACCCGCACAATTGAGGAAATAATGGAGGCGATTGATGCAGGGATTTCCATTGTGGGAGAAAACTATGTGCAGGAGGCTGAAAGTGCATTAAGCCGAATAGGTTCAAAGGTCCAATGGCACATGATCGGACACCTGCAGAGCAACAAGGCAAAAAAGGCAGCGCAGATCTTTGACATGATACAGACCGTAGACTCTTTCAAACTTGCTTCTGCCGTAAACCGGGCCTGTCATGACCTGGGTAAGACAATGCCGGTCTTAATAGAAGTCAACAGCGCAAAAGAGCCCCAGAAAGCAGGAGTGATGCCTGAAAACCTCATCCCACTGCTCATGGAAATAGCTGAGCTTTCCAATGTAAGGGTCATGGGTCTCATGACCATGGGGCCTGTTTCCCAAGAACCTGAAGAGGTCCGCCCTTTTTTTCGGTATACAGCCAGACTTTTCGACGAAATCCATAAAAAAGGCATCCCCAATATAGAGATGCAATGCCTTTCCATGGGCATGTCCGACACCTACAAAATCGCCATAGAAGAGGGCGCCAACCTTATAAGGCTCGGAACATGCATCTTTGGAGAAAGGCTCTACTCATCCAGGATGGCATAATCTTCCATATGTCTCATTCCATGAAAAAAATCTCGCGTCTGATGGGAAAGGCCATACATTGCCACGGGATGATAAGAGACGGAGACCACATATTGGTAGCCGTTTCAGGAGGAAAAGACAGCCTTGCACTCCTGTGGCTCCTGAGGGAACACCAGGCCCGGGTCCCTATTAAATACAGATTTACCGCCGTACACGTTGATCCAGGCTTCGGTGCAGATTCAGCAACAAGTATGGAGGGCTTCTTTAAAGAGCAAGGATTTCCTTACAGAATCCTCAGGACCGATATAGGGCCTATTGCGCACAGTCCTTCCAACAGAGAGAACCCCTGTTTTCTATGTTCCAGGCTCAGGAGAAAGCACCTTTTCGATATTGCCGCTGAACTGAGCTGCGAAAAAATCGCCTTTGGACACCACAAAGATGACGCCATAGAGACATTTTTCCTTAATGTCCTTTATGGCGGATCACTTAGCACCATGATGCCTGTACAGAAATTTTTCAAAGGACGGCACACTGTAATAAGGCCCCTCTACCTTATAGAAGAAAGTATCATAGAGAGCTTGAGCCGGAAAATGGAGTGGCCCAAAATTGATTTGGGCTGCCCCAGCGCAGGGACCTCCAGAAGGAGGCAGATAAAGGATATCCTTGCAGGAATTTACAGGTCAAACAGTAAGATTAAAGGGAATATCTTTAATGCCCTTCATAACATCAAACTTGAGTATCTTCCGGGCTCCGTTCAGGCCAGGGAGATACCGAAACAGGACCGTTAATGAGAGAGATATTATCTCCCGGTCTTATGGAGCCGCCCTTAAGGACCTTTGCGAAGACTCCCTCCCTTGGCATAATGCAATCCCCGTTCCTGTAATAAATGGCACACCTGTTGTGGCATTCCTTTCCAAGCTGCGTAATTTCAATTATGGCGGATTCACCCAAACTGAATCTTGAACCCACCGGAACGGTCTTCCAGTCTATACCCATGGTGGCTATATTTTCCGCAAAATCACCCGCCGAAACCTCAAGCCCGTGGTTTCTAGCCTCCTCTATACGCTCCCAGGCGAGCAGGCTTACCTGTCTGTGCCAGTCTCCTGCATGGGCGTCACCGTCAATGCCGTAACCTTCCCTCAGGAAAGCGCTTTCCACAAGGGACTTGGGTGTACCCTTATGCCTGCTTGTAGCAACGGTTATGATCTTCATCTTTTGTTTGGCTCAGCCCTTTTGTAATCAAGTCTTTCAGGCTTATAGAATGGAGCCTCTGATAGACCTCTATCATCAAGGCCTCCCAAAGATCCCTGGTCTTGCAATTATGGACCCTCTGACATGTATCCGGGTCCTCCAGGCATGGTGCAAGATAGGTATCATTTTCAAGGAGCATGACTATTTCGCCGACAGATATGTCTTCTGGCCGCCTTGCAAGCATATGTCCACCCTTGGGTCCACGCACGCTCTTTATCAGATTGGCCTTTTTTAGCGGTATAATAAGCTGCTCCAGGTACTTGGACGAGACATCCTGCCTTCGTGAGATATCCCCCACCTGGGTTGGCCCCTTTTCATAATTCTGAGCCAAGTCCACCATCAGTCTTGTTCCGTAGCGGCTCCTTGTGGTCAACTTCATGAAAGTTTTCTGACACCTCTTGATATATTCTACCGGATTTCTATAGTATAGGCATACTGAAAAGTCATGTCAAGGCGTATAGCGCCGGGAATCTGCATATAAAAATTAAAGGGGGCGCAGTATATGGAAAATAAAAATTGGGGCGTAAAGGAGTTGCTGGGTCTTTCCGGGATTTACTGGCAGACGTGCACTCTTCATGCAGCGGTGAAACTGGAGATATTTACAAGGATTGGAGACTCAGGTATGCGATCTTCCGACCTCGCTCGAATCATCGAGGCGGATGACAGGGGAGTTGAGACCATCTGTAACGCCCTGACCGCCATGGGTTTACTGATGAAGGATGAAAGCTCCTATTACAACTCCAATGAAGCCAGAAAATACCTTGTAAAAACATCTTCCGAATACATAGGCCATATGATCATGCACCATCACCACCTCGTGGATGGCTGGGCCAGGCTCCACGAAGCGGTCAAGTCAGGGAGACCGGTTCGAAAAAGGGTAGCCTCCGATGCGGAAGAAAGAGAAAGCTTTCTCATGGGCATGTTCACCCTCGCCATGGGTATTGCCCCACGCCTTGCCGCCGAGATTGATTTGTCCGAGAGAAGACACCTTCTGGACCTGGGAGGCGGTCCAGGCACCTATGCAATACATTTCTGCCTCAAAAACCCGGATCTTAAAGCTACCGTCTTTGACCTTCCTCAATCAAGGCCTTTTGCAGAAGGGACAATATCCCGTTTTGGCGTAGCCGACAGGGTTGGATTCCAGCCCGGTGATTATCTGAAAGACCCCATATCAGGATCTTACGACGTAGCATGGTTGTCACACATACTTCATGGAGAAGGACCGGATTCATGCGACAATATCCTGAAAAAGGCCGTTGCTGCCGTCAAACCGGGTGGATTGATTTTCATCCATGAGTTCATATTGGATGATTCCATGGCTGCCCCGCTTTTCCCGGCTATCTTTTCCCTCAATATGCTCATTGCCACCAGTGAAGGAAGATCTTACTCGGAAGGGCAACTTCGAGATATGCTGGAAAAAGCCGGAGCTAAGAAAGTAATAAGACTCGATTTCAGAGGACCAACAGATTCAGGGATTCTAAGGGCCAATGTATAAATCTTCTCCTCATGTCAGGATATCTTCTTCATGAAAATCGCGTCCCGGTGCCGCTCCGATCGTTTCAAAGGAGTTGATCCAGTTGTCCACACGTTCACCGTAGGCCTCTCTCCAGGCCTGAACTATGGAAGAAACCGGAACATCAGCAAACACGCCGTGGTACCGAACGTATTCCATGAATTGCAGGGAATCCAAATTAAATGCATGGAACAGGGAGTCCTCACGGCCGTTGAACTCAAGAGGTAAAACCCTGTGGCGCAGGCAAAGCTCCTTGTTAAAGGCAGGAGTGGCCTTTACCCACTTGCCGACAAGAAACAGCTCGTTGAAGCCGTGATACACGAAAAGATCGGTTCCCATATATTGCCGCAGCTGTCTTGTGGAGAGATGATTTCTTACATCGGCAAAGCCCAGTCGGGTTGGTATTCCGCAGGCCCTTGCCGCTGCACACAGCACAGAAGCCTTGCTCACACAATAGCCCCTTCCGCTTTTGAGCACAGAGCTTGCCCTGTAATGGTCGGCCCTGTAAAAAGGACAGTAAGGATCATATCTTATGCCGTCGCGCACCGCATAATAAAGTGCCACCGCCATTTCCACCGGATCATTCAGACCATCAACAACGGATTCTGCAAATCTGCCTATCTCAGGATGATCCGAATCTATGATGGATGTGGCCGTCAGGTAGATCGAAAGCTCATCATTCATGGGCTCCCTCCATGAAAACTCAATTCTCGGACACCTTATCAGGTTTCCCCCCTGAAGGTAAAGCTTGATGGATATGACATTTTTTCTTGACACATAGTTATGATGTAGCTAGAATGTAACCAATAAGTTGATGACAGCTCTTGGCTCATTGGATTTATTACTTAAGAGTCAACATATTGTACTAATCATTGGTCTTAGCCTGCTTACGATGCTTACTGATATGTCCAACGACAAAAAATCTAAGGACTCCGTTCAAACAGCCCCCAGCGAGGGTAAAGGAAAGGTTAAATTCGAGGTTTACGGAGAAGAGATGGTCGAGAAGACCGTCAAACTCAGTGGAAACAGCGGCAGGGTCTACCTCCCTCCCGACTGGGTTGGCTCTCTAGTCAAGATCATCAGGATAGACTAAGACCTTTCAGGGAAAAGATGAACGATTCACTCGCCAATCTCATAATAAGGCCCATACGACTTGAAGACACACAGGAAATTAATCGTATTCAGGCCTCCATAACCAAAGAGCCTTCCACCACGGACTTCAGGCGTATCATAGAAAAGCAGCTCCAGCGCGGCGAAAGTGCCAGCTTTGTTGCCGAAATGGAAGGCAAGGTGGCCGGTTTCATGATCAGCTATATCGTCTATGGCGGATACGGACTTGAAAAAAGCGCTTGGATTGCAACGCTGGGAGTAGATCCCAGATGGATGGGCCAGGGCATAGGAAAAAGACTTGCCCAGGAGATACTCTCTTTCTATGAGAAGAATGGCATAAGATACATATTTACTTCCGTAAGATGGGATTCGGCTGATCTGCTGTCCTTTTTTAAGACCCTAGGCTTTGATCGTAGCAGCTTCATCAATTTGAGGAAAGAACTTGTCAGAACTTGATTAAGGTAAGGCTTGGGATTTCAAAAGATTAATTTATTAAGGATATTGCAGCTCCGCCTATAATGATTTTTCAAGAATGAGCTGACTAACACTTTGCAAGTTCAGTGTAAGGGGTAAGAAAAAATGAGATACGCAGAGACAGGGTATAATCTGGAAGTTGATCTGTCCCGGGGAAGCATTGAAAGGGTGGAAACCGATCCAAGGTTAACCGAACTTCATCTGGGGGGGCTCGGCACTAATGCCAAGATACTATGGGACAGGGTTCCTCCTGAGACTGAACCGTTTTCTCCGGATAATCTTCTGATATTCGGTACAGGTCTTCTATGCGGAACACCAGCGCCCGGATGTAATCGCACTATTGTTTCCACCATCTCCCCCCAGACCCTGCTGATGGCCTATTCAATGATGGGAGGATTTTGGGCGCCGGAATTGAAGTACGCAGGCTATGACAAGGTGATCATTCGCGGCAAATCTCCTGATTTGGTGTATCTGTGGATAAATAATGACAAGGTGGAGATCCGCGATGCCTCCCACCTTAGAGGTAAAGGCGCCATTGAAACCTCAGAAATCATAAAACATGAATTGAAAGAGCCCAAAGCACAGGTTTCATCAATAGGTCTGGCAGGGGAAAACAGGGTTTATTTCGCCTCTATCGAGCAGGGCAGATCTAGCGCCAGCAGGGCCGGCATAGGCGCCGTAATGGGAGACAAGGGGCTCAAGGCCATAGCCGTCAGAGGCACAAAGGACCTGAACATAGCCAGACCGGCTGAATTCATAAATTTCTGCAATGATATTTTAAAATACATTAAACATCGTGCCTCAAATCCGATTCCGGGCGTCATGCCAATACTTGCTGGGCTTGGATCACCGCAGGAGATGGCGGTTCACGACGAGAAATGGCACACGGAGAATTTTGCCTGGGGAAATGCCCGCCACCGGAGAAAAAATTTCTGGAACGAGGAAATTGCCAAACAGTGGACCCACACGATGGAAAGCATGCGGACGAGGCTTATAAGCTGTTACAACTGTCCCATGAAATGCGGCGGAACCATTTCAGTGCCAGGCCTTCCCACTTACATGATGAAGTGTTTCTCTAAACTTACCTATACAATGGCAGCCATGTCTGACCTGGATTTCGGACTGAGAATCGCCCAGCGTGCAACTGAATATGGCGTGGATGCATTCTCAACACCGCAGGTTATGGCTTTTGCCCTTGAGCTTTACGAGGCCGGAATCCTTACGGATCAGGACATGCAGGGTATGCCTTCCGAAAATGAAGGAAGATTTTTCTGGCTGCTAGACAGGATTGTCAGGCGCGAAGGCATAGGGGATGTGCTGGCAAACGGTACTCACTGGGCGGCAGAAAAGATCGGCAAGGGAGCCGAAAAATACGCACACAACAACATAAAAAGGCACGAGCAGCTTCCTCTCAAGCTGGGAATGCTTAACCCCATTTACTTTCTCATGTATTGCACAGGCGAGAAAATAAACATCACTCAGATCGAGGGGCAGTTCCCCCAGGCGCCTTTTCCCACAAGGGAAGAGAGAGAAGCCTTTGTCAAGGACTGGATTCAAGTACCAAACGAAAGGTTCAAGCAGTATTTCCTGGACTGGGAACTGCGGGGAGAAAAATCCATTCCGTTTTATCCGTCCATTGAAGCCACCTGTGAAATAGTTGATTGGCAGGAGCGGATGCACTACATTGACGACGCACTGGGACTATGCGCCGGGCTTTCCTCCTTTCCGCTCAAGCCTCCATATCATATCCACAATTTCCCGACAATGATTTCGCTGGCCACAGGGATTGACATGGATGAAGAAGGCCTAACGCGAACAGCAAACAGGAACAGAACTCTTCTTAGAGCTCTTAACGTGAGAAGAGGCCTGCGCAGAAAAGATGAAAAGCCACCCGAGGACCATTGGAAAAATAGATTTCCCGAGCTTGAGACCAAGCTCCTTGATGAGTATTACAAATTCAAGGGATGGAACAACCAGGGAATTCCCACAAAGGAATCCTTACATCAACTGGGGCTGGATTATGTAAGCGAAGACTTTAAGCAGAGGGGCATTTTGTCTGAGAACCAGGAGACAGCCTCCCAGGAGACTTCGGCGGAAACTGAGAAGAAATAAAGTTAAGAGGTGGTAACCGTCATGGGTGAGAAAAAAAAGAAAATAGTTAAAACCATTAAAGTTGACGTTGATAAATGTAACGGTTGCCGGGCATGCGAGGTAATCTGCTCCGCCTTTCACGCTGCGCCCAAATACAGCAGCAATAATCCGGCGAGGTCCCGTATCCGAGTTGTTCGCGATCCGCTAAAAGACATATATGTACCTGTATACGCGGGCGAGTATACCCCAGCCGAGTGCATGGGAAGAGACAAGTACGTGATTGATGGAAAGGAATACGAAGAGTGTGCCTTCTGCAGAGCATCCTGCCCTTCCAGGGATGCCTTTAAGGAACCGGACTCAGGCCTCCCCCTCAAGTGCGACATGTGTGAAAGCGATCCATCCTTAAAAGAGCCCATGTGTGTTCAGTGGTGCCTCAATGACGCCCTTATATACGAAGAAAGGGAAGAGGATATAGAGGAAGAAGCACCTCCGGGTGAGATGGAAGTGGGGTTGGAGACCCTTGTCAACAAATATGGACTCGACAAGGTAATGGATACCGTTGCTCGCATGTCAAAGAAGGGCTAACACCTTAACTACCATAGAAGAGGATCAGAAAAGACTGTGGAAACTGTAGCCCCTTACAAAGAGATAATAGATGTCATAAAGGCCAACGGTGGTGATGCATTCAAAAGATGCTATCAATGCGGACTATGCGATGCCGTCTGCCCCTGGAACAGGGTCAGAAAATTCAGTATGCGCAAGATAGTCCGGCAGGCTACGTTCGGTTTGACCGAGATTGAAAGCGAAGACATATGGCGTTGCACCACCTGCGGGCGATGCCCTCAGCAGTGCCCCAGAGACGTCAAACAGATAGAATCAGGAGTAGCCCTTCGCAGGATCGCAACAGAATACGGCGTGTTTCCTCCTCCTGTAAAGCCTGTCCGCACCATAAGCGCAAGTCTGGTGGGTGAAGGCAACCCCTTGAACGAAGAGCGTAAAAAAAGAGCGAACTGGGCAGAAGGAATTTCAGTCAAACCATTTACCGAAGGCACGGAGATTCTATATTTCCCCGGTTGCTATCTCAGCTATGATCCGAGACTAAAGAAGGCAGCCAGGGCCACCGCCAATATACTCAACCTGGCAGGGGTAGATTTCGGCATACTCGGCTCAAAAGAAAACTGCTGCGGGGAAAGCATCCGCAAGACAGGTGACGAGGAACTGTTTAAACGCCTGGCAAGGGAAAACATCAAGACTTTTATTGACAATGGAGTAAAAAAGGTGCTTGTCTCTTCTCCCCATTGCTACCATACCTTTAAAAATGAGTACCCTGAATTTATGGTACACTTTGAGGTCATTCATACTTCTCAATATATACTCAGCCTAATCAATAATGGAAAGATTAAAATTAACAAGGAATATAATAAAAAGGTTACTTATCATGACCCCTGTTACCTTGGAAGACATAACGGCATATACGATGAACCAAGAGAACTTCTTAAAAAGGCTCCCGGCCTGGAGCTAAAAGAAATGCCTGATTCCCGCGCAGACAGCCTCTGCTGCGGAGGTGGAGGGGGTCGCATCTGGATGGAAACACCCAAGGGTGAAAGATTTTCCGACCTCAGATTGGAACAGGCGATCGGAACCGGAGCCGAGGTGTTGGCTACCTCGTGTCCATATTGCATCACCAACTTTGAGGACAGCAGACTGACGCTGGATCTTAGCGATAGGATAGAGATTAAAGAGCTCACGGAAATTTTTGAGGAATTGATTTAGGTATCGAAAAACCTGATGAGGGAACAGCGAAGTGGAAAAAGAACAGATCGAACAGCTTTGTAAAAGTCTTACAGAGGGCAACATCGGCGATGTGATGGTCGTAGGCGGAGGAATCAGCGGCATCCAGGCCTCTCTTGACCTTGCCAACTCAGGGTTCAAGGTCTACCTGGTCGAGAAAGGCCCCAGCATCGGCGGCCACATGGCCCAGCTCGACAAGACTTTCCCTACAAACGACTGCTCCATGTGAATACTCTCGCCCAAACTGGTCGAGGTCGGCCGGCATCCGAACGTAGAGGTCCTGACTTATACTGAAGTGGACTGCATTGAAGGAGAAGAAGGAGACTTCAAGGTCACCCTGATAAAAAAGCCAAGGTACATTATAGAGGAAAAATGCACGGGTTGTACGACGTGCGTTGAGTATTGCCCTGTTCTTTATCCTGATCAATTTAACCAGGAGATATCTGACAATAAAGCCGTTCATATTTTCTTTTCTCAGGCAATTCCCCTTGTGACATACATTGATGAAAGCTGCCTCTACCTCAAAGAAAAGAAATGCATGATCTGCAAGGGAGTTTGCAAAAACAACGCAATTGATTTCAGCCAAAAGCCTGAACAGGTAAAGTTGAATGTGGGGGCAATAGTTCTTTCTCTCGGCCTTGAGCCGTTTGATCCCAGGATAAGGGATGAATACGGATACGGCAGGATGAAAAACGTGGTAACCAGCATGGACTATGAAAGGCTTCTCAGCTCAACAGGTCCTTATACGGGAGAGGTGCTTCGAGCTTCCGACAAAAAACATCCCCGCAAAATCGCCTGGATCCAATGCGTCGGATCGAGGAGGGTTACCCCTGGCAATAACAGCTACTGCTCGGCGGTATGCTGCACATACACCCAGAAGCAGGTTATTTTAACCAAAGATCATGACTCTGATGCTGAGTGTACCATATTTCACAACGATATAAGATCCTATGGAAAGGATTTTGAGCGATACTTTCAGAGAGCGGAAAAACTTCCAGGAGTCAGATTCATAAGAAGCTACGCCTCGATAGTGAGGGAAGACCCCGATACCAAAAACATTTTCATTAGATATGCAGATGCCGATGAAGGGGTAATTGAACAAGAATTCGAGATGGTTGTATTGAGCGTCGGACTTACTCCTCCGGCTGATGTGAAGAGCCTTGCAGAAAAGTTCGGAATCGAGCTCAATTCACACGGATTCTGCAAGGCGTTTCCTTCAAATCCTGTAAAAACCACCAGAGCCGGCATATTTGCAAGCGGAAACTTTCAGGGACCCACAGATATACCAGAATCTGTTTTTACAGCCAGCGGGGCCGGCGCCCAATGCGGTGAACTGCTCAATTACAGGAGAGGCAAACTGAGCAAGGAAAAGACATATCCACCGGAAAAGGATGTCTCCCAGGAGGAGCCCCGTATCGGTGTATTTGTATGCCACTGCGGGGCCAACATCGGAAGCGTCGTAAATGTACCTTCAGTGGTTGAATATTCCCTGACCCTTCCCAATGTGGTTCATGCCCAGGAACAGCTTTTTTCATGCGCAACAAATTCTGCCATGGAAATATCCGACATAATCAAGGAAAAAGGGCTCAACCGCGTGGTGGTTGCTGCCTGCTCACCAAGGACCCTTGAACCTCTTTTCCGCGATACGCTTCTGGAGGCTGGTATAAACCAGTATTACTTTGAGATGGCCAATATCAGGGAACATGACTCCTGGGTCCATTCAAAGGAAAAGGAAGATGCAACCGAGAAAGCCAAGGATATAGTACGAATGTCTGTGGCAAGGGCCTGCTTTTTGGAGCCGCTAGAGGAGTTCGATCTGCCGGTAAACAAGACGGCGCTGGTAGTCGGCGGAGGCGTAGCAGGCATGACCTGTGCCCTCTCAATAGCCAGGCAGGGACACAATGTCTGCCTGGTGGAAAAGGAAAAGGAACTGGGGGGAGCGGCCAGAAAAATCCATTACACACTTGAGGGAATGGACGTTCAGGCTTATTTGAAAAATCTTATAAAAGAAATTTACAGGCACCCTTCAATACACGTTTATCACGACGCTGCCATAATTGACGTCACAGGCTATGTGGGAAATTTCATAACTACGGTCAAATCCGACAGAGGGGTGACGGAGATCAAACACGGCGCAGCGGTTCTCGCAACCGGCGCCGAGGAATACAGTCCCAAAGAATACCTTTACGGTAAAGACGACAAGGTGTTGACGCAGCTTGAACTGGAGGAGCGGATAATCAAGGAAGACGAAAGGATCATCAACTCCAGATCCCTGGTTATGATCCAGTGCGTGGGATGCAGAAATGAGGACAGAAACTACTGCGCCCGGATATGCTGCGGCCATGCCGTCAAAAATTCCTTGAAACTCAAAGAGAAGAATCCCGACATGGATATCTACATCCTTTTTCGTGACATGAGAACCTACGGTTTCAGGGAGGATTTTTACCGGGAGGCTTCCAACAAAGACGTAAAGTTCATCCGATACGACACTGAAAACCAACCGCAGGTGGAGTCTGTCGAGGAAGGCGGAGCCGGTATTTTAAGGATCAACGTCGCTGATCCGATTCTGGGGGACAGGATCGCAATAGACGCCGACACGCTTGTGCTTTCCGCCGCTGTAATTCCCTCCACCGGGACCGACGACATAGCAGGATTGTTCAAGGTAACCTTAAGCCCTGACGGTTTTTTCAAGGAAGCCCATGCCAAACTTAAACCTGTCGAATTTGCAACAGATGGAGTCTATCTGTGCGGCATGGCTCAATATCCAAAACATATTCCCGAGGCAATCAGCCAGGCTTATGGAGCCGCAAGCCGTGTTCTGACACTTCTTTCGCGCGATACGGTGACAGCCTCAGGCGCCATTTGCGAGGTAAAACAAAACGATTGTGTCTCCTGTGGGGCATGTATAACCGCATGTACTTACGGCGCCATAGAGTTTATTGATACGAAAAAAGGCAGAAAGGCATGGGTAAATCCCGTCCTCTGCAAAGGCGACGGCCTCTGCAACACAAAATGTCCGACCGGGGCAATAACATTAAAACACTTTACGGATGAAGAACTTTTGAGCCAGATTGATGCGGCCATGCCTCACGCTCTCAGCAACTAGAAGCCGCTGATGTCCAAATAAGGGATTCTGAGAAAAGAGGTGATGATTAATGAGTACAGGTCTTAAATTCAAGCCGAACATTCTAGGTTTCGTATGCCATTGGTGAGCATACGGCGCCGCTGATCTAGCTGGAGTTTCCAGACTACAATATCCGACTGAAATCAGGCTCATTCGCGTCATGTGCTCCGGCAGGGTGGACCTGGAATTCATACTCAGAGCGTTTGCAAACGGACACGATGGAGTGTTCATAGGCGGTTGCAGGCTGAATGAATGCAATTACGTAACTCAGGGGAACTATGATGCCCTGGCCAACACGCTTCTATGCAGAAAAATAATGGCAAATATAGGCATCAACCCTGAGAGATTAAAAATCGAGTTCATGAATTCCAGCGATGGAATCCGTCTGGCTGAAGCCGTTAATGCCTTCACCAGAAAAGTAAAGGAACTGGGACCGATCGGCACGGATGAAGGTAACGATAAAAAAACATTAAAATTCAAGCTGGAGGCAGCCAGAAAACTGGTTCCCTATATCAGGCTGGTGGAAAGAGAGAGGCTTAGAGCTCCGGTCAAATCAGAAGAAGCCTATAAAAAATTTTACGCCAGCGACGAAGTAAACAGATTGTTTAATGAGTTGGTCATAGACAAGCTGGCGATAAGCCAGATCATATCGCTTCTTAATGAAAAACCCCTTTCAACCGGAGAGATATCCAGGGCTTTAGGCTTGAACCAGTCTGAAGTATCAAGACATCTCAACAGTTCCTCAAGGCAGGGATTGGTCAGGTATGATGAAAGTCAAAAGCGCTTTGCCACTGCCTGAGTTATAAAAACGGGCATTGGATAAGGAAAGGAATGAGATCAGGAAAGGGTCTATGGATAACGAAAAAATCGATAAAATTATTGACAAACATCACTGCGAAGCCAGTTCTTTGATTCAGGTATTGCTTGAGATCCAGAGCGAAAATCACTGGCTTCCCAAGGAGGCACTTGAAAGAGTAAGCGAAAGGCTGGAAGTTCCCTTAACCCGAATACAGCATATAGCTACCTTTTACAAAGCCTTTAGTCTAGTGCCCAAGGGACGGCACGAGATCCATATCTGCATGGGCACTGCCTGCCATGTCCGTGGTGCGACCCGCATACTAGATACGGTCCAGGACCTTACCGGAATCAAACCTGGAGAGACGGACTCTAATTTGAAGTTCAGCCTCCAGACCGTCAACTGCCTGGGTTGCTGCGCCTTGGGGCCGGTAATGGAAGTGGATGGAAAGCATCATGGAAAGATTGCGCCTGCCAATGTTGCAGACGTGCTAAAAAAATATGACTAGGGGAAAATCATGGCACGGATAAATTCACCTGCTGAACTGGAAGAAATCAGGAAAATCATCTTATCAAAAAGAGATCCGAATAAGCCCTGTATCACTCTTTGCTCCGGATCTGCCTGCCATGCCTCGGGCAGCCGCGAAGTCGCTGCCATTATCCAAGAAGAGGTTTCAAAACAGGGGCTGAGCGCAGATGTTGATGTCAGGAGAACAGGATGCCATGGATTTTGTGAAAGGGGACCCATAATAGTTATTCATCCCGAGGAGATATGTTACCTTCAGGTGCAGCCTCAGGATGTCCCTGAAATCATCTCCCAGACCATAAAGAATAAAAAGGTAATAGAGCGATTACTCTATACGGACCCAAAAACCAACCAAAAGATAATGCATGAATCTGAAATACCATTTTATAAAAATCAGGTTCGCCGTGTTTTCGGTTCCAACGGGAATATTGACCCCAAGAGCATAGAAGACTATCTGGCGATCGGCGGCTATTCAGCCCTTGCTAAGGCCCTTTTCCAGATGACTGCCGGCAGGGTACTGGAGGAGGTCAAAAAATCCAACCTGAGAGGAAGGGGTGGAGGAGGGTTTCCGACAGGAAGGAAGTGGGAAGAATCCCGCAATGCGCCGGGCGATATCAAGTATGTGATCGTAAACGCGGACGAGGGAGACCCCGGGGCTTACATGGACAGAAGCCTTCTTGAGGGAAATCCTCATTCGGTTCTCGAGGGATTGATCATAGGGGCCTACGCAGTTGGATCAAGCGAGGGATACATCTACGTCAGGCAGGAATATCCACTTGCAGTGGAAAATGTCACCATCGCGATTAATCAGGCAGAAGAGTACGGCTTCCTGGGTAAAGATATTCTTGGTTCCGGATTTGATTTCAACATCAAGGTGCACAGGGGATCCGGAGCTTTTGTATGCGGAGAATCCAGTGCGCTCATGACCGCGCTGGAAGGCAAGGCGGGAGAGCCAAGGCCCAAGTACATACACACAGCGGTCAAGGGAGTCTGGGACAGACCCAGCGTTTTGAACAATGTTGAGACATGGGCCAATGTACCGCTCATCATCAACAAGGGGGCTGACTGGTTCACCGAATTCGGAACCGAAAAAAGCAAAGGCACAAAGATCTTCTCCCTGGTCGGCAAGATAAACAACACCGGCCTTGTGGAAGTTCCCATGGGTATGACCTTGAGGGACCTGATCTACAAGATAGGCGGAGGGATTCCAGGAGGAAAGAGGTTCAAGGCAGTGCAGACAGGCGGTCCCTCGGGCGGATGTCTTCCTGAAGAGCTGCTTGATCTGCAGGTCGGTTTTGATGAACTCACAAAGGCCGGCTCAATGATGGGATCGGGCGGGATGATCATAATGGATGAAGATACCTGCATGGTTGATGTGGCCAGGTATTTTCTGGATTTTTTGACCGATGAGTCGTGCGGCAAATGTGTCCCCTGCCGCGAAGGCATAAGGCAGATGCTAAAGATCCTAACCAATATCACCAAAGGAAAGGGAAAAGAAGGCGACATAGAGCTCCTGGAGGAGCTGGCAGAGGTTTCCGGAGAGGCATCCCTGTGCGCCCTGGGAAGGAGCGCTCCCAATCCTTTTCTGAGTACACTCAAATACTTTAGAGATGAGTATGAGGCGCATATCAGGGATAAGAGATGCCCTGCTCTCTCCTGCAAGGAGTTGATTTCCTTTTATATTGATCCTGAAAAGTGCAAGGCCTGCATGATCTGCTTCAGGCAATGCCCTTCAAAGGCCATTGAAGGCGGTAAAAACCAGATCCATGTAATTCTCCAGGACAAATGCACAAAGTGCGGAACCTGCTTTCAGGCCTGCCCGGACCGCTTTGGTGCGGTAAAAAAGATCTCCGGGGAGCCTGTTCCGCCTCCTATCCCTACAGAAGCCAGAACTATAGTCAGAGAGAGTAAAAAGAAATGAGCGGAATCATTTTAGAGATTGACGGAAGAAAATTTGAAGCCAGTGAAGGAATGACCATTCTGCAGGCCGCCCAAAAGCTTGGGATTGCTATTCCGACTCTTTGTCACCACGAAAAACTGGAACCTTATGGAGCCTGCAGAATCTGCACCGTGGAAGCGGAAATCCGCGGCTGGACAAAGCTCGTGGCAGCCTGCCTTTATCCTGTGGAACCTAACCTGATCGTGAGAACCAGGTCTGAAAAGATAGACAGAATCCGAAAAACGATCCTTGAACTTCTCCTTGCCCATGCTCCTGACTCCACTCAATTAAAGGAACTTGCCAAGGAATATGGAGCTGACAGAGACCGTTTTGAAAAAGAGGCCTCCTTTTGCATCCACTGCGGCCTGTGTGTGAGATATTGTGCCGAGATAAAAAAGAAAAACGCTGTCGGATTTGTTGACAGAGGGACACGACGGGAGATCAGCTTCATCCCGGAAATAGCCTCCAAGGAGTGCTGGAACTGCAAGGAATGCTTTCCCCTCTGCCCCACTTCGGCACTGCAGGCAGCATATGTCTTGACAGAAGCGCTGGCCTCCTCTCTGCATTCGTTTGTACACGAAGGTTAAGTCCACAAAGGGGGCCTTCCGGCCAAAGCCTCGGGCTTAACTGTTCCAGGCTAACCCAGATTCTTGAAAAAGATCTCTCTTCTCCCGTTTATCTTCTTTGCAAGTTCAAGCATGCGGGTGTGGTGCGTAAAGAAGAGGACCTGGGTCTTGCGGGAGAGATCGGAGAGGATCTCAAGGGCCGCCTTTGATCGGTCGTCGTCGAAGCGGATGAGGATGTCGTCAACCACGAAAGGCATTGGCTCGTTTTCTTCAAGATATCTTTCAAGCGTAGCCAGGCGAAGCGCAAGGTAAAGCTGGTCGACGGTGCCGTCGCTCATGCCTGTCACATCCACGAGACGGCCGCCGGGTCTGACTCCATAGAGCACCGGTTCGTCTCCTTCTCCGTAATCCGTCTTAAGGCCGGCAAAAGAACCCAGGGTGAGCCTTGCAAAAAGCTCCCCCGCTCTGGCGACGAGCGGACCCTGGTTTCGTGTCCGATATTTCTCTATTGCCTTTCGCAGGATCAGGGAAGACAATCGAAGCACAAGATAGTCCTCGGCCGTGTTTCTTATCTCTGCCAGAATTTGCTGTGCCTCTTCAGCAGCTCGCAAGGCAGCAGCCGATCCGTCAATTCTGGCAAGTTCGCTTCTCAGTGCACCCACCCTTTCCCCCAGTTCCCTCTGGCGAATCTTTAGATCGGAAAGCTCCGACTCCAGCTTCCCTACTCCGGCCTCAACGCCGTCCATATTATAGGCTTCCAACTCCTTGAGAATATCGTGAAGGCCCGCGCCCCCTCCGAGCTCTGTTATCCGGGTCTCAAGGGAATTGAGGGCATCCTTAAGTTTTCTAAACTCGAAAGATCTCATCTCCTGTGCCTCAAGTTCCTCGGGAGATGCACAGGCTGCCTGTCTGCAAAGCGCAGAGAGCCTCCCAGATGCAAGGGCAATATCCTTTTCCGCCTCCTTAATATCCGAGGTCTTCTGCCTCATCTCCTTTTCGATAGCCCTGTATCTGGTCTCCGCCTGAAGCGCCTTTGAAAGCTCGTTGTTGAGGTTCACGGCGGCGTGCTCGGGAGCCAGTTCCTTCAGCTCCGGCGCTACACAGGCAACGACGGTTTTTACATCACAGGCAAAAGCCTCGCCATCCCTTTTTATCCCTACAATACGCCTTTCCAGGGAATCGCATTCATCCAGTTTCTTGAAAAGCTCATCAAGTTTTGCTATCAACAGGAGGGCCGCATCAGGCGCGGTCCCTCCCGGCAGACCAACTTGTCTCACCGCTTCTGACCACTGACCCTCCCAGGCTAGAAGCTTTTCGCTTGTTTCATCCCTGTTCCTTAAGGCATCAGCCATAGCATCATTGAGAGACGACAGTTTGGATTCCAGATCGGTTCTGCGCCTTGCGTTTTTATCTATTCGATCAAGGACGGCCTCGCAGCGGTCAAGGAGCTTATCCAGAGAATCTCCTTCAGGGACATTCTCTCCCAGGGACTCCATGCACCCCTTCAGTTCCGCCCTGTGGATACCGGTCTGCTCCCTCAGGGTCTCTATGTCGGCCTTGAGTTCGCCCAGCCGCTCAGCCCTTTGCATAACCTTGTCAAAACGGCCAATCCAGTCCCTCATCTCTGAAGGGGTTAGAGGCTCAAAACCGCAGGAATTCCACAATTCAATCCATCCGGCCTGTCGGGAGACGTTTTCCGTCTCAAGGATTCGAAGGTCGCTCTTTAACTTCCCAATGTCTTCTTCCATCCTCCCTGCCCGGGACAAAAGTGATGCGTAATCAGCGACACGCGCCGCCTCCCTCCTCAGGCGGTCGGAGATCTTGTCGGCCTCTATCACTGCATCCTCATAGGCATCCGCGAGGCTGCGCTCAGGGTCATAGCTTCTGGCTTGTTCACCGACATCCTCTCCTTTGAGCCATGTCCTTTTTACAATTTCCCATCCAAGATTGCGCCTTTCCCTCTGCGCTTCAAGCTCCTTTTCGGTGGGGACAACTCCTGCCATTTCAACCGCCCTGATCTTCTGCCTCAGGACCTTAAGTTCATCATCGGTCTTCTTTAGAAGGCCATTACCGCTTTCCTTCTCCAGCCTGATCTCGGAGAATTCTGTTGCAAAACGGTTTATGGTCTCGACAGAAGGCACAGTCAGCCTCATCAGGTCTTCAAGGGTGCCCGACCAGGGGTTGAGCCTGCTCAAGAGTATATTCACGTTTTTTTCTTCAGTGGTAAGATCTTTTTCCGTATTCCTCAACGCAGCCGAAAGATCGCCCTTCTTGTTGGCCCTTGAAAAAGCCCTCTTAAGGCTCGATGCGTCCCTGAACGCTTCCAGCAAGGCCAGTTCTTCCCTGAGCCTTTTTATTTTATCGCCTGCCTCCCTGATATCCTTTTCTGCCCTCTCAAGGGTTGAGCGCAGAGCATGATATTTATTGCCCAGGCCCTGGACGCGAGCCTTGGCTGAGGCCCCGGGCCGCATGGATTTTAACTCATCCATTCCCGCGCCGGGTTTAAGCTCTGAGATCAGTCTTTGAATGTCCGACATGTTCTGTGCGTAACTGCCTTCGAGCTTACCCAGATCCGATGCGGCCTTTATATGCTGCCCAAGCCTCTGTTGGATCTCCCTCACCGCCTCGGCCCTTTCGAGAAGCCTTACAGGAATCGCGATACCTGCCTTCTCGGAAAGGAGCCGCTCAAGATCAAGCTCGGCCCTTCTCTTAACTTCTTTTGCCTTCTTTAGATCGCTTTCTACCTCATGGCGCCTCTTTGTAAATTCCTCGGGCAGGATAACCACTTCTCCGAAGACCTCAAGTCTTGCCGCAAGCTCCTTTCTGCCGGCAACCTTGGGGATGAGTTCCTTAATCCTCATAAGACGAATCTGCTTCACCGAGTGAGCCTCGATAAGGCCCTGAACCTCGTCCCGTTCCTTAAGGACCTTTTTGAGAGTTCTCTCTTTTTCACCCCAGTCGCTGCTTGAAACAGAAACCTCCGATATCCGTCTTCTTATATCCTGATGCCTTGCTATCGCTTTGTTTAACAAAGGATTTTGCGCCCTCGGCTTAAAAAGGGCTTCCGCCTTGGATTCTATTTCTGAAAGGACATGCGTCAGATTTCTCCCACCTGTGCCTGCTGCAAACAGGCTCCCTCCTGCCCCGCCTTTTCCTGAGAGAAGATTCTGCCCCCCTGTCACAAGCGCAGGATGATCAATGCCGAAAAGGATCTCAAAAAACTCTCCGGTGATTCCGTGCAGGTATCTTTCGAGCACTGCATCACTCATTGGAGTGCCTGATGAATCGAGAAGTGTGTCTCTGTTTCCCTTGCGCCTTATGAAGTTGAGCTCTGAGCCCCTGGAATCGGAAATAAGCCCTCCAATCCTGAGAGATTTGTGATCATGTATGAAGTTGTCGGAGGACCTTGCCGGTATTCCATAGAGAAGACATTTGAGCGCGCGCAAGGCAGAGCTTTTACCAGCTTCGTTTGCCCCATAGATGATGTGCAATCCTTCCCGGCCTTCTCCAAGGTCTATGCTTTTGTCGGTAAAGGGTCCGAAAGCTGAAAGGTCAAGTCTCATGATCCTCATGGCTCTACCCCGGCAGAAAGCACTCGTCTCATCAGATAACGCCTTACCTCCCCGGCAGCCGCCTTGATTGTCTCAGGATCTTCAATGCGCAGGGGTTCATCCCCTCCCCTGAGTTCAAAGGGAAGCCTTTCGCCCAGAGCCTTCAATGTTCGGCAGGCCTCGATAATGAGTTCTTTA